>JAJXYR010000180.1 GCA_021780475.1 Pseudomonadota bacterium
GCCCGCGCTGCTCGCGCTCGCCGCCGGGCGCCGCGGGACCACGGGCACCGACATGCTGACCGCGTTGGCGACCGGCACCGACCTAGCCTGTCGACTGGCGCTCGCCCTCGAGGAGAGCCCGGAGAGCCGGGGCTGGTATCCGCCGCCGCTGTTCAGCGCCCAGGGCGCGGCCACGGCCTGCGCTCACCTGCTCGGATTGACCGCGGATCGCTTCATCGACGCCTGGTCGCTCACGCTGTGCTCGTGCAATTGCAGCAGCGAATTCAAGCGCACGCCCGACTCCACCCTCCGTGCGGTGCGCGAAGGCCTGGCGGCGCGGGCCGGCCTCGAATCGGCGCTGCTTGCCGGCGCCGGCGCCCGCGGATTCGACGAGCCCTTCGAAGGCCGGGCGGGCCTGTACGCGCTGTACGCCGGCGGCCAATACCACGAAGGACGATTGCTGGACGGGCTCGGCCGGGATTTCGAGGGTGCCCGGGTGAGCTACAAGCTCTACCCGAGCTGCCGCGGCACCCACCCGTACATCGAGGCGGGGCTGCGCCTGCACCGAAGCGGCATCGCCGCCGAACAGATCGACGAGGTGATCTTGTACGGGCACCCGCTGATGCGCATGCTCTTCGAACCCGAGGCGCATAAACGGTCCCCGGCGAACGCCATTGACGCCAAGTTCAGCGCACCCTATTGCTTTGCGCACGCGCTGATTCACGGCGCGCTCACGCTCGACAGCTTCGATCCCGCGTCCCTGCGCGCGCCCGCGGCGCTCGCGCTCGCGGCGCGCGTCCGTTTCGTGCCGATGGACGGATTGCCGCTGCATGCGATGAGCGGCGGACGCACCGAAATCCGCCTGCGCGATGGCGGCGATTGGTCATGCAGCATCGAGCACCTGCGGGGCTCGCCGGCGGACCCGTTGAGCGAATCCGAACTGATCGACAAGTTCCGCGACTGTGCCGCGCGCGCGCGCGAGCCGCTCCCGGACTCCGCCGTCTCGCGGCTGATCGATGTCGTCCTGCGCCTCGAGGACGTCACCGACCTCGAGGGCACGCTCTTCGATGCGCTGCGCGGCGGGATGAACGCAGCCTGAGCGGTCAGGAATCCGGGGCCGGATCGATGTGCACGGGCACCGAAAGCGCGCCGATCTCCGGACAGCGGGTCGGCAGCGGTTCACCCTTCAGTTCGATGCGCCGCGTGCGCCGAAGCAGTTCCTGAAGCGCCACCAGCAATTCGAGCCGCGCGAGACCCGCGCCGACGCAGTTGTGCGGCCCGCGGCCGAACGCGAGCGATTCACCGATGTTCGGCCTGTCCAGGATGAATTCATCCGGATCGGGAAACACCGATTCGTCGCGGCACGCCGACGCGAAGACGATGGCGATGGGTTCGCCGGGCTCGATGTGCCGGCCGCGCACCTCCACCGGACGGGTGGTGGTCCGCGCGAATCCGCGGTACGGCATGTAGAGGCGCAAGAATTCCTCGAGCGCCGACGGCAGCAGTTCCGGCCGCGTCCGCAGGGTTTGCTGGAGGTCCTGATGGCGCGCCAGGTGCACGGTGATGCTGCCGATGACGATTGTCGGCGCGATGATGCCGACGACCAGGACCTGCCGCACGGTGCCCACGATCATGTCCTCCGGCAGCGGCTGGCCGTCCGCCCCCCGGGCGGCGAGCAATGCGCTGACGGGATCCGTTTCGGGGTCCTGCGGCGTCTTGCGCCGCTCGGCGATCAGGGCACGGGCGATTTCGTAGAGTTTGAGGCTCGTCTCCCGGACCGCCGCGTCGTCGGCGGACTGAACGGCGACGTTGAAGTCGCGGCCGACGCGGGCGAGTTCGAGCGCCTCCTCGATCGGCAGGTTCATCCACTCCGCGAACACCCGGATGGTCATGTGACTGGAGAAGTCCCGGCAGATGTCGGGTTCCGGCGTCGCAAGCAGACGGTCGATCAGGTCCGTGATGATCCGGCGAATCTGCGGCTCCAGGCGCGCGACGCGCTCCGCACTGAGCAAGGGGTTGAGGGCCTTGCGATACGCGGTGTGCTCCGGCGGATCCAGATGGAGCGGCGGACGGCGCCCGGTGAAGGCGAGCCGCGGAATCACGTTCTGGACCGACGTGATGTAGGTTCGATGATCGGTGGCGGCCCGCTGCACGTCATCGTACTTGAGGAATGCCCAGAATCCGCCCCAGGCGTCGGCGCGGGCGACCGGGCACCTCTCGCGCATGTCCGCGTACAATGCATGCGGGCTGTCGAACGACTCGGGCGCCAGAGGATCGAAATCCGCCGGCGGGAAAGGCACGTCACGCTCGCTCATCTTAGGCTCCGGTCCGCTCGAGGACCCGTTCGATCGCGGCCAAGGCCGCACTGTTCAAGATATCGCGCCATGCAATCGCTTACAATTTCTTCCGGCATCGCCCCGGGTCTTGCGTCGCGACGCCGATGCCGCCATGCTCCGGCGGTCATCCCCACCCGGCGCACAGCTTGAAGAAACAGCCGTCCAAGCCCACGATCGCATCGCGGCCGGGCGAACTCACGATCGACCTGGTCGCGGCGGCCGCCGGCGTATCGACAGCGACCGTATCGCGATTCTTCAACAGCCCGGAGCGGCTGCGAAAGTCGACGGCAGCCCGCGTCCAAGAGGTGGTCAACCGTCTCGGCTATGTCCCCAACCTGCTGGCGGGCGGACTGTCCTCGTCGCGCACACGCATGGTCGCCGCTGTCATTCCGACGATGTCGAACTCGATATTTTCCAGCACGATACAGGCGATCAGCGACACGCTCGCCGATCAGGGCTACAGCGTCGTCCTGGGACTGACCGGCGCGAACGATCAGCACACCGAGCGCCAGATCCTGTCGATCATCGGACGCCGTCCGGACGGGATCATCCTGACCGGCGCGGTGCCGAGCGCGAACACGCGCATGAAGCTCAAGGCGTCCGGCATTCCGACCATCGAGACTTGGGACCTCCCGCAGGATCCCATCGACATGGCCGTCGGCTTCTCCCACGAGGCGGTCGGACGCGCCATCGGCGAGCACATCCTGCGCGGCGGCGGCCGGCGGGTGTTCATCGTGTCCGCGGGGGGCGTGCGCGCGCTCGCGCGCCGCTACGGCGTCACCAAGATGCTGGTCGAGAACGGCGTGCCGGAACCGGCCATCGCCACATTTCCCGGCATCACGACATTCGGCGACGGACGGCGGGCGGTCGCCGCGCATCTCGATGCGGGCGGCCGTCCGGACGTGATCGTGTGCTCGTCGGATTGGGGCGCGCATGGCGCGCTCGACGAGTTGCGCCGCCGCGGGATCCGCGTTCCGGCGGACGTGGCGGTCCTCGGATTCGGCGATATAGCGTTCGCCGGAGAGCTCGATCCGCCGCTCACGACCGTGAAGATCGATGGTCAGGTTATCGGCGAGAACGCGACGAAGTTCCTGATGAAACGCGCCCGCGGCCAGAACGTCCGCCACCGCGTCGTCGACGTCGGATTCGAACTCATCGTGCGCGCGAGCGGCTGAACGGCGAACCGCGCTCACTGCGCCACCGCGTACAGCTCCAATTCGCCGTTCGAGGTACGCAAGCGCCCGTTCAGGCCCGCCGAGCCGCCCGCTTCGTCCAGATAGGCGCGGACGCCCTCGAAATGAAGTTCGGCCGGCGCGAGCAGCCGCGGTTGCGCGTTGCGGTTGATGAGGACCGGCCGAAGGCGCAACCGGCCCTGCGACTCCGGCGACAGGTCGATCTTCACGAGCAGCGTCAGCCGCGAATCCTCGGGGAAATTGTACAGGCTGTCGAAGTCCGGGATCCACCGCGGGTGAAGCTTCTGTATCTCGCGAAAGCCGGCACTCGCGGCGTGCGCGGCGTCCATGCGCAGGTCGGTGGCGAAGTTGCCGATGCTGTAGAGGATCGGCCGTCCGCGGTACAGTTCCGCGCCCTTGAGGATGTGCGCGTGGTGACCAATCACGGCGTCGGCTCCGGCATCGATCGCGGCATGGCCGACCTCTCGCTGATAGTCGGCGATCACGTACGGGATGAAATGCACGCCCCAGTGCATCGAAACCAGAACCAGGTCGGCGGCGGCCCTCGCGGACGCGACGTCGGCGCGCAGGGCATCGAGGTCCGCCGGATGCGAAAAGGTGCGGATGCGCGCGGGGGTCCCCGGCTGGTCATGCTCGACTTGCTCGTAGTGCGTGAATGCGCGCATCGGCGCGCACCCGGCGCGCCGATCCTCGGCCCAGTAGCTCTGCGGCAAAATGGAGCTGTAGGCGAGGAAGGCCACACGGACGCCGCCGACGTCGCGGATCACGGGGCGGCGGGCGGCCGCGATGTCCGCCCCGGCTCCGACCACGGCGATTCCCGCACGCTCCAGATTTTCCATCGTGTCGAGCAGCGCTTCCCGCCCCCAGTCCATGCAATGGTTGCCCGCGCACGAGACGACGCCGAAGTTGGCGCGGCGCAGCGCCATGACGGCTTCGGGGCGGGCGCGCACGGCGTGTCGCGCCTGCGGCAGGCGCGTCCCGAGCGTCGTGAAACTGGTCTCGATCTGACCGAACACGAACTGCGCGGCGGCGAGGTCGGCGGCGATCAGCGCAAAACACTCGTCCGCATCGTCCCGGTCGGGCGCGATATCGCCGACCGCATACAGGAACGGCGCGCCGGCCATCGTCATTTCGTACCGCCGGCTGGACCCACACACGCGAAGCTGGCGGCCGAGTCCGGGTTCCCGCCGCGGTACGCGGCACTCTGCGGGAACGGGCACAAGGGCCGCGTGCGCACGACCCGTCCTCCGGCCACCCGCGCGGCGATCAACGCAGCCGGCGCCTGGCCGTGTTCGCGCCACGCGATCAAGGCGCTGAGCGCGTCATGCCGGGGATCGTCCGCGACGCTGCCGGCCTCGCCGCCGAACCGGTCGGTGCTGTTTCCGCCGCGGCAATGATACATTCCGGGGACCATGTACAGCCGGGCGAAGCGCGCTGCGTCGGCCGCGCCGCCCGAGCTTGCCACCACGCGTTCGAAATAATCCAGCGTCTGCTGTGCGATCACCGAGGGATCCATCCATCCTTGATAGAGGATGAGCTTGCCGCCGCGCCGCGCGAACGCGCCGACGTCCGCCTGATCCGCGCGCAACTCCGGCTGTTCGCGGTAGACGGCGGCCAGGTCCGCGGCGGGGTCGAAGGACGTGGGATTCCAATTCGGGTCATGATGCGCGCCGTCGCCGAATAATTGCGCGACGAGCGCGGGCGGCGGTCCGGGACGGCTGCGGACACCCGGGTAAAGCCCGCTGTCGTAGATCCTTCCGTTGCGATCGCGGATCGGTCCCACGATCCGCTTCACGAGCGCGAGCTTGGCCGGCGACAGACAGGACGTCGTCCGCGGTCCATGGCACGACAGCTCGTCGAGATTCACGTGACAGCGGCGCGGATCCTCGATCACGCCGTCGGCGAGTCCGTCGAGCTTGTCGCAGACGCGGATCGCCTGCCGCTGTACGAGGCGCCAGTCGGCATCCGTGATCGTGACGCCGCTGCGTTGCTGCCAAAGCCCGGTGAGCATGTGCCGCACCGACAGCAGCGGCATGTTCGGACCGGGTGCGCCGGCGAGTATGCCGTCGTAGTCGGACGGAAAGCGCTGAAGCTCCTTCAATCCCTCGCGCCCGCCGCCCGAACAGCCGGTGAAATAGGCGCGGCCGGGCTCCTCGCCGTAGTAGGCGCGGACGACGGCCTTGGCGGTGACGGTCATGCGATGCACGGCCAGATAGGCGTAGTTCTGCGCGGCCGCGGCGTTCAGCATCCAGTGGGCGTCGGACGCGAGATGTCCGGTGTCCGTCGAGGCCACGGCGAAGCCGCGGTCCACTCCAATCGCGAGTTCCCTGAAGTTGTAGGTGCCGGCGCTGCCGCCGACGCCCGCGCCGAGGAGTCGCCGATTCCACCGGGCCCGGGCCGGCATCCAAAGCTCATAGCCGATCGTCGTGTCGACACGCACGAACGCACGGCAAATCGCGTCCCGAACAGGCGGCGCGTGTTGCCGCGCGAGCCAGGCGGGCGAGGGAACGACCATCGTCGCCGAGACGATCTGCGCGCCGGCAATGCTGCGGCCGCGAAGCCCCGCACAGGGCGTCGCCGCCGAGGCGCCCGCGGCTGAAAAGATCAGCGGCAACAGCGCGCCCAACAATGAATAGATGCGAAGAGGCATGATTTTTTCCCCGTTCCATGCTGTATGGCGCCGCCATCGGAATCGTCGCCGCGACTGATTGACATCATAAATGCAAACGCTTACATTTCACAACATGGCGGCTTTGTAGGGCCCGCGAATTGGGTCCCGCGCGAGGCAGGGCGCCGTGCAGGAGCCTCGCGGTCTGCGCCGAGCCGGGCCGAAAAATAATGCTGTTCGAATCGATCATTTACCTTGGGGGTGCTTACGTGCGCGACATGAAAAAGCTGCTTCTGCTTCTACCGACAGCTCTCGGTCTTTCGATGCCCGCGCATGCCCCCCTGGCTGCCGAGACGGCCGCGGGCTCCGACAGCCTGGAGGAAGTGGTGGTCACCGCCGAGCGGCGCGCGGAGGACCCGCAAACCATGCCGGTGTCGGTGATCGCGCTATCGGCCAAGGCGCTGAAGGACTCGGGCGTGAGCAACATCGCCGACCTTCAGTCGCTGGTTCCCTCGCTCAGCTACGTCGACGCGGGCAATGTGAAGTTCATCAATATCCGCGGCGTAGGCCTGAACGAGGGAGCGCCGAACCAGACCGACGGCGTCGCGAACTATCTCGACGGGGCGTACATTGCGCGCGAATTCACGACGGACGACTCCTACTTCGATCTCGACAGCGTCGAAGTGCTGCGCGGGCCGCAAGGCACCTACGTCGGCCAGAATTCGACCGGCGGCGCGATTTTCATCAACACGAAGAAGCCGAGCCTGAAGGGCATGGACGGCTATGTCGAGCAGACATTCGGCAACTTCAACTATCGCCACACCGAGGCGGCCGTCAATCTTCCGGTCTCGGACACCCTCGCCTTCCGCACCGCGGTGCTGGCGGAGACCAGGGACAGCTTCACGCACAACTACGGTCCGCTTGGTTTCGCCGCGCAGACCCCGGTTACCAATCACCCCGGCAACATGAACCGGTTCGTCGGGCGCATCCAATTGCTGTATCAGCCCACGGACGCGCTCACCGTGCATCTTCTGTATCAGAACAGCGTGCGCAGGAACGACGGCACGCCGTATCAGCCGATCAACGCGCAGACGCTCGCCAACCCGTATTCCGCGAACTACGACTTTCCGGAGGCCTACAACAACAGCTACCAGCGCACGACGGCGACGGTGGACTGGAAAGCCAGCCCGGATTTCAAGGTCCACGTGGTCTCGAGCTACCAGGCGATGAACCAACTGACCCAGTGGGACAGCGACGCCACGAGCCCATTCGTCTCCCCCACCACCGCGCAAGGCGGAACGATCATCCCGCTGCATGACTGGTACTCGACCAACGAGGTCGACCTGATTTCGACGACCGCGAGCAAGCTGCAGTGGACCGTCGGCGCCACGACCCTCGATTACCATCAACCGTTCACCGATCAAATCATTTCCTACAATACCCCCAAGGCGCCCTCGCTCACGCCGGACTACAGCTCCGGGCTGTTCCTGAATTTCCACACGCTGCGCAAGAACTACGCGGCCTTCGGCGAGGTCTCCTACGACATCACCCCCCAATGGGAGGTGAAGGTCGGCGCGCGCTACAATCACGACACCGTCGGCTTGCAGTCCGGCTCCTACCTGATCCCATTCGGCGGACCGACCGGGCCGGTGCACGTGCCCGCCGGCCCGAATATTCCCTCCTACACGGCCGGCACGGGCCGCGTGGTAGTCAACTACAAGCCGACGAAGAACCAGCTGGTTTATTTGAACGTGAGCCGCGGCTACAAGCCGGGCGGCTGGACGCCGGACATCGGCGGGCCGCCGACCGGGAACAACGTGTACAACGCCGAGTACGTGATGAACTATGAACTCGGCTGGAAGGCCACGACCTTCGACGATCACCTGCGAACCGCGGCTGACGTGTTCCACATGGATTACCAGGGTTTCCAGGCCACCGTCGCGACCGATCCGCGCAACCCGACCACCTCGGTCACGAAGAACGTCTCGGGAACGAAGATACAGGGCGTCGAAGCCCAGTTGGACGCCATCGATGGCGGTTTTCACGCTAGCTTCGGATTCACGTATCTGGATGCCAAATTCGGCAACCTGTTGATCTTCGAACCCGCCAACGTCTTCGGTCCCGGCAATCCGGCGGCACCGACGCAGATCAACCTGAACGGCCGCACGATCGACTACGCGCCGAAATTATCGGGCAACGTCGCGCTCGCCTATGAATTCGCGCTTCGCGGAGGCGCCACGTTGACGCCCCGCTTGCAGTGGACCTACCAAGGCGGCCAATGGACCAGCTTCTTCGACGCGCCGCAACAGTACATGCCCGCCTATGCGCTCGGCAGCGCGCGCATCACGTATGTGCCCGGCAAGGCGTGGCAGGTGGAGGGCTATGTCACGAACATCGCCGGCCGCGTCTATCTCACGGAAACCACGGGCAACGCCCCGGCGCTGCAGGTCGGCCAATTCGGCGCGCCCCGCCAGTACGGGGTGACCGTGCACTACTCGTTCTAGGCGCCCGACTCGATCCGGCGGGCCGGACGGCGGCCCGCCACCCTCCACCCGCTCCGCCGCAGGAACTCGAGCGACGGCCGCAGCATCTCGGCGACCTGGGCGCGGCGCACCGGATTTGCGAGCGCCGCGCGGCGCCACGCGCGTCCGGGAGCGAGACCGGCGCGCGCATAGAGGTCCGCCGGCGGGTAATACACGTGGCGCGCGTACAGATCGATGGCGATCGACAAGCCGGGCGAAAGCAAGGCCTTTTGCCAGCGGGCGCAGCGTTCGGCCGTGCGCCGGCATTGTTCGCGTGCATAGGCCGAGTGCGCAGCCTCGTCGCGCAAATGAATGTCCGCGATCCGGTAGACGACCGCGCTCAAGGTGTCGTCCTCGACGCCGCGGCGCAGGCGGCGATTGAGCCGATCGGGCAGCTCCTCGCCGACGACGACCATCGCCCAGAACAACGCGGAGTTCGACGGCACGAGCCCGCCGAGGGCGTCGACCGCGCGCATCGCGAGCCCGCGGCTCTTGTCGACGCCGAAGCCGCTGCGGCGGAGGAGCTCGACGAACATCAGGCTGTGACCGGCTTCCTCGCGCACCTCGTGCAGAAAGCGCACCTGGCGTTCGGCATCCTTCGTGCGGTGCGCGAGGATCGCGAGACGCGCCATGAACTGGGATTCGAGCCACAGACCGGCCTGCAGCAGGTGCACGTACTCCAGCTGTGACAGTCGCCGGCGGGTTGCGAGCGGCATCGCCTCGAACGCCGCGACACCCGACAAAGACAGCGCCGACGGCGGCAGCCACCAGCAATCGCGGTCGACGGCATCCCAGTCGATCCCCGCGAGCGGATCCTCATATCGGCCGGCTGAAAATTCCGCTACGCTCGACATGCGCGGTCCTCCACCGGAGAAGCCCACTGCTGCTGGATCTGTTCTACGAGTTCGGGATGCCGCCGCAAGGCGCGCGCAGCGAGGCCGGGGTCTACGCGGACTCGCTCGCCGAGATCGAGCTGGCGGACCGGCTCGGATTCAACGGTGTCTGGCTCGTCGAGCATCACTTGATGAAGGGCTACTCGCACCTGTCGAAGCCCGACCTCGTGCTGGCGGCGCTCGCGCGGCGCACGGCGCGGCTGCGCCTCGGCCTCGGCGTGATCCCGCTCCCGTTCCATCATCCGCTGCATGTCGCCGAGCGCATCGGCACGCTCGACCTGCTGTCGGGCGGCCGGCTCGAAGTCGGGATCGGCCGCGGCTTCTCGCCGGCCGAATACACGGCCTTCGGCGTCGACATGGCCGGCAGCCGCGCGCTCGTCGACGAGTCGCTCCAGATCCTGCGGGCCGCGGCCATGGACGCGCCGCTCGCCCATGAGGGCCGCCATTACCGGCTCAGCGGCGTCGAGGTCGTACCGCGCCCGTTGCAGCGGCCGTATCCGCCGCTGTGGACGGCGGCCGTGAGTCCGGAGACATTCGATTGGGCCGCCGCCGAGGGACTCGGCGTGCTCGCCGGACCGTTCAAGCCCTGGTTCATGATCGAGGCCGACATCCGCCGCTATCGCGCGGCCTGGCGCCGGACCGACCCGCCCCGGATCTCGATGACGGTCGGCATGCTGTGCCTGCGCGACGGCCGGCGCGCTCGCGCGCTCGCCGGCCCGGCGATGCGCTGGTTCTACGGCGAGCTGCTGCGCGTCACCGCGCCGGTGCTCGAGCGGCTGTTGCCGGGCTACGAGCATTTCCGCGATCTCGGCCGGTTTCGGCGGCTGATGCGCGCGGGTGCGCGGCTCAGCCTTCTCGAACTCGCCGGCCTCGCCGTCGTCGGCACGCCGGCGCAGTGCCTCGCACGTATTCGGCGGTACCGCGACGCGGGCGTCACGCATTTGTCTTGCGCCGTCGGCGCCGGCGCGCTGCCGACGGAGGTCGTGCGCGAGTCCCTCGAGTGCATCGCGAGCGACGTGCTGCCTGCGCTTGCCGACGCGCCCGGCGCATGATCGAATGACGGAATGGACCGGTTGGCGACATGAAACTGAGCGACGAACTGCGGCAACGACTCGCGACGGAAAAGAGTTTCTTTCGCGCCCAGCTGCTGCGCGAGGACATCGCGCGCGTCGAGTCCCTCGAGGCGCTCGCGCACTCGACGCCGGAAATCGATGCCTATCGGCGCGCCGGACGCCGACTCGGCTGGACGCCGATGGATGCGCGAACGGGCGAACTCGGCGCCGCGCTCGATGCCTTGATCGACGCAGTGCGCGACGAGGACGGGACGCGCGCACTCGCCGCCTGGATCGACATCACGCGCATCCGCTTGGAACGCATGGTCGGCTGCCTGTCGACGCCGGCGCCGAAGCCCGCCGATTGACCGGCGGCCGCTCATGAAGCCGCCTCCCGCCAGTAGTCGGGAGAGGAAATCCACCCGCGTCTGAGCGCCGCGACACCGGGCCCGCCGCCACGGGATTCGGCGAGCAGCGTGCGCCGACGGCGCAGCGCGCGCCCATAGGCTGCGTCGAAAAGCGTCGACAGTTCCTCCTCGTAGTCCTCGAGCGCATCCTCGCGGCCGGCGATGACCTGTGCGGCC
>JAJXYR010000037.1 GCA_021780475.1 Pseudomonadota bacterium
CGGCGGTCTACGGGATTCCCGCGGAGGGCTACGCCGACGAGACGTCGCTGACGGCGCCGATCAACGCCTACGGCACCTCGAAGCTGGTCAGTGAGTGGATGCTGCGCGATCTCGACGCGACCGGGGCGCTGCGCTACGTGGCGCTGCGCTATTTCAATGTCGCGGGCTCGGACCCCTCGGGACGTATCGGCCAGTCGACCCCGGGGGCGACGTTATTGACCAAGGTCGCCTGCGAGGCGGTCGTCGGCAAGCGCGACGGGGTGTCGATCTTCGGCACCGATTATCCGACCCCTGACGGCACGGGCGTGCGCGATTACATCCACGTGGTCGATCTCGCGGCCGCGCACGTCGATGCGCTCGCCTATCTGCGCGGCGGCGGCGACTCGCAGGTCTTGAACTGCGGCTACGGCCACGGGGTGTCGGTGCGCGAAGTCCTGGCGGCGGTCGAGCGCGCCGCGGGCCAACGCCTCGCCATTCGCGAGGAACCGCGCCGGGCGGGCGATCCGCCGTATCTCGTCGCCCGCGCCGAGCGGGTCCGCCAGCTGCTCGGCTGGCGCCCGCATTACGATGACCTGGGCGCGATCGTGTCGAGTTCCTTGGCCTGGGAGCGGCGCCTGCTCACGCACCCCTGGGCTTGATGGCATGCGCGATTCTGGCGCGCGTCAGAAGCCGGGCGTCAGGAACTTGCAGGTCACTCCGTTCGATTTCGACAGAGATTCGTCCAGCGTTGCGAGCGGTAGTTCGAGCGCCTCGGCCAGGGCGACGTACCACGCGTCGTAACAGGTCACGTTGTGGCGCAATTCCCAGATGCGTCCGGCGAAGGGCTCAAAGGGAAACAACTCAATCGGGAGTTGCAGGAGATCGTCGTGCGCCGCATTCGCCTCCGACGTCGTGATGAGTCTTGCCCGTTCCAAGCGGCGAAACACGTTTGTCGCGTCGGCATGGACCAGCGCCGGCGCCTGCAGAGAACCCCTCAGGAGAACTTCTTCCGCCCAACGCCCAAGGGGGCCGCCATCGACGAGAGCGGCCACCAGGACCGACGAATCGACGACGATATTCAACGCCGGTCTGCGTTTCTGTTCTCGAGTATCTGCGCGGCAGAGACGCGAGTCTGCGCCGCGTGTTTTCTCTTGCGCACGTGCAGAAGCCAAGCGTCTATCGACGGACGGGCAGCCAATCGCTCCAGTTCGGCGCGCAGGAATTCCTGCATCGACTTACCCTGCAACGCCGCGCGGGCCGCGAGTTCGTCGCGAACTTTTTCGGGGACATCCCGGATGTTGATCTGAATTGCCACGATGGCATAATGGCATCAATGATTGCATATTACAAGCGTGAGGGGTCAATTTTGCCGCCGACCCCCGTCGCACGATCGGGGGGGGCGTGTAAATCGATGGTATGATAATTCATCATACCGGAGGTTGAGCTATGGCCAGCATTAAGGTGGCAATCACACTTGAGCAGGAGACTCTGCGGCAGGTCGATAGCTTGGTGGCGCGGCGGATATTTAAAAATCGGAGTCGTGCGATTCAAGTCGCGTTGCACGAAAAGATTGAGCGGGTGGAAGGGAGCCGTCTTGGGGCGGAATGCGCCAAGCTGGATCCAAAGTACGAGCAGTCGTTGGCTGATGAAGGACTGGGCGCGGATGTGGCGGCATGGCCCGAATTCTGAGAGGTGAGGTACGCTGGGCGGATCTCAATCCAGTACGTGGCCATGAGCAATCCGGTCGTCGTCCGGTGCTGATACTGAGCCACGATGTGTTCAACGCCCGATCCGGCACCGTCATCGCAGTGGCCCTGACGAGTCAGCCACAGAAGGCCGGGTTTCCCTTGACGCTGGAACTCAAGGTTCCGGAGCTGCGCCAACCTGCGTGGGCGAAGATCAGTCAGATTCGCACCTTGTCGGTGGAACGGATCGACAAGCGCCTCGGTAAGATCTCTCCCGTCGATGTGGCCAAGGTCATCGAGGGCTTGAAGGAGATTCTCGGAGGGTAACCGCCATCTCTCCACCCGCACCAAGGGCACTGGTGATCCCCGCCTTTACTCCACCGCCCGAAACGGCTACCATGCCGTCCAATTTTTCTTATTAAATCAGTATATTACAGATGAAAGTCACCATATTCGGCTCCGGCTACGTGGGCCTGGTCACGGGCGCCTGCCTCGCCGATGCCGGCAACCACGTCGTCTGCGTCGATGTCGATGCGCGCAAGATCGACCTGCTGAACCGGGGCGAGATCCCGATTCACGAACCGGGGCTCGAGGCGATCGTGCGGCGCAATCACGCCGCCGGGCGGCTGCGCTTCACGCTGGACGCCGCCGCGGGGGTCGCGCATGGACTGTTCCAGCTGATCGCGGTCGGCACGCCGCCGGACGAGGACGGCTCGGCGGACCTGCGTTACGTGCTCGACGTGGCGCGCACGATCGGCTCGCGGATGAGCGAGTACAAGCTCGTGATCACCAAGTCCACCGTGCCGGTGGGCACCGCCGACAAGGTGCGCGCGGCGGTCGCCCTGGCGCTGGCCGCGCGCGGCGCCGCGATTCCCTACGATACCGTGTCGAACCCGGAATTCCTCAAGGAGGGTGCCGCGATCGCCGACTTCATGAAGCCGGACCGCGTCGTCGTCGGCACCGACAGCGCGCGCGCGGCCGAGCGGATGCGCGAGCTGTACGAGCCGTTTACCCGCAGCCGCGACCGGCTGATCACGATGGACATCCGCTCGGCGGAGCTGACCAAATACG
>JAJXYR010000195.1 GCA_021780475.1 Pseudomonadota bacterium
AATACACCAATCAGGGGAGCGTGCGGGTGCGCGCGCGCCGGCAGGGTTCCCGGCTCCGGCTCGACGTCGAGGACAGCGGCGTGGGTATTGCGGCCGAGCACCTGCCGCGGGTCTTCGATCCGTTCTACCAAGTCGAACGCAGCACGCTCGATCAACGGCGCGGCGTCGGCCTCGGCCTGTCGATCGTGCAGAGCATGTGCAAATTGCTCGGTCATGAGGTGACGGTGGAATCGACCGTCGGCCGCGGTTCGACCTTCCGCTTGGAAATGGAATGTGGAGCCGCCGCAATTCCGGCAGCGGCGCCGACGCCGGCCGCGGCGGTGGCGGCGATGGCGCCGCGCGGCGGCCGGATATTGCACATCGAGGACGACCCTGGGGTGGCGCGCTCGATGGGGCTCTTGCTCGGGCTCGAGGGTTTTACGATCAGCCACGCCGCTTCTCGGGATGATGCGGTGCGTCAGATTCACGCCGGCTTTCGTCCCGACCTGATCCTGTGTGATTTTCATCTGCCGTTCGGCCAAACCGGCGATCAAATCGTCTGTGAGATCGCGGAAATTCTCGGCCGCAAGCCGCCCACGATCGTCCTGACCGGCGATATTTCCGATCGCCAGGTCGAAAAGGCCCGATCCATTGCGGATTCGATACTGCCAAAACCCGTCGATATCGACGTTTTGTTGCGGCGTTTCGACGAATTGATGGCGCCGCGGCCGGTTGCGTCTGCGCCGTCCGCCCCCATATGACTTGGGTGTTGGCCCGGGCTTTTCCAATTTGGGCGTCAACGGCTACACTGCGCGACGCCCGGTCTTGAATCGCTTTAGTACCTGACCGTCGTCCATGATCCGCTGGCGGTCGCGGAGGAGAGAGTATCGATGAGCCTTATTCGCACGCCACCCGCACCGATGAACTGGGTGACCACGATGATGTTCGTGCTGACGACCTTGGGCGCGGTCGTCCTGGTTCCCTGGTACGGTATTGCGCACGGATATCAAGCCTCGACCTGGGTCTTTTTCGCGGTGTTCCTGATCGCCAACGGCATCGGCATCACCTGCGGCTACCATCGGTTGTTCGCGCATTCCACCTATGAAGCGCATCCCGCATTGAGGATTTTCTATCTGCTGCTCGGCGCAATGGCGCTGCAGAACAGCGCCCTGAAGTGGAGCGCCGATCACCGCGTGCACCACCGCCATATCGATGACCCGGATCAGGACCCGTATTGCGCGCGCCGCGGATTCTGGTTCTCGCACATCGGATGGATGCTGCGGAATTACCCGAGCGGCGAATCGGACTACAGCACGGTGCGCGACCTGCAGCGCGATCCCCTGATCGTCTGGCAGCACCGGCACTATCTCGCGCTTGCGCTGGCGATGAACATCGCGCTGCCGTTCGCACTGGGCTGGCTCACCGGGGACATCGCCGGGATGTTGTTGCTGGTCGGCGTGCTGCGGCTGGTCGTCAGCCACCACGTCACTTTTTTCATCAATTCGCTGGCCCATATGTGGGGCTCGCAGCCGTACACCGACGAGAACACGGCCCGGGACAATTTCGTGCTGGCGTTCCTGACCTACGGCGAGGGCTACCACAATTTCCACCACATGTTCGCGCATGACTACCGCAACGGCGTGCGCCCCTGGCAATGGGATCCGTCCAAATGGTTCATCCGCGCGATGCAGGGCCTGGGGCTTGCGCGCAATTTGAAGCGCGTGCCTTGGTTCAAGATCCAGCGCGCGATGATCGACGCGCAGTTCCGCCGGGCCGAACAGCAGCTGGCGCGGCATCCGGGCCGCGCGCAGATCGAACAGCTGCGCAAGCGGATCGCCGAGGAATACGAGTCGTTCTGCAAGGTCGTCTCGGCGTGGACGGACCTGCGCGAACAATTGAACCAGGCGAAGCGGGCGGTCGCCGAACGCTGGGAGCATTCGACGATCCAGCTGCGGCTGCGCGAACTGGAATACGAACTGAATTTTCAACATCGGCGCATGCGCCTGCTGCAGGCGCAACTGAACTGAGGATCGTTCACGGATGAACGCGGCTCCACAACCGCTCGGACGGCCACGGGGTGAAGGGCGCGAAACGCTCGAAGCCCGGCTGTTGCGGCGGTTGTTGGGGAGTCTCGGCGATCCACCGATCGAGTTCCTGTTGCGCTGGACCGGCGAGCGGGTCGCGTCGGCCCACGGCGCGTCGGTGGCCCGGGTGGAAATCGCGGACCGGGCGACGCTGATCGGTCTGCTCGCCGATCCGCAGGTGCGGTTCGGCGATGCCTATGGCGCGGGCCGGATCGAGGTCGTCGGTGATCTGGTCGAACTGACGAAGGTCATCTACCTCAGCGCCGCAGCCCAAGGCGCCGAGGGTGGTGTGGCGCAGCGCGTCGCCGGCTGGCTGCACCGGCCGCGGCGCAACACCCTGGCGGGATCGCGCAGGAACATCCATCGCCACTATGATCTCGGCAACGACTTCTATTCGCTGTGGCTGGGCGAATCCATGGCTTATACCTGCGCGTATTTTCCGAGCGCGGATGCCGGCCTCGACGAGGCGCAGGTCGCCAAGATGGACCACGTATGCCGCAAGCTGCGGCTCGGGCCCGGTGACCGGGTCGTGGAGGCGGGCTGCGGCTGGGGCACGTTCGCGCTGCACATGGCCGCCCGCTATGGGGCGACCGTGCGCGCCTACAACATCTCGAAGGAACAGATCAAATTCGCGCGTGCGCGCGCAAGCGAACTCGGCCTCGGGGACCGCGTGGAGTTCGTCGAGGACGATTATCGCAACATCACCGGCGATTACGACGTGTTCGTGTCGATCGGCATGCTCGAGCATGTCGGCACCGAGAACTATGAGGAACTCGGCCGGATCGCGCGCCGCTCCATCGGCGCCACGGGCCGCGGTTTGATCCATTCCATCGGCCGCAACCGTCCCGCGGCGCTCCATCCCTGGATCGAACGGCGCATCTTCCCCGGCGCCTACCCGCCGTCCATCGGACAGATGATGCAGATTTTCGAACCCTCGGACCTCTCGGTGCTGGACGTGGAGAACATCCGCCTGCACTACGCGTTGACGCTGCGCCATTGGCTGCGGCGCTACGAGGATGCGGTGGGCACGGTGCGTGAGATGTTCGACGAGACCCTCGTGCGCACCTGGCGGCTGTATCTGGCCGGGTCCATCGCCGCGTTCGAGACCGGGGTGCTGCAATTGTTCCAGGTTCTGTTCACCGCCGAGCAAAACAACGACATTCCCCTCACCCGCGCGCATGTCTATGCGGCGGAAGCGGTGGATGCGCAGCGCTGAAACGATCATCGTCGGCGGTGGACCGGCCGGTTCCGCTGCCGCGGCGCGTCTGCGTGGCGCCGGCGCCGACGTGCTGCTCCTCGATCGGGAGGCGTTCCCGCGTCCCAAGCTGTGCGCCGGCTGGATCACCCCCCAGGTCGTCGAAGATCTCGGCCTGGACGTCGGCGCCTATCCGCACCGGTTCATGAGCTTCCGGCGTCTGCATTGGTATCTGAAGCGGGTGCACCTGCCGGTGCCCTGCGTGCAGCATTCGATCCGGCGCTTCGAATTCGACGCCTGGCTGCTCGAGCGTTCCGGCGTCGAGGTGCTGCGGCACGCGGTGAAGGACATCCGGCGCGACGGCGATGCGTTCACGATCGACGGGGAGTTCCGCTGCCGCCACGTGATCGGCGCCGGCGGCACCGGCTGCCCGGTCCACAGACAGCTGTTCCGGGATGCGATGCCGCGCGCGCGGGCGCGGCAGACGGTCACGCTGGAGCTGGAATTCCCATACGACTGGACCGACCCGGATTGCCGGCTGTGGTTCTTCGAGCACGGCCTGCCGGGCTATGCCTGGTATGTGCCGAAGGCCCGCGGGTGGCTCAACGTCGGCATCGGCGCGCTCGCGCAACGGCTGAAAGAGCGGGGCGAGGACATCTGGCTGCATTGGCGTCTGTTCGCAGAGAAGCTGCGGGGGAGCTTCGACGTGCGTGTTCCCGCCGAGCCCACCGGCTACAGCTACTATCTGCGCGGTCCGGTGGACCGCTGCCGCAGCGGCAATGCCTTTCTCGCGGGCGACGCGGCAGGGCTCGCGACACGGGATCTATGCGAGGGAATCGGCCCGGCGATAAAAAGCGGTCAGCTCGCGGCAGAATCGATCCTGACCGGCGCCGCCTACGACCTTTGCGGCATCGCGGGCGCGAGTCTCGGCGGGGGTCTCATCACGCGGGCGCTCTGCTGGGGCATGAACCGCCCTGCGGCCTGAACGGCCCCGCGGCATCGGCCGCCGCGGGCCGTCGGTCCGGCTGTCGGTCCGGCTGTCGGTCCGAGACGACATTTGGCGGGGCGGCGAACGCCTCCCACAATCCCCGTCGCGCGAGTTCCCATTCGCGCGGTTACGGAGGAGAAACCCGATATGAACGACCCGCAAATTTCGCGCGCCGGATGGCGTCGCCTGACCAAGAATGCGCGCCTCGCGCTCGCCGCCCTGGGCGCAACGGTCCTCGCGGCTTGTGGTGGATCAGGTACCGCGGGCATCACGGCGCCCGGCGGCGTGTCTTCGCCGACGTCCTGCACGGCCAACTGCGGCGGCGCGGTGGTCACGTTGACCGACGCTCCCGGCGACTTCCTCAGCTACATCGTCAAAGTGGTCTCTCTGCAATTGACTCGGTCGGACGGAACCGTCGTGCAGACGCTGCCGGTCACGACGACGGTGGACTTTTCCCAGCTCGTGAATCTGTCCGAGATCGTGAGCGCGTCCCAGATCCCGGCCGGTAGGTACCTGTCCGCGTCGATCACCCTGGATTATGCCGGCGCGACGATCGTCGTCGACAACGGCACCGGCGGCGTTGCGATCGCGGCCGGCAACATCATCGACGGCGTCACCTCGCAGGCGCTCGCCGCGCCGAACCCGACCCAGATGACCCTGTCGCTGACGCTGCCGTCCAGCGCGCCGTTCGTGGTCACGCCGGGCACCATCGCCAATCTCGCGCTCGACTTCAACCTGGCGGCTTCGAACGCGATCGCGCCGTCGGCGACCAATCCGACCACCGTCACCGTGAGTCCGGCGCTCTCCGGGAGCCTGGTGCCCGACGCGACCAAACAGATCCGGGTGCGCGGCGCGCTTGCGAGCACCGACACGACCGCCGGCACCTTCGTGCTGAACGTGCATCCGTTCGATGACGACAGCGGCGACAGCGGCCAGTACACGATCGGCACGACGGCCACGACCACCTACACCATCAATGGCACCGGCTACACGGGTGCGACGGGCCTGACGCAGCTGGCGGGCCTCGCCACCGGCACCATGATCGCCGCCTATGGCACGCTCGACCGTACGACGATGACTTTCACGGCGGCCAACGTGGTCGCCGGATCCAGCGTCGCCGGCACCAAACAGGACAGCGTCTCGGGTGCGGTGCTGTCGCGTTCCGGGAACACCCTGACGATCGCGAACGGCATCTCGATGCGGGCCGACGTCTACGGCGAAATGAATTTCGTGCGCAAGCTGACGGCCACCGTGGGCGCGGGGACGACGGTCACCGAGAGCGGCCAGGCCGGTTCGTTCACGATCCAGGACATCTCGGTTGGACAGAAGGTCCAGCTGTCGGGCACGCTCGGCACCGACTCCTCGGGCAATCCGAGCTTCGATGCCACCACCGGCAGCGCAATGTTGATCCCGACCCTGGTCACCGGCACGGTCGCCGGCAATGCCGCGGGCACGGTGACCATCGCGCTGCAGGCGCTCGCCGGGCAGTCGCCGTCGGCGTTCACGTTCGCGGGAACCGGCGCGACCAGCGCACAGGATGCGAGCGCGTCCGCATACACCGTCGCCGTGCCGGCCGCGCTCGCGGGCAGCCCGCTGATGAACGGCACGCCGGTGAGCTTCACCGGCTTCGTCGCGCCGTTCGGGTCGGCGCCGCCGGACTTCAACGCCGTCACTTCGTTGAATTTCGCCAACACCAAGGCGGAACTGGAAATGCATTGGGCGACGCCGGGCGAGACGACTCCGTTCTCGACCCTCACCGGTTCGCAGATCACCGTGGATCAGGCGATGCTGACTGCGACCGACGAGTTCTTCATGAACGTCGCTTTCAACCGGATCGCGCTCGGCACGCTGACATCGGGGCTGAATTTCGTCCCCGACGCGGCGGCCGTCAATCCGCAGTTCGTGATCGTTCATCGGATGTCGCAGAAGTCGGAATCGTTCACGACCTTCAACGACTTCGTGACGGCCTTGACGACGGACCTGAACGGCACCGTCGCGGCGGTCGGCATGGCGGTGGCTGGGCCGTACGCTGCCTCCACGAGCACCGTGTCGGTCGATCAGATGATCGTCATGCTGAACGACTGACGCGCCGCGTCCGGCACCGGCCGAAAGGGCGGGCTCCCGGCAGCGGGGGCCCGCCTTTTTTTTTTACCGCGGCTTCGGTGCGCGCGGCTTCGGTGCGCGCGGCTTCGGTGCGCGCGGCGACTCCGGCTGCGGCGTGTCCGCCGGTGTCCAGGGCTTGCCCAGGCGCTCCTCGATGTACCGCCGCAGCAAGCGGCGCACCACCTGCGACGGGACCGCGTCCTCCTCGGCGCACAGCCGCTCGAACACGGCCTTCTTGCGGGGGTCGATCAGCACGGTCAGTCGGGCGGTGCGGTTTTCTTGAGTCATGGTGAATTTATTATAATACGATTATCATACGACGCATATTCAATCCAACCAGGACGATCCCGGCGCCGTGATTGCGACCTTGGCTTCTCCGCTCGACGCGATACTCGCGTTGCTCGGCGTGTGGCTCGTGATCGGAGTCGCGGGGCTCGTGCGGCCGATGAACCTGCGGATCGCGGGCCGAAGCCTGTTCCCGCTCGGCGCGCTCTGCGGTCTCGCGATCGCCGCGATCGCCGCCGCGAGCCTCGGCCTGCCGGTCGAGCGGATCCAGCTGCCGATCGGCCTGCCCGACCTGCCGATGCACCTGCGGCTGGATGCGCTCAGCGCGGTCTTTCTCGTGCTGCTCGGCGCGGCGGGTGCCGGCATTTCGATGTTCGGCGCCGGGTATTTCCGTTCCGGTCAGGGAACGCCGCCCGGCCTCCTCTGTTTCCAATACCACGTGTTTCTCGCGAGCATGGGAGTCGTGCTGCTGGCGGATGATGCCTACGGCTTCATGGTGGCCTGGGAGACGATGGCCCTGTCCTCGTATTTCCTCGTGATCGCCCAGCACCGGCTCGCCGAGATCCGGCGCGCGGGCTTTCTGTATTTGATGATGGCGCACGTCGGAGCGCTCGCGATCCTCTTGTGCTTCGGCGTGCTGCAGGGCGGCTCCTGGCTGTTCACGTTCGATGCGATGCGGGCCGCGCACGTCTCGCCGCTCTGGGCCGGCGCGGCCTTTTTGCTGGCACTGGTCGGATTCGGCGCCAAGGGCGGCCTCGTGCCGATGCATGCGTGGCTGCCGGAGGCGCACCCCGCCGCACCGTCGCCGGTATCGGCGCTGATGAGCGGCGTGATGCTCAAAATGGCGGTCTACGGGATGATCCGGGTCGCCTTCGATCTGGAGGGCGGACTCGCCTGGTGGTGGGGGCTCGTGCCGATCGGCCTGGGGCTGTTCTCGGCGATTTACGGCATCGTGTTCGCCGCCGTCCAGACGGACATGAAGCGACTGCTCGCGTTCTCGTCGATCGAAAACGTCGGCATCCTGTTCACCGGCCTCGGTCTCGCGATGGTGTTTCGCGGCGCGGCCATGCCGACGCTGGCCGCGCTCGCGCTGCTCGCGGTGCTCTATCACGCGCTGAATCACGCGTTCATGAAGAGCCTGTTGTTCCTCGGAACCGGATCGGTGCTGCATTCGACCGGAGAGCGCAACCTCGGCCGCCTCGGCGGCCTGATTCACCGCATGCCGTGGGTGGCCTGGTTGACCCTGGTGGGCGCGCTCGCGATCGCGGGGCTGCCGCCGCTGAACGGCTTCGTCTCCGAGTGGCTGCTGCTCCAGGCCTTTCTGTACGCGCATGCGCTGCCGTATCCATTCGTGAACATGCTGCTGCCGCTGTGCGTCGGCGTGGTCGCGCTGGTCGCCGCGCTCGCCGGCTACGTCATGGTCAAGTTCTTCGGCGTCGTGTTTCTCGGTCAGCCGCGCGAGCGCAGCCTCGCGGATGCGCATGACGCGGGAATTCTGGAGCGGGTGGGGCTCGCATGGCTCGCCTTCGGCTGCGTCGCGCTCGGTCTCGCGCCCGCGCCGGTCGTCGCGGCTTTGTCGCACGTCGGGGTGCAACTCGGCGTCGGCGCGCTGCCGCACAACGGCGCGCCGTGGTGGATGCTCGTGCCGTTCGACACCGGTCAGGCGACCTACGCGCCGTCGATCTTCGCCGGCGCCTTGCTCGCGGGAATCCTGCTGGCGACGGCGATGGTGCGCGTATTCCACCATCGACGCGCGCGCCGCGCACCGCCCTGGTCCTGCGGCTTCGGCGCGTTGACGGGACGCATGCAGGACACGGCCGAGGGCTTCGGCCAACCCATCCGGCACCTGTTCACGCCGTTCTTCGCGATGCGCCGTTCCTTGCCGTCACCGTTCGATGCCGCGCCCCGCTACCAGGTCGACATCGGCGACCGCTTTTGGAACGCCCTCTACGCCCCGCTGGGGCCGTTCATCGACCGACTGGCCGGCGGCTTCGCCGCGCTCCAGCGCGGCCGGATCTCCGTCTATCTGCTGTACGCGCTGGCGACGCTCTGCGTGCTGCTCGCGCTCGTGCTATGAAGCCCGTCGACTGGTTCACCCAGGTGCTGGAGGTCGCCGCGGCCCTCGCGGCGGCGCCGCTGTTTCAGGGCTGGGTGAACCAGTGCCGCGCCTGGCTGCAAAACCGGCGGGCGCCGCCGCTGCTGCAGACCTACCGCGGCCTGCGCAAGCTCTTCCACAAGGACGCGGTCATCGCGCTCCACGCATCGCCGCTGTTCCGGGCCGCGCCGTACGTCGTGTTTTCGGCGATGCTCGCGGCGGCGGCGATCATTCCTTCGATGGGCACGCGGCTGCCGTTCTCGGCCGCGGCGGACGCGATCGCGCTCGTGGGCCTGTTCGCGACGGCGCGGGTGTTCCTGTCGCTCGCGGCGATGGACATCGGCACGCCGTTCGGCACGCTCGGCGCGCGGCGCGAGATGATGGTTGGTTTTCTCGCGGAGCCGGCGCTGCTGATGGTCGTGTTCGTCACGGCCCTGATCTCCGCCACGACCTCGCTGCCGGTCATGTCCGAGCGCATGGCGACGCAGAGCCTCGCGCTTTCGCCGAGCCTCGCGTTCACGGCGGTGGCGTTCACGATGGTGCTGCTCGCGGAGAACGGCCGGATACCCATCGACAATCCGGCGACGCATCTCGAACTGACCATGATCCACGAGGCGATGCTGCTCGAGTACTCGGCGCGGCACCTGGCCTTGATGGAATGGTCGGCCGCGCTGAAGCTGTTCAATTATGCCTGCATCGGATTCGCGCTGTTCATCCCCTGGGGTCCGGCGATGGGCGGCGCCGGCCCGTTCGCGCTGTCCGCGGCGATTCCGGCGCTGGCGCTCAAACTCGCGGCCGCCGGCGGCGCGCTCGCGCTTATCGAGACGCTGTCGGCGAAATTGCGGGTGTTCCGCGCGCCGGAATTCCTGGCGACCGCGTTCCTGTTCGCGGTTCTCGGTCTGCTCGTGCACCTGTTGTTGGGAGCCTGAGGCGATGGCGGCCACACCGTTCGTGCTGCAGCTGTTGAACGCCCTCGCGGCACTGCTGCTCCTGCTGTCGTTCGCGATGCTCGCGCAGCGGCGCGTCGTCACGCTGGTCAACCTGTTCGCGATGCAGGGCGCGCTGCTGTGCGCGGCGACGCTGCTGCTCGCCTGGCGCACCGGCGAGGGCAACCTGTACGTGTCGGCGGCGCTGACGTTCGCGGTCAAGGTGGTCGCGCTGCCGCGGCTGCTGCACCGCTTGATCCGCCGGCTCGGGGTCTACTGGGACACCGAGCCGCTGTTGAACATTCCGGGCACGATGCTGATCGGCGTTCTGATCGTCGTATTCTCCTTCGGACTGGCCCAGCCGATTTCGGCGCTCGCGAGCACCGCGACCCGCAGCGCCGTCGGCATCGCGGTCGCGGTGATCCTGCTCGCGTTCCTGACCATGATCACGCGCCGCAAGGCGATGTCGCAGGTGGTCGGCTTCCTGTCGATGGAGAACGGGCTGTTCTTCGGCGCGATGAGCGCCACCTACGGCATGCCGATGATCGTCGAACTCGGCGTGGCGCTCGACGTGCTGGTCGCGATGCTGGTGCTCGGCGTGTTCTTCTTCCAGATACGCGAGCAGTTCGACAGCCTCGACCTGGAAAAACTCGAGGAACGCGGGGGGGAGCGCTAGCGTGGAACTCCTTTTCCTGCTCGGCACGCCGATCCTCGGCTCCCTGCTGTTCGCCGTCTACGGCGCCGGTCGTCGCGCGCCGGAGGTGAACGTGGTCTTCAGCCTCGCGACCTTCGCCGCGGCCTGCGTGCTCAGCGTGCACGTCGCGCACGCCGGCAATCTGACCTTCGGCGGCGATCAGTTCTTCATCGATCCCTTGAACGTGTTCCTGGTCACGCTGACCGCGTTCGTGGGCCTGACGACGTCGCTGTTCTCGCGGCCCTACATGCGCATCGAAACGGAACACCGGCGCATGACGCCCGGGCGGATGCGCCTCTATCACGGCATGTACCAGCTGTTCATCGCGACGATGCTGGTGGCGCTTACGACGAACAACCTGGGCTTGATGTGGGTGGCGATGGAGGCGGCGACCCTGTCCACGGTGCTGCTGGTCGCGCTGTACCGGACACCGGCGAGCCTGGAGGCCGGGTGGAAGTACTTCATCCTGTGCGGCGTCGGCATCGCCCAGGCGCTGTTCGGCACGATCCTGCTGTACATCGCCGCGGAGAAGGTTCTGGGCTCGCAGGGCGTCAGCGCGCTGCTATGGACCCATCTCGACGCCGTGAAGGGCCAATTGGAGCCGCGCGTGCTCAGCATCGCCTTCGTCTTCCTGCTGGTGGGCTATGGCACGAAAGTGGGGCTCGTGCCGCTGCACAACTGGCTGCCGGACG
>JAJXYR010000010.1 GCA_021780475.1 Pseudomonadota bacterium
ATCACGTCGGTCGCGCGCTTGATGCCGTCAACCAGCGATTCGCGGCAGCCGTACAGGTTGTCGAACTTGGATTTCGTCACCGAATCGTTGACGTTGATCGCCGGGAAGGCGAGCTCGCCGTCCTTCGCCATCTGATACAGGCGCTTGACGCCGGTGGTCGTCTCCTCGGAGACGCCCTTGATCTTCGCGAGCCGGGCCGAATACCACTTGGGATCGGTCTTGAGCTTGGCCTTGATCGACGCGAACAGATGTTCCTCCTCCTCGCTGCCGGGTTTGGCGAGCAGCGTCGCGTCCTTCTCGGCCTTGGCGCCGAGATGCAGCAGGAGCGTCGCGTCGCCGCCGTCGTCGAGGATCATGTTCGAGTGACCGTTGTCGGGCCACTCGAAGATCCGGTGCGTGTAGTCCCAGTATTCGGCGAGCGTCTCGCCCTTGACCGCGAACACCGCGGTGCCGCCGGCGGCGATCGCCGCGGCCGCGTGGTCCTGCGTCGAGTAGATGTTGCACGAGGCCCAGCGCACCTCGGCGCCGAGCGCATTCAGCGTCTCGATCAGCACCGCGGTCTGGATCGTCATGTGCAGGGAGCCGGTGATGCGCGCGCCCCGCAGCGGCAGCCCGGCGGCGAATTCCTCGCGGATCGCCATCAGCCCCGGCATCTCGGTTTCGGCGATCTTGATTTCCTTGCGGCCCCAATCGGCGAGCCCCATGTCCTTGACGACGTAATCGACCTTCGGTTTGACGACTGCATTCATGATCCGTGACTCCTCGGGATGCGCGCTCAGACGGCGCGCGCTGATTTAGATTCGGCGGCGAGCGCTTCGGCCTTGTCGGTGCGCTCCCACGTGAACTCCGGTTCCTTGCGGCCGAAGTGGCCGTAGGATGCGGTCTTTTGGTAGATCGGACGCGTCAGGTTCAGCATCTCGCGCAGGCCGAACGGCGTCAGGTCGAAGTGCGCCCGCACGATCTTCGTCAGCTTTTCGTCGGCGAGCCTGCCGGTGCCGAAGGTCTCGACCATGATCGAGGTGGGCTCGGCGACGCCGATCGCATAGGACACCTGGACCTCGCAGCGCGCCGCGAGCCCGGCGGCGACGATGTTCTTCGCGACGTAGCGCGCCGCGTACGCGGCCGAGCGGTCCACCTTCGACGGATCCTTGCCGGAGAACGCTCCGCCGCCGTGGCGCGCGAAGCCGCCGTAGGTGTCGACGATGATCTTGCGGCCCGTCAGGCCGCAATCGCCGACCGGCCCGCCGATCACGAAGCGCCCGGTCGGGTTGATGTGGATCTTGGTGCGCTTGTCGACCCACTTGCGCGGCAGCACGGGGTTCAGGATCTCCTCGATGACCGCCTCGCGCAGGCTCCGGGTCGACACGTCGTCGCTGTGCTGCGTCGACAGCACCACGGCCTCGATTCCCACCGGGCGGTCGTCCTCGTAGCGCAGCGTCACCTGGCTCTTCGCATCCGGGCGCAGCCATGGCAGCTTGCCGCTCTTGCGCACCTGGGCCTGTTTCTTCACGAGGCGGTGCGCGAGCGTGATGGCCGCCGGCATCAGCACGTCGGTTTCGCTCGACGCATAGCCGAACATCAAACCCTGATCGCCCGCGCCTTGTTTGCGCTCATCCTTGCGATCGACGCCCTGGGCGATGTCCGGGGACTGTTTGCCGATGATGTTGAGCACGCCGCAGCTCGCGCCGTCGAAGCCCATGTCCGAATTGTCATAGCCGATGTCCAGCACCGTTTTACGCACGATCGCCTCGACGTCGACCCAGGCGTTGGTCGTCACCTCGCCCGCGACGATGACGACGCCGGTCTTGACGAGCGTTTCGCAGGCGACCCGGCCGCGCGGATCGGCGGCGAGGATCGCGTCGAGGATCGCGTCGGAGATCTGGTCGGCGACCTTGTCCGGGTGGCCCTCGGAGACCGACTCGGACGTGAAGGAGAAGCTTTTGCTCATGAGTTCATTCCAGGGGCCGGCAGCCCGAAAGTCTGTTCGAAGCGCTCCGCGAACTGGGCCCGCGTGAAGCGATGGTTTTGCGGTCCGCGCGATTCGATCTTCAGCGCGCCCATCAATGATGCGACGCGCCCGGTCGTCTCCCACGGCAAACCCCGCAGCAAGCCGTGGATTAGACCAGCGCGATAGGCGTCTCCGCAACCCGTGGGATCGACCACGGCGCGCGCCGCGGCGCAGGGGATCTCCAGCGTGCGGTCGCCGGTATGGATCTCGGAGCCGCCCGCCCCCTTGGTGACGATCAGCGCATCGACCCGGGCCGCGACTTCGGCCGCGCTCCAGCCGGTTTTTTGCTGCAAGAGGCCCCACTCGTAGTCGTTGACCGCGACCCATCGGGCCTGGTCGATGAAGACCTTGAGTTCCTCCCCGCCGAACATCGGCAGCCCCTGGCCTGGATCGAACAGGAACGGGATGCCGGCGGCGGCGAATTGCGCCGCATGCTCGATCATCGCCTGCCGGCCGTCGGGCGCGACCACGCCGAGCGCGATGCCGGCCGCCGCCTCGACCCGGTTTCGATGCGCATATTGCATCGCACCTGGATGAAACGCGGTGATCTGATTGTCGTCCAGGTCCGTCGTGATGTAGGCCTGCGCGGTGAACGCCTCCGGGATGACGGCGACGTGATCGAGTTCGATGTCGAGCGCGCGCAGGCGTTCGGCATAGGGGCCGAAATCGTGGCCGGCGGTCGCCATCGGCACGCCGCGATCGCCGAGGAGCTTCAAGCCGTAGGCGATGTTCGCCGCGCAGCCGCCGAACTCTCGCCGCATTTCCGGGACCAGGAACGCCACGTTCAGGATGTGGATCTTGTCGGGAAGGATATGAGCCTGGAATCGATCCGGGAATATTAAGATCGTGTCATACGCGACCGAACCGCAAATCAGCGCGCCCGCATTTCCACCGGACATTGACGTCATCCGTCCAACCCTCGGGAACAAACGGGTATTCTACAGCCAAAGCCCTTCCGCCCGCCCGCCTCCTTGACCGATGCATCCCGACCCCCAGATCAAGTCCAAACAACCCGGCATGTCGAAGCTCCTGGTGCTGCTGGGCGTGATCTCCTTGCTCGGGCCCTTCTCGATCGACATGTACCTGCCGGCCCTGCCGGCGATCGCGGTGGACCTGCATGCGACCGCGGCCGCGGTGCAATTGACGCTGCCGGCGTTCTTCGTCGGACTCGCGATCAGCCAGCTGCTGTTCGGCGTTCTGGCCGACCGGTTCGGCCGCCGGCCGACGCTGCTCGCCGGGCTCGTGATCATCGCGCTCACCTCGCTCGGCTGCGCCACCGCCCACAGCGCGGCCGCGCTCACGCTGTGGCGCGTGTTCCAGGCCATCGGCGTCGGCAGCGCCACGGTCATCCCCCGCGCCGTGGTGCGCGACAGCTTCGCGGTCGGCCATGTGGCCCGCGCGATGTCGCTGCTCGGGATCATCAGCGGAATGGGGCCGATCCTCGCGCCTCAGGTCGGCGGCCTGTTGCTGAGCTTCGCCGACTGGCGCTTCCTGTTCTGGCTGTTGACGGCGATGGCGCTCGGCTCGCTCGCCGCGGCGTCCTACCTGCTCGACGAGACGAGGCCCGGCGGCCATGCGAACGCGATCGGGCCGCGCGCCTGGGCGGCCGTGCTCACCGACCGCCGCTTCCTGCGCTTCGCGCTGCCGGCGAATCTGATCTCGGCGAGCGTGTTCGCGTACATCGCCGGCGCGCCGTTCGTGTTCATCGATCAGCTGCACCTGAGCCCGCAGCGCTTCGCGTGGCTGTTCGGGGTCAATGCGCTCGGCCTGATGGCCGGCGGCCGGCTCAACGCCCATCTGGTACCGCGCCTCGGGCCGGAGTATCTGTTCCGGCGCGCGATGCGCGTCTCGGCGGTCGTCTCGGCGACGCTGCTCGTGGTCGCCCTCGTCGGCCGCGGCGGCTTCTGGGCGCTCGCGGTGCCGCTTTTTTGTTTCACCACCGCGCTTGGATTCAACTTCGCCAACGGCTTCGCGCTCGCGCTCGCCCCGTTCGGCGCCGCCGCCGGCACCGCCTCGGCGATCTACGGCACGCTCCAGTTCTCGTTCGCCGGCCTCGCGGGCGTCGCGGTCAGCGCGCTGTACGACGGCAGCGCCCGCTCGATGGCGGGCGTGATGAGCGCGCTCACGCTCGCCGCGGTGCTCGTGTACCGGTCCATGAACGGCCCCGCGGCGGACATCGCCTGAAATGCGCGGCGACACGCGCTAAGATCGACCGATGAGCACGGAAAGCGAGCGCTTGCGCAAGAATCTGCCCGGCCCCGACGGCTGGCATCACTGGGGACCGTACCTGAGCGAGCGCCAATGGGGCACGGTGCGCGAGGACTACAGCGCGCAGGGCGCCGCGTGGGACTATTTCCCGCACGACCACGCGCGCAGCCGCGCCTATCGCTGGGGCGAGGATGGAATCGCCGGCGTCTGCGACGCGCAGCAGCGGGTCTGCCTGTCGCTCGCGATGTGGAACGGCCGCGACCCGATCCTGAAGGAACGCCTGTTCGGCCTGACGAACACCGAGGGCAACCATGGCGAGGACGTCAAGGAACACTATTACTACCTGGACGCGACGCCGACGCACTCGTACCTGAAGATGCTGTACAAGTATCCCCAGGCGGCATTTCCCTATGAGCGGCTGCTCGCGGAGAACGCGCGCCGCGGCATCGACGACCCGGAATTCGAATTGCTCGACACCGGATGTTTCGGCGAGGGGCGCTACTTCGACGTGTTCGTCGAGTACGCCCAGCGCGCGCCCGGGGACGTGCTGATGCGGATCATCGCCTTCAACCGCGGGCCCGAGGCCGCGACGCTGCATCTCATCCCGCAGCTCGTGCTGCGCAATACCTGGACCTGGGATCCGGGCGCGATCAAACCCTGCGTGCGCGCCTGCGACGCGGCGAGCGTCTCGCTTCAGCCCGATGAGCTCGGGATGCGCTTTCTGTATTGCGACGACGCGCCGCACTGGTTGTTCACCGAGAATGAAACGAACGCACCGCGCCTGTGGAACATCGGCGGACCGGGCCATTACAAGGACGCGTTCCACGAACGCATCGTCGACGCACGCGCCGATGCGCCGAATCCGGCCGGGGTCGGCACGAAGGCGGGTGCGTGGCGGCAGGCGAGCATCGCGGCCGGCGGCAGCTTCCAGATGCGGCTGCGGCTGTCGCGCGGCGCGCAGTCCGCGCCGTTTTCCGATTTCGACGCGGTGTTCGACGCACGCCGCCGCGAGGCGGACGAGTATTACGCCGAACTCCAGGCGGACATCGCCTCCGCCGACGAGCGCACGGTGCAGCGCCAGGCCTTCGCCGGCCTGATCTGGGGCAAACAGTTCTATAACTACGAGATCCGCCGCTGGCTCGCGGGCGATCCCGGCCAGGTGCCGCCGCCCGAGACGCGCTGCCGCGGCCGCAACGCCGACTGGCAGACGCTCGACAATGCGGACATCCTGTCGATGCCGGACAAATGGGAATTCCCCTGGTACGCCTCCTGGGACCTCGCCTTTCACTGCATCCCGTTCGCGCTGATCGACCCGGAATTCGCGAAGAATCAGCTCGTGCTGTTGACGCGCGAGTGGTACATGCACCCCAACGGGCAGATTCCCGCGTACGAATGGGCGTTCGGCGACGTCAACCCGCCGGTGCACGCGTGGGCGGCATGGCGCGTGTTCCAGATCGACCGCAAGCGGCGCGGCGATGCCGGCGACATCGAGTTCCTGGAACGGGTGTTCCACAAGCTGATGCTGAACTTCACCTGGTGGGTCAACCGCAAGGACGAATTCGGCAACAACATATTTCAGGGCGGATTCCTGGGTCTCGACAACATCGGCGTCTTCGACCGCAGCCAGCCGCTGCCGACCGGCGGGTATTTGAACCAGTCCGACGGCACGAGCTGGATGGCGATGTACGCGCTCAATCTGATGCGCATCGCGCTGGAACTGGCGCGGCACAACCACGTCTATGAGGACATCGCGACCAAGTTCTTCGAACATTTCCTGCACATCGCCGAGGCGATGAGCTCGACCTACAACGCCGGCGACGGCCTCTGGGACGACGCCGACCGGTTTTACTACGACATCCTGCACCTGCCGGACGGCACGCGGCTGCGGCTGCGGATCCGCTCGATGGTGGGCCTGATCCCGCTGTTCGCGGTGGAGACCCTGGACCCGGAGCTCCTGCAGGAGCTGCCCGGTTTCCGCCGCCGGCTCGAATGGCTGCTTGGGTCGCGGCCCGACCTCGCCGCGCTGGTGTCGCGCTGGCACGTACCGGGCGGCGGCGATCGGCGCCTGTTGTCGCTGCTGCGCGGCCACCGCATGAAATGCCTGCTCACGCGCATGCTCGACGAGACCGAGTTCCTGTCGGACTTCGGCGTGCGCGCGCTGTCGCGCGCGCACCTTGCGCATCCCTACACGCTTCTGGTCGGCACCGCGAACCTCAGTGTGGGCTATGCCCCGGGCGAGTCCAACACGCGCCAGTTCGGCGGCAATTCGAACTGGCGCGGACCGATCTGGATGCCCTTGAACTTCCTGATCATCGAAAGCCTGCAGAAATTCCATCATTATTACGGGGACGACTTCAAGGTGGAATGCCCGAGCGGATCGAAGCGCATGCTGTCGATCGAGGAGGTGTCGGCGGAGCTTACGCGGCGGCTCGCGCGGATATTCCTGAAGGACGAGACCGGGCGGCGCCCGGTGATGGGCCATCAGCCGGGCATTCAGACGGACCCCGAGTTCCGCGATTACATCCCGTTCCACGAATATTTCCACGGCGACATCGGCCGTGGCTGCGGCGCCTCGCACCAGACCGGTTGGACCGGCCTGATCGCGAAGCTGTTGATGCCGCGCCATCCGGACAAATGAAGGAGAGCGACGATGACCGACGATGACTGGAAACAGCGCCTTCCCCCCGAGACCTACCGCGTGATGCGCGCCCACGGCACCGAGCGGGCCGGCACGAGCCCGCTGAACGGCGAACATCGCCAGGGCCTGTATGCCTGCGCCGCCTGCGGCGCGGCGCTGTTCGAGTCGGCGGCCAAATTCGACAGCGGCACCGGCTGGCCCAGCTTCTTCGCGCCGTTGCCGCAGGCCGTCGGCACCAGCGCCGACCACGCCCTCGGCATGGCGCGCGTCGAGGTGCACTGCGCGCGCTGCGGCGGCCATCTCGGCCACGTTTTCCCCGACGGGCCCGACCCGACCGGCGAGCGCTATTGCATGAACGGCGTCGCGCTGAAATTCGAGCCGCGCGGCGGCGCGGACTGACGGGCGCGACGTCCGTCGTTCAGGTTGGATTCAGCCGGCGACGTTACGGTCGCCGGCACCGGAACCGGGGGAGATCTTAAAAGTGTCCTTACTCAAGAAACATTGGCCGCAGACTTGGTGGAAGTTGATGGAGACCCGCATCGGCATCGTGCCGCTGCCGGTTCACGTCCTGCTGCTCGCGGTCATCGCGTACCTGGTCCACACCGGCAACGTGCCGACCGAACTCAATACGATGATCGCCGTGCTCGTGGTGCTGGGCTTCACGTGCAGCGAGATCGGCCATCGCATCCCGGTGCTGAACCAGATCGGCGGTGCGGCGATCGCCGCGACGTTCATCCCCTCGTTCATGACCTATTATCACTGGATCCCGCCGGTGCTCGCGCACTCGGTGACCGTGTTCACGAAGAGTTCGAACTTCCTGTTCCTGTTCATCGCCGCGGTGATCGTCGGCAGCATCCTGAGCATGGACCGGCACGTGCTGATCCGCGGATTCCTGAAGCTGTTCGTGCCGATGGCGGCCGGTTCCGTCGCGGCCATCGCGGTCGGCACCGCGGTCGGCACCGCGCTCGGTCTCGGCGCGCGCCACACGCTGCTGATGATCGTGATCCCGGTGATGGCCGGCGGCGTCGGCGAGGGGGCGATTCCGCTGTCGATCGGCTACGGCCAGATCTGGCATCAGCCCCAGGGCGCGCTGTTCGCCCAGGTTCTGCCGCCGGTCATGTTCGGCAGCCTGATGGCGATCCTGATCGCCGGCGTGCTCAATTTCTACGGCCACCGCCGCCCGGACCTGACCGGCGAGGGCCGTCTGCAGGAAGGCGAGAGCGAGGAGATGGCGACCCACGACGAGGACCAGCCGCTGCACGTCGACGTGACCCACATCGCCGCGGCGGGCACGTTCATCATCGCGATGTACCTCCTCGGGGTGCTGTGCTTCCGTCTGTTCGATTTCCCGGCGCCGGTCGCGATGCTGCTGTTCGCGGTCGCCGCGCAGCTCGGGCGCGTGGTGCCGCCCCAGCTGCAGCTCGGTGCGAACGCGGTGTACCAGTTCTTCCGCCGCGCCGTGACCTATCCGCTGCTCTTCGCGATCGGTGTCGCGATGACGCCCTGGGACAAGCTGATGGCGGCGTTCGCCCCCGCGAACCTGTTGACCATCGTCGCGACCGTCGCGACGCTGATCGGCACGGGCTACTGGGTCGGCCGCTGGGTCAAGCTCTACCCGATCGACACGGCGATCGTGATCGCCTGCCGCGCCGGCCAGGGCGGCACCGGGGACGTGGCGATCCTGACCGCGGCGAACCGCATGCAATTGATGCCGTTCGCGCAGATCGCGACCCGCATCGGCGGGGCGATCACGATCACGCTGACATTGCTGGCTCTGGCGACTCTGCGCTGACGATTGCGGCGGGCGGGACGGGTTGCGCCGGGATCTCGAACACCGCGCGCAGCCCGCGGCCGCCGGTCCCGCCCTCGACGTAGATCCGGCCGTGGTGCAGCTCGATGATGCTGCGGCAGATCGCGAGTCCGAGTCCGGTGCCGAGATGATCCGAACGCTCGGCCTGCAGGCGCACGAAGCGGTCGAAGATGTGCTCCCTTTCCGCTTCCGGCACGCCGGCCCCCTCGTCTTCGAGCGACACCCGCCACACGTCCCCCGCGACCTCGGAGCGGAGCCGCAGCTCGCCGCCGGGCGGCGACGCGTTGACGGCGTTGGTCAGCAGATTGAGCAGCACCCGCCGCACCCAGCGCGGCTCGCAGATTGCGAGGCCCTCCCCGTCGTGGACGCTGGAGTAGCGCAGGCCGCGGTCCTCGGCGAGCACCAACGCGTCGGCGTTGAAGTGCGCGAGCAGCGTGCGCGGATCGTGCGGGCCCAGGCGCAGCGTGATGCTGCGCGCCTCGGCGCGCGACAGGAACAAGAGTTCCTCGATCGTGCCGTTCAGCCGCGTGAGCTCCTCGAGCAGCGACTGCACCTCCTCCTCCTGCTCATGGCCGAGACCGCCGCCCGCGAGCAGCTTCTCGGCGTGCAGCCGCACCAGCGACAGCGGCGTCTTCAGCTCGTGCGAGGCGTCGGCGGCGAACCGCCGCACGTTCTTGAACGAGGCCTCGAGACGGTCGAACATGGCGTTCAACAGCCGCGCGAGGTCCGAGATCTCGTCGTCCACCGCGGGCACCGGGATGCGTTCGCCGAGATTGTCCGAGCCGATGCGGCTCGCGGTCTCGCGGATCAGCCGCACCGGCCGCAGCGCGTAGCGGCTGAGCCCGAAACCGATCGCGATGCTCATCGCCAGCATCAGCACGAGCAGCGCGCCGCAGACCGAGGCGTAGCCCTCCATGACGCCGTCGACCTGGGTTTCGGGCGTCGCCAGGATGACGTCGTAAGGCGGGAGGATGAACTCGCCGACGCGCAGCAGCCCGATGCTGCCCCAGTCGATGTCGTACCGGCGCTTGCCCTTGACGTCGGGAATCGACTGGCCCTTGAGATTGCTCGAGTAGAAGATCGTGCCCTCGTGGTTGCCGTGGATGTCGATGTAGAACAGCACCGAGGCGTAGTCGGTGGTCTCGCGGATGCGCTGGTCGATGACTTCCGGGTTCATCGACTTGTAGTGCGGGCCGAGCTGCGCCTTGATCTGGCGGAACTCGGACTCGTTGAGCAGGTCGAGCCCATGGATCAGATAGCCTTCCAACAGGTAATAACCGGCGACGAACAGGCAGGCGAGGGTCGCGGTCGCGGCCACCGCATACCAGAGCGCGAGCCGGGCGCCGATGGATCTCATTGCAGCTTGTAGCCGACGCCGCGCACGGTCTTGAACATCGGCTTGTCGTCCCGGGACTCGAACTTGGCGCGCAGCTTGCTCATGTAGACGTCGAGCAGGTTGGCGTCGACCTCGTACGGCGAGGACCACACCCTCTCGCAGATGAGGCTGCGCGTGAGGATGCGGCCGGGGTTCTGCATGAAGATCTCGAGCAGTGCGAATTCGCGGCTGGTCAGATCCATGGCCGCGCCGTGATAGTGCGTGGTGCGGCCCACCAGATCCAGGCGGATTCCGCGGTGTTCGAGCACGGTGTCCTTGACGTTCGCCTGGCGCCTGAGCAGCGAACGCAGCCGCGCGAGCAGCTCCGGCAGGCTGAACGGCTTCGGCAGATAGTCATCGGCGCCGACGTCGAGCCCCTTGATCCGGTCCTGGACCGCGTCCCGCGCGCTCAGGATGATGACCGGCTCGTTGAAGCCGCTCTTGCGCCACTGTTGCAGGAGGTCCAATCCGTCGCCGTCCGGCAGGCCGAGATCGAGGACGATCGCGTCGTAGCTGGTTTCGCACAGCGCATCGCGCGCGGCGGCGCAGGTGCCCGCGAAGCCGACGCAGTAGCCCGCCTCGGCGAGTCCCTGTTTCAACATGAGGCCGAGCCGGCGTTGGTCTTCTACGACGAGAACCTTCATGCCGGCACCCCCCCCCGCGTCAGCGTGTCTTCGGCGGCAGCATCCGGCGCAGCACGCCGTCCTTGAGGAAGTAATGATGCGCGAGCCCGACGAGCGCGTGCAGACCGGCGACGATCAGGATCAGATTGGCGGCGTTCCCATGCCAATGGCCCACGAACTTGCGCAAGGCCTTGTCGCCCGGCGCGATGGACGGGATCGTGTAGATCCCGAACAGGTCGTCGCCGCGGATCCAGGCATTCGCGATTCCGAGCGCCACCACCGCGATCAGCAGCGCATACAGCACGAGGTGCCCGGCCCGGGCCGCGGCGCCGGAGAGGCCGCCATAGGCGGGCGG
>JAJXYR010000101.1 GCA_021780475.1 Pseudomonadota bacterium
GATCTAGTCGGCGCCCGCGGCGGCGCCCGTGGCGGCGCCCGCCGCACGGATGGCCCCCGACGCCGGCTCGATTCGCGTGGGCACGGAGAAAGTCGACGCGCTGATAAACCTCGTCGGCGAACTGGTGATCACCCAGTCGATGTTGAGCCGCTTCGCCGATCATTGCGACCCCGAGGATCTCGAGGCGCTGCGGCGGGGCCTGATCCATCTTTCGCGCAATACGCGCGAGCTGCAGGAAAGCGTGCTGAAAATACGCATGCTGCCGATCAGCTTCTCGTTCAACCGTTTTCCGCGCCTGGTGCACGAACTGTCGCGCAAGCTCGGCAAGAAGGTCGAACTTAAGATGAACGGGGAACAAACCGAGCTCGACAAGACGGTGCTCGAGAAAATCGCGGACCCGCTGGTCCATTTGGCGAGAAATGCGCTCGACCATGGACTCGAGACGCCGGAGAGGCGGGCTGCCGCGGGCAAGTGCGAGACCGGTACGCTCGAACTCAATGCCTACCACGAGGGCGGCAGCATCATCATCGAGGTCAAGGATGATGGGGCCGGCATCAACAAGAGCCGCGTGCTCGCGAAGGCGCGGGCGCGCGGACTGGTCGAGCCGGACGCCAACCTGAGCGACGATCAGATCCACAACCTGATCTTTCTGCCGGGGTTCTCGACGGCCGAGACGGTCAGCGACGTTTCCGGCCGCGGTGTCGGCATGGACGTGGTGCGGCGGAACATCAACGACATCGGCGGCCACGTACACATCACGAGCGCCGAGGGCGCCGGCACGGCCATACGCATCCGCCTGCCGCTCACGCTCGCGATCCTCGAGGGACAGATGCTGCGTGTCGGCAGGGAGATCTACGTCGTCTCGCTGATCTCGATCATCGAAACGGTGCAACCCACCCGCGAGGAGATCAGCTCCGTCGTCGGACAGATGGAACTCCTGCGCCATCGCGGCGACTACCTGCCGATCATCCGGCTGCATGAATTGTTCGACGTGGACCAGGAGCGGACGGACCTGACCGAGGGGCTGCTCGTCGTGGTCGAGGCGGACGGGCAACGGGCGGCGCTGGTGGTCAATGAACTGCTCGCACAGCAGCAGGTCGTCATCAAGAGCCTGGATACGAACTTCAAGCACGTCCAAGGCCTGGCCGGCGCGACCATCCATGGCGATGGCACGGTCGCGCTGATCATCGATGTGCCGGGCGTCATCCGCAATTTCGTCCGCCAACAGGCCGGGCGTGTCGGCAGGGCGGCGTGAGCCCATGAGGAATCGGTGATGGAACCAGAGCCGCAAGGGTCGACGCGGGCGCGAGCAGCCGCGGCGCAGGAACAGGTGTTGTGCTTCCGCCTGGGGGCCGAGGAGTACGGGGTCGACGTCCTCCGGGTCCAGGAAATCAAAGGTTGGGACGCGGTGACGCGCGTGCCGTATTCGCCCGCCTACGTGCTCGGTGTCATCAACCTGCGCGGTTCGATCGTGCCCGTGATCGACCTGCGCGTCCGTTTCGCGCTGCCCGACGCGCCGTTCGACTCGACGACGGTCATCGTCGTGGTGCGCGTGCCCGGCGCGCGCGGCGAACGCACCGTCGGCGTGGTGGTCGACTCGGTGACCGAGGTCCGCGATTTCGACGCGGCCGCGATTCGTCCCGCGCCGGAGATGCCCGGCGGAGCCGGCACGGCGCACATCCGCGGAATCGGCAGCCCGGACGACAAGCTGGTGATGATTCTCGACATCGAGGGCCTGGTGACGGCGAGCATAGCCGGCGATGACCCGGGCGAGACCGGCCGTGAGGCGGCATAAATCATGAGCGAAACGAACCCGGCCGCGAATGGCGCGGCATCCGCGTGCATCAACGCACTCACCGTCGGCGGCAGCCTGCAGATCCAGGACGTGGAAGCGATGCGCGAGCGGTTGCGGCGCCTGTTCGACGGCCTCGGCCCGCTGTGCATCGACGTCGGCGACCTGCTGGCGGTGGATACGGCCGGTGTGCAGCTGCTGGTCGCGCTGCGCCTCGATGCCGCGCGGCGCGGCCGCGAACTCTACTTCCGCGGCGAATCGCCGCGACTCGATCAGGCGCTCGACCTGCTTGGATTGCGCGGAGCGGTTTACGGGGCGCAACGACATGGGGTCTGACGCACAGGCGCCGACGGCCGTGCCGGCGGTGCCGGCCGAACGGCGCCTCGGCGAGTTGCGCGCGGTCATCGAGGAGTTCGGGCGCGTCCTCGACTCCTTCGGCAGCCAGCTCGACGCCGCGGTGACCGACGCCGACCGGGAGTGCGCCGGGATCGGCGTCGCCTTCAACGAACTCGGCGCGGCCAAGCGCGGCCTCGATGCGATCGATTGCCCGGAGCCGGCGCGCACGCTGATGCGTCGGCACTCGTCGGATCTCGGCGCGGCGCTCGACGCGGCGGTTACCGCGATGCAGTACCAGGATCGGTTGACCCAACGCGTTGGACATATTCGCGTCGGCCTGCACCGCCTGCAGACCTCGCTGCGTGACGGGATCGACCGCAACACGGGACAATGGCTGAGCTTGTTGCGCCACGTCGAGGCCGAGAACCAGGCGGAGCAAGAGCGCCTGGCGGCCGCCGAGAACGCCTGCAACGGCCGCGTCGAATTGTTTTGAGCGACGGCGCGCGTCGATTAGGGGTACCCCCGACTTTAGAACGGCGGCCCGGCGGTCGACAACCCTGACATGACAGTCACCAACACAGCTGCAGAGGCGCCCGGTCGCGTGCGCGAATTCCAGTTCAGCGACGCCGACTTCTGCGCACTGCGCGATCTGGTCAAGCAGCTCACCGGCATCAACCTCGCCGACTCGAAGCGGGAACTCGTCTACGGCCGGGTGTCGCGGCGGTTGCGCACGCTCGGCCTGAAGCGCTTCAGCGATTACCGGCAGCTGCTCGAGGGCGACGATGAGTCGGAGCTGGTCGAATTTTGCAACGCGATGACGACGAATCTGACGGCGTTCTTTCGTGAGTCGCACCACTTCGACTATCTGCGCGATCAGTTTTTGCTGCCGCGCGTGCATGATGCGCGTGCGCCGCGCCGGATCCGCATCTGGTCGGCGGCCTGTTCCTCGGGCGAGGAGCCCTATTCGCTGGCGATGACGGTATGCGAGGCGATCCCCGATTGGAAGCGGTGGGACATCAAGATTCTCGCGACCGACATCGACTCGGAGATCCTTGCGCGCGCGCGGCGCGGCATCTACACCGCGGACCGGGTCAAGGGGCTGGACCCAGGAAGGCTGGAGCGGTTCTTCCGTGCGCCCGCCGGCGCCGATCAGCCGGCCTACCAGGTCGATCCGGACCTCGCCGGTCTGATCACCTTCAAACAGATCAACTTGATGCACGATCTGCCGATGAAGGGGCCGCTGGACGTGGTCGTGTGCCGCAACGTGATCATCTACTTCGACAAGGACGCCCAGCGCGGACTGTTCACCCGGATCGCGAAGCTGCAGCGCCCGAACGACCTGCTGCTTCTCGGCCATTCGGAGAGTCTGTTCAAGGTGTCCAACGACTACGATCTGATCGGCAAGACGATCTACCGGCGAAATTGAGCATGAGTCACGAGGCACAACCATGAAGATCCTGATCGTCGACGACTCGACGGCGATGCGGATGATCGTCCGCAAGACCTTGCGGCTGGCCGGGTACGAAGGCCACGAGTTCAGCGAATGCGACGACGGCGCCAAGGCATTGGCGGCCATCAAGGGGGCGCCGCCCGACATCGTGCTGTCCGATTGGAACATGCCGAACATGACGGGCATCGAGCTGCTCGAACAGCTCGGCAAGGACGGCATCAAGATCGCATTCGGCTTCGTGACCACCGAGGCGACACCGGAGATGCGCCAGCGCGCCACCGCCGCCGGCGCGAGCTTTTTGATATCCAAGCCGTTCACTCCCGAATCCTTCAAAGAGGCCCTGGGAGCCTTCATCAAATGAACGCGACGAGCGCTCCACCGACCCATCCCCTGCCGGACCTTGCGCTCGTGCGCGAGCTGCTCGGCCTGCTGTTCGACGGCTTCACGGTGAAGGCGGGCGCGAAGCTCGACCTGTCGCCGAAGTCGGGAAATTTCTGCGCGCTGTACGTCACCGATGCCGGGGCGCCGGGTGCGGTATGCGCCTGCGACATCGCCTTCGCCGCGAACGGCGGCGCCGCGCTGTCGATGTTGCCGCCGAACGCGGCGAAAGAGGCGGTGCGCGCCAAGGAGTTGACCGAGGTCATGATCGCCAATCTGCGCGAGGTCATGAACATCTGCACGCGCCTGGTGTTGCGCGAGAATACGCCGCACCTGCGGCTCGACCAGGTCTATCCGATGGCCTCGCTGCCGGCGGCGGTGGCGGCGGCGATCGCCGCGTCGACGCACCGCATCGACTTCGAACTCGGTCTCGGCAAGTACGGCGGCGGAATCATTTCGGTGCTGTCGCTATGAGGCGGAGTCCCCGTTGATCGCGTCGATCGGCATCGACGGAGAAAACGCGTTCGACTGCAGAAAATCGACGCCGAGCGCCACCAGCCAGCCTTGATCCGCGGGCGACTCGGTGCGTTTGACCACCGTATGCATGCCGAGCACGCGCGCCATCTGCACCAGCGCGGAGATCTGCGCCTGGGCGAACTTGTCGCTGCGCATCGATGCGGTGATTTCGGTCGCGAGCTTGATCAAGCGCACTCCCGGCAGACGCAATAGCGCCAGGGACTCGGCGCGCAGGTCGAAGTCGTCGAGCACGAGCGGACATTCGAGCCGGTGAAACGCGGCTGCGACCGCGGCGATGCGCGTGCCGAGGCCGAGCGCTCCGGGTACGGAGATTTCAAAGGCGATCGTCGCCTTCGGCAACCCCGCTTTGGCGAGGCACAGCTCGACGAATTTGAGGAAGTGCTCGTCGTGAAGCGCGGTCGTCGTCAGATTGATCGAAAACATCGCGCCGTCGTCCTGCCACACGCGCGGGTGACGCTTCAGCCAGCCGACGAGTTCGCTCACCACGCGGCGGTCGATCATCGATCCGAGGCCGTTCTCGACCGCCGCCTTCAGCATGGCCTGCGGCGCGCAGTTTGGCGCGGATTCGGATTTGAGCCGCAGCAGCACCTCGTAGCGCCGGAGCGGGCTGCCCTTGTGGAGGGGAACGAGCCGCTGGACGTAGAGCGCGAGCCGCGTGCGGCGCAGCGCCGCGTGAAAGCGGTCCAGCTCCGAGGGGACCGCGGCCGAACTCGCGGGCGGCGGCCTGTGCGGCCCGGGGGCGGCGGTCGATGCCATGGGCACGGCCGGCGCGGTCGCTATGGCCGGCGCGGTCGGTGCGGGCGATGCGCCCAGCATCCGGGCGGCGTGGATCAGCGCCTGTTGCAGTTTCGGATTCATCAAGGATTCGGGGCCGCGGCCGGCGACGCTCACGAGGCGGGAATCGACGATGAACATCGTCGCGCCCACCGTCATGCGGACGTGGTTCGTCAAGCGGAACAGCACCGCCGACCGATCGTCGCCCAAATCGAAGGCCTGGGCCATCGGACTCGCCGGATCGGCATAGGATTCGAAGGCCCGGCGTACGGCATCGTGCTCGTCCGGTCCCATCGAACTTTCGCTGAGCCACAACAGGTCGCCGGACCGGTCGTGCAGCGACAGGGCGTGCACGCGCGCCGGCTCGATCGCGGCGCGCAGCTGCAGGCAAGCCGCCTCGTAATCGACCGGCGGCCTTTCTGTCGACTGTTCGGGCTTGCCGCGTTCCATGGATCCGATCTGTGAGGGCAGGCATACTTAATAGCGCAACGACGCCGCGGGCGGTGTGATCGCCTTCGCCAATCCGCGCACGCCGGCCTGCGGCGCCGGGTCCGGTTGACATATCATCGGCGGGCGCCCGAACCGCCGACAGGACACAGCATGAATTCGCCGACGCCGCCGACCCGCCAATATCGCTATTACGACTTCGTGATGGCCGCCTACGTATGCGTGCTGCTGTGCTCGAATCTGATCGGTCCGGCCAAGGAGACATCGATCCGCGTGCCCGTGCTGGGCACGGTCACGTTTCTCGCCGGGGTGCTGTTCTTTCCGATCTCCTACATCTTCGGCGACATCCTGACCGAGGTCTACGGCTACGGCCGCGACCGGCGCGTCGTCTGGGCCGGCTTCGCGGCCCTCGCGTTCGCCTCGTTCATGGCGGCGGTCGTCGTCCACCTGCCGGTGTCGGCGCACGGACGGGCGAACCAGGCGGCGATCGAGACGGTCTTCGGCAACACGCCGCGGATCGTCGCCGCCTCGATCATCGCATTCTTGTTCGGCACCTTCGTCAACAGCTACGTCCTCGCGAAAATGAAGATCTGGACCCGGGGCCGGTGGTTGTGGACCCGCCTGGTCGGTTCTACGCTGTGCGGGGAACTGGTCGATTCGATGCTGTTCTACTCGATCGCGTTCTACGCGCGCATGCCGCTGACTCATCTCGAGGGCCTGATGTTCACGCAATATCTGTTGAAAAGCGGCTGGGAAATCCTGGCCGCGCCGCTGACGTATCGCGTCGTCGAATTTCTCAAGCGTGCCGAGAACGAGGATTACTACGACATCGGCACGGATTTCACGCCGTTCTCGCTGCGGGCATGATGCCGGTGGACGCGCAAAAGAAAATCGTCGTGCTGAATCCGGCGCTCGCGGGCGAGGCGGCGAATCCCCGCCCCGAGACGATCCTGGCGGGCATTCCCCGGGCCCGCGCCGCCAACCAGTACACGGACGGCAGCGCGCAGTTCTTCTGCGGCCTGTGGACCAGCACGGCGGGCAAATGGCGCGTGCGCTACACCGAACACGAGTTCTGCGTGATCATCGAGGGCCGCGTGCGCATCGAGTCCGCGGACGGCGACCGCCACGAATTCGACGCGGGCGCGGCCTTCGTGATACCCGCCGGCTTCGAGGGAAGCTGGGAGGTGCTGACGCCGTGCCGGAAATGGTACGCGGTGTTCGAGCCCAGAAGCTGAGCGATGCTTCAGGCCGTGTCGCGGATCGCCCCTCCGAGCACCTCGGCGATCGTGGCCAATTGCGCCGGTTCGACGATCAACGGCGGCGACAATGCGATGATGTCGCCGGTCTGGCGCACCATCACCCCACGCTCGAAGCACTTGAGGAACACGTCGTAGCCGCGCGAGCCCGGCCGGCCGCTGCGCGGTTCGAGTTCGACGGCGCCGATCAGGCCGCAATTGCGGGTGTCGATCACGCCCGGCAGTCCGCGCAGCGAATGCACCGCCTCCTCCATCCGCGGCGCAAGCTCCGCGGCGCGCGTCAGCAGGCCTTCCCGCGCGTAGATGTCGAGGGTCGCGAGCGCCGCGGCGCACGCGGCCGGGTGCGCCGAATAGGTGTAGCCGTGGAACAGCTCGATCGTCTGCTCGGGTCCCTGCATGAACGCGTCGTAGATCTTCCGCGCCGCGAACACCGCGCCCATCGGAATGGCGCCGTTCGTCAGGCCCTTCGCCGTCGTCATCAGATCCGGCGTGACCTCGAAGGCCTGCGCCGCGAACGGACTGCCGATGCGCCCGAAGCCGGTGATCACTTCGTCGAATATCAGCAGGATGTCGTGCTTGTCGCATATCTCGCGCAGGCGTTTCAAATAGCCGACCGGCGGCAGGATCACGCCGGCCGATCCTGAAATTGGCTCGACGATGACCGCGGCGATGGTCGAAGCGTCATGCAGGGCGATCAGGCGCTCGAGTTCATTGGCGAGATGCGCGCCCCATTGCGGCAGTCCGCGGCTGAACGCATTGTGTTCGAGCGACAGCGTATGCGGCAGGTGGTCGACCCCCGGCAGCATCGAGGCGGCGAAGAATTTGCGGTTGTTGACGATGCCGCCGACGGAGATGCCGCCGAAGCCGACGCCGTGATAGCCCTTCTCGCGCCCGATCACCCGGAAGCGCGACGCCTGGCCGCGCGCGCGCTGGTAGGCGATCGCGATCTTCAGCGCGGTGTCCACGGACTCGGAGCCGGAATTGGTGAAGAAAATGCGGTCCAGGCCCGGCGGCGCGATCGCCGCGAGGCGGTTGGCGAGTTCGAACGCGGCCGGATGGCCCATCTGGAAGGTCGGCGCGAATTCCATCGTCGCGAGCTGCGCGGCGACGGCGTCGGCGATTTCACGCCGTCCGTGGCCGGCATTCACGCACCACAGGCCGGCGACGGCGTCGAGGATCCGGCGTCCCTCGGCGGTCCAATAATGCATACCCTCGGCGCGGGCGAGCAGCCGCGGGTTGGCCTTGAATTGCCGATTGGCCGTGAACGGCATCCAAAAGGCTTCGAGCTCGCTCTTGGCGGGCACGGCTGCGGGCTTTGCATTCATCTCGAGGGTTCCTGGAGGGGTTGCGGTCAGTGGACGATGCGCCGGTCGATAATGCGCCGAATGATAAGAAAAATTGACACTTTCCTCAATTCTGGGCGAAATTGGGATCCGTCCGTTTAATATATTGAACATCATGAGCGTGAACGTCGGTGCGCATCTAAAGGCGGTACGACAGATGTACGGCCTGTCCCAACGGGAGCTCGCGAAGCGGGCGGGCGTCACGAACGGCTTGATCTCCCTGATCGAACAGAACCGCGTGAGCCCGTCGGTCAGCAGCCTGAAGAAGGTGCTGGACGGCGTGCCGATGGCTCTCGCCGATTTCTTCACGCTCGACCTCGCGCGCCAGCCGCCGGTGTTCTTCCCCAAGGAGGAACTCGCGAACATCGGCACCGGCAAGGTGGCCCTGTACCTCGTCGGGGCGGGCCTCGCGCGGCGCGGCATGGCGATCCTGCATGAAACCTACGAGCCGGGCGCGGACACCGGCGAGGAGATGCTGACGCACAACGGCGAGGAGGGCGGCGTCGTGGTCAAGGGGCGCATCGAACTCAGCGTGGGCGGCGATACGCGCACGCTCGGCGCGGGCGATGCCTACTATTTCCGCAGCACGCTGCCGCATCGCTTCCGCAACCTCTTTCGCGACGAGTGCGAGATCGTCAGCGCGAGCGCGCCGCCGACGTTTTAGCTTTCCCGGCGCGTCGCTTCAGGTACCATTCCGAGCCATGAACAGAGTGACCGTGGCGGCGACCCAAATGGCGTGCGACTGGGATCGTGGCGGCAACGTCGCGCGCGCCGAGAAGCTGATTCGCGAGGCGGCGCGGCGCGGCGCGAACATCGTGCTCATCCAGGAGCTGTTCGAGACGCCGTATTTCTGCAAAGACCACGACCCGCGGCACTTCGATCTCGCGTCGCCGCTGGATGGTCATCCCGCGGTCGAGCATTTTCGCGCGCTGGCGCGCGAGCTCGGCGTGGTCCTGCCGGTGAGCGTGTTCGAACGCGCCGGCAATTCCTTCTTCAACTCCGTCGTCGTCGTCGACGCCGACGGCCGCGTGCTCGGCCACTATCGCAAGTCCCATATTCCGGAGGGGCCCGGGTATCACGAGAAATTCTATTTCTCCCCCGGCGACACCGGGTTTCGGGTGTTCCAATCCGCGTTCGGCAGGCTCGGGGTCGCGATCTGTTGGGACCAGTGGTTTCCGGAAGCGGCCCGCGCGATGGCGCTCCAGGGCGCCGAGATGCTGCTCTACCCGACCGCGATCGGGTCCGAACCGCAGGCGCCGCACATCGACTCGAGCGCGCACTGGCAGCGCACGATGCAGGGTCATGCGGCGGCGAACCTCGTGCCGGTGATCGCATCCAACCGCATCGGCACCGAGCGCGGCGAAAAGTACACGATGCAGTTCTACGGCTCGTCGTTCATCGCCTCGGCGACCGGCGAGAAGGTGGCCGAGGCGGACCGCGTCAGCGAGTGCGTGTTGACGGCCGGATTCGATCTCGACGAGATCCGCCGCTATCGCGAGGCCTGGGGGCTGTTTCGGGACCGCCGGCCCGAACTGTACCGACCGCTGCTCTCGCTCGACGGGCATGGCTGACGCGTCTGAGCGGGCAGACCCACCAATGGATCGCGACCGCGCCGATCGGCGCCGCGTCGGTGCTGGCGATGGAGCTGGCATCCTTCGGCGCCGGCGAGCTGCGCGAACGCAGCAGCGACGTGCGCTTCTCGGGTCCGCTCGAGAGCGGCTATCGGGCCTGTTTGTGGTCGCGCACGGCAACGCGCGTCTACCTGCATCTGGGCACTTTCGACGCGACGAGCGCGGCGAACCTGCATCTCGCGGTCAAGCGCATCGACTGGCCGGCGCACCTCGCGCCCGGCGCGACCATCGCCTGCGCATCGAGCGGCGGCAATGCGGCGATCCGGCATACGCTGTACGGCGCCCAATTGCTGAAGGATGCGATCTGCGATGGGATGCGCGACGCGACCGGTTCGCGCCCCGACGTGCGCCCGCTGCGGCCGGATCTGCTGATCCACCTGCACGTCGACGGCCCGGTCGCGCACGTGTCGCTGGATTTTTCGGGCGAGAGTCTGCATCGGCGCGGCTATCGTGTCGAAGCCGGGCGGGCGCCGCTGAAGGAAAACGTCGCCGCCGCGGTGCTGCTGCGGGCCGGCTGGCCGGAGATCTGTGCGCGCGGCGGCCCGCTCGTCGATCCGATGTGCGGCTCGGGCACCTTCCTCACCGAGGCGGCTGGGATCGCCGCGGATGCCGCTCCCGGATTGGGCCGCGAGTATTTCGGCTTTTCCGGCTGGCGCGGCCATGATGCGCCGCTCTGGGAGCGATTGTGCGACGAGGCGCGCGCGCGCCGCGGCGCACGGACGCCGCGGCGCTGCCTGAGCGGTTTCGACATCGACGCCGATGCGGTGCGCGGCGCGCTCGCCAACGGCGACGCGGCGGGCCTGGCGGCGTGGATTCACGTGGAGAAGAAGGCGCTCGCGGCGCAAACCCGTCCGGATAATGCGCCCGCGGGCCTCGTCGTCTGCAATCCGCCGTACGGCGAGCGCATCGGCGCCGAATCGGGACTGCCCGCGTTGTACGGCGAACTCGGCCGGGTTTTGCGCGAGGAATTCGG
>JAJXYR010000115.1 GCA_021780475.1 Pseudomonadota bacterium
ATCTCCTTTCCCTGGCCTTCGGCGGTCCCGGGGACGTTCCATATCCTCGTCGTGAGTCGTCAGTCCAACAAGTAGTGCGTCATGCCAATCAGGAGAGAATGATGAACCGTGAGAGCAACCGTGTGGCTGATTGCGCGCTGTCGAAGTTCCTGGGTGAGCCACTGGCGCCAAAGGTCGATGTGGCGGCGCTGCAGCGTAGGGCCTTTTTGATGAACGCCGGGGCGATTATCGCGGCGTCATCGTTTGGGCCCATGGGTTTGCGCACGGCGGGTGCGGCCGAGCGCTCGACGTCGGACGGCGCGGCGGCCGTGCCGGCGCGGTTCCGGATCGATGTGCATCATCACATTGCTCCTCCGGCGTACGTGGAGGAAATGAAGCCGTTGCTGTTTCCCCCAACGCTCGGATGGTCGCCGCAGAAGTCCCTCGACGACATGGATGCCGCCGGCGTAGAAACCTCGATCACCTCGATCACGACGCCGGGCGTCTGGTTGGGCGAGAACGAGCAGGGTCGCCGCGTCGCGCGCGAATGCAATGACTACGGCGCGAAGATGGTGGCCGACTACCCCGGGCGCTTCGGCATGTTTGCGGCGATCCCTCTGCCGGATACGGAGGGAAGTCTGCGTGAAATCGAATACGGTCTTGACGTGCTCAAGGCCGACGGGATTTCCGTGTTCACGAGCTATCGTGACCGGTGGCTTGGCGATCCGAATTTCGATCCCGTGATGGAGGAGTTGAACCGGCGCAACGCGCTCGTGTATGTGCATCCGGACACGCCTGTTTGCTGCCGGGATATTCTGCGCGACCTGTTCAACAACTCAGTCATCGAGTACACGGTGGATACGACCCGTGCGATCGCGAGCCTGCTGTTCCGAGGCACCGTAACGCGCTATCCCAAGATACGTTGGATATTTGCGCATGGCGGCGGAACCGTTCCGTTCATCGTCGAGCGGCTGACGCGGATCCCGGCTACCTATCCAAAACTCGCTTCGACGGTACCGGATGGAGTCATGGCCGAGTTGCTGAAGTTTCACTACGATCTCGCGCAGGCATCCACCCCGTCGGCACTCGCGGCGCTAACCAAGCTTTTTCCGATCTCCCGGCTGCTATGGGGCACGGATTTCCCGTTCCGGCACGGGGTGGAATACGTGGCTCAGCAGCGTGATTATGGGTTCAGCGACGGCGATCTTCGCAAGATCGGCCGCGAGAACGCCCTGGAATTGCTGCCGCGCTGGCGCGCGGCGAAAGTATAGGTGGACGGCGTCTCGCAGGCGCGCGTCACGCTCGCATTGTGCGCGAGCGCCGCCCTGTTCGAAGGATTCGACAACCAGTCGATGGGGGTCGCCGCCCCGATGTTGTTTCGCGAGTTCTCCATCGCGCCTGCGCAGGGGGGCTTGATCTTTAGTGCCGCCACCTTGGGACTGTTTTTGGGTGCGTTGGCGGGCGGGCGCGCTGCCGACTACGTCGGGCGCAAACAGACCCTGACGGCGTCGTTGCTGCTATTCGGTATCTGCTCCCTGCTCACGGTGGCGGTGCGCGGCGCGCATTCGTTGATCTTGATGCGCCTGTTGACGGGGCTCGGACTGGGCGGAGCGATGCCCAATTTCATTGCGCTGGCGTCCGACGCTGCGGATCCAAGAGGGAAGTTGAGTGCAGTGACAATGGTCATGGCCGCATTGCCTTTTGGTGGTGCGCTGGCCGGGATGATGGCGCTCACCGAGCGGATGGGCTGGGGGTGGCGCGCGATTTTCATCGGCGGCGGATTGGGGCCACTGGTCGTTGCATTCCTCTTAATCGCTTTCCGCGTTGGTGCCGCGGACGGCGCCCGCGGACCGGGGAAGTTGGGAGCGTCAAGAGAGTCGCCGGTCGACAGCGTCGGCAGCGTGCTGTGGGGTATGGGCCGGACGCGCGCGACCCTTTTGCTATGGAGCGGGTTCTTTTTCACGAATCTCGTGCTCTTCATGATGCTCAACTGGCTGCCGAGCCTGGTCGTTGGCTTGGGATTCACGCGAGGTCAGGCCAGCATGTCATCCATCGTGTTCAACCTGGCAGGCAGCGGCGGGGCGGTTTTTCTCGGCCGTTTGCACGCGGGCAACCGTCGTCGGCAGTGGGTTCTGATGACTTACGGCGGCATTTCGCTGGCGCTCGCGGCGCTCGCCGCGGTCGCTTCCTTCGGAAGAGGGTTCTCTATCGCACTGCTGGCCTGTGCATTGGCCGGAGCCTTCATCATTGGCGCGCAGCTGATTTTGTACGCGCTTGCACCTCTTTACTATCGGCACACCGGTCGCGCCACGGGTGTCGGCGTTGCGGTTGCGATAGGACGGTCAGGAGCGGTGGTTGGGCCGCTGTTCGCCGCCGCTCTGCTGGCGTCCGGGAGCGCCGGTGCAGCCGTCTTGGCGGGTGCCATCCCCTTCGTCGTGGTCGCGGGCGCGGCAGCACTGGCGCTAACCTGGCAGCCGCAAAGCGTCGACTGACACGCTAGCGGCCCGCGCGAAACTCGGGGGCTTCAGGCAGTGGAGCTTCCGGCGGCCCGATGTATCGCCTTGCGCACGCGGTTGTAGGTGCCGCATCGGCAGAGGTTGGTCATCGCCGTGTCGATGTCGGCGTCGGTGGGATGGGGATTCTGACGCAATAGCGAAATCGCCGCGAGGATCATGCCCGACTGACAGTAGCCGCATTGCGGCACACTCTCGGCCACCCATGCTTGCTGGACGGGATGGGACCGATCCGTCGAAATTCCCTCAATGGTGGTGATTGCGGTCCCGGCGGCCGCGCCGACGGGGAGCATGCAGGACCGCCGCAGCTGGCCGTCGACCAGCACCGTGCACGCGCCGCAAGCGCCGATGCCGCAACCGAATTTGGTACCGCTCAGATGCAGCTCATCGCGTATCACCCACAGAAGCGGCATGTCCGCGTCGACATCGACTGAATGCGCTTCGCCGTTGACGTTGAGTTTGATCATGCGGAGGCCCTCTCCACCGAAAATGTCAGCCCGTGCCTCGAAAGCGGCAGCGACCTCACCCGCTTGCCGGTCGCCGCGTAGATCGCGTTCGCAAGCGCCGGCGCAATCGGCGCCGTGCCGGGCTCGCCGATCCCACCGGGCGGCGCCGTACTCGGCACGATGTAGCTTTCAAATAGCGGCATTTCCGCCATCGTCATCACCCGATAATCAGTGAAATTGCTCTGTTGAACCGCGCCGTTCGCGATCGTGATCTCGCCGCGCAGTGCGGCGGTCAATCCGTATACCATGCCGCCTTCCAATTGCGCCTGAATGTTGTCGGGCTCCACGGCGACGCCGCAATCGACCGCCGTCACGACGCGATGCAGCGTAATCTGGCTGCCCTTCATCGAGATGTCGGCGACGGTGCCGATGTAGCTGCCGAATGCCGCCAGCGCCGCGATGCCCAATGAATGTCCGGGGCGCGGCGCATGCCAGCCGGCCTTCTCGGCCGCGAGGTCGAGCACCGCGAGCTGGCGCCGGCCGCTTGGATGTTGCAGCAGCGAGCGCCGCAATTGGTAGGGATCGCGCTTCAGATGCCGGGCGATCTCGTCGATGAACCCCTCGAGCATGAACGGGTTGTGCGAATCGTTGACTGAACGCCAGAAGCCGAACCGAACGCCGATGTTCGCGTCCACGCCGGTGACGCGGAAATTAGGTATCGCGTCCGCATAATTGCTGTCGGCGATACCGCTGGTGTAAAACGACGGTCCGGCAGCCATCCTGGTCGGCGTCGATGAAGTCACGACGTTGCTTTCAAATGCCGCGATTTTCCCGTCGCGATCGAAGCCGGCTCGAAAACGGATGGCCGCGGCCGGACGATAGAAATCGTGCTGGATATCCTCCTCGCGCGTCCATATGAGTTTCACGGGCCGACCCGCCGCCTTGGCGGCGGCGGCCGCCTGGGTGACGAAATCGGCTTCGCCGCGGCGTCCGAATCCGCCCCCAAGAAAGGTCGTGTGGATCCGCACGCGCGCCGCCGGGATTCCCAGCACTGCGGCGGCCGCGTGCTGTGCACCCTGCGGTGCCTGGGTTCCACACCAAACGTCGCAACCCGTATCGTCGATGCGCACCGTGCAATTCATCGGTTCCATGCACGCATGGGCGAGATAGGGCACCTCGTAGACCGCTTCCATCGTGTGTGTCGAAGCCGCCAAGGCCGCGGGAGCGTCGCCTTCGCTGCGGGCTACCGCGCTTGGCCCGTTGAATGCTTCGCGCATGATTTGCGATATCTTGGGGGAGTCCACACCCGCGAGCTTTCCGAGCTCGTATTCCGTCCTGACCTGCGCGAGCGCCTTCCTGGCGTGCCAGTAGGAACGCGCGACGACCATGACGCCATCCGGAAGCGGCACGGTGGTGTGAAATCCTGGCATCCGCCTCGCCGCCGTGTCATCCATGGACTTCAGCCTGCCGCTCAAGGTCGGACATCTTTTGATCGCGGCATAAAGCATGTTCGGAAGTGCGATATCGATGCCGTAGCGGGCACTGCCATCGACTTTCCCCGCGAGGTCGACGCGCTTCGGCGAGGTGCCGATCAAGCGAAAATCCGCGTTCGACTTAAGCTCGGGCTGTTGCGGGATGGGCAGTTCCGCTGCCTGTGCCGCAACGCTTCCGAACGAGCGCGAGCGTCCGCTCGGAGTGTGGGTGATGATGCTGTTGGAGGCGCTGCATTCGCGCACCGGAACGCCCCAGTCGGTGGCGGCGGCGGTCAGCAGCATTTCGCGCGCCGCCGCGCCGATGCGCCGCAGTTCCGTGTACCAGCCGCGCACCGAAAAACTGCCCACCGTCGATTGTTGGTGGAACACAGGATTGTCGTAAATTGCCGCGGCCGGCGCGTCCTTGACGACCAGTCGATCCCAGTTTCCGGCAAGTTCTTCCATCAGAATCATCGGCATTGCGGTATGCCCACCCTGACCCATTTCGACTGCCGGGGCGATGATCGTGATCAGGTCGTCGGCTCCAATGCTGAGAAAGGCCGACGGAGTCCTGGGCGGAGCCCCGACTGTCGGTGCAGAACGTGCCCCGCGCGACGGCAGCACGATCGCAAGTAAAAGACCGCCGCCGGCAGCGGCTGTCGCCCCGATGAACTTGCGACGGCTGAGTCCGGACTGCTGGGGATTCGATGGATTTCGCATGATGCTGGCGCTCCACGACGAGGGCGGCTCTTGTTTCGGTCAAATCGCTGTAGCGTCGCAATTATAGGACTTTTCGCGCCGCCTTGTATCCAAAGACGCGCTCGTGTTAAATCAAATCGACGCTCGACTTTTCGTTGGCGCCGATACTTCAGAGGTGACTGTGTCCGACGTCCCACCCGCTTCGTCGCGAAGTACCATTACGCTCGAAGAGCATTTTGTGGTCCCGAGTTCGTTGGGCACTACCTTTCATCCGCCGGGGCTGTCTGCGGAGGCCTGGAGCAACATCGAGGCAAAGCTTCTCGATGTCGAGGAACTGCGCCTGCCGCAAATGGACGCCAATGGCGTCGATATGCAAGTGGTTTCGCTCACCGCCAACGGAATCCAGGGAGAAACGGATCCTCGGAGCGCCAAGGATCACGCCAAGGCGTCGAACGATTGGTTGGCGGAGAAATTCGTGGGCCCTTACCCGACTCGATTCGCAGGCTTCGCGGCGGTCGCCTTGCAGGATCCCGTGGCGGCGGCTGCGGAAGCTGAGCGCACCGTCACCCAACTTGGGTTCAAAGGCGTCCTGGTCAACGGCTATACGAATCTCGGCCACGAAAATCATGCGGAATATCTGGACCTTCCAAAATTTCACCCCTTCTGGGAGCGGATCGAATCATTGGGTGTTCCGGTATACCTGCACCCGAGAGCACCCTTGCCCAGCCAGCGCAAGATCTATGAAGGGCATGACGAATTGATGGGACCAATGTGGGCATTCGGTGCCGAAACAGCCGTCCACGCGCTGCGCTTGATGACGAGCGGATTGTTCGACCGCTATCCGCGCCTCCAAATGATTCTGGGCCATATGGGGGAAGGCCTGGTCGCGATGATGGCGCGAACGCAGCGCCGCTTCGAATACGCGCCTTGTGGCAAGGAGTTGAAAAAGCCGCTCGGGCAGTATTTGCGCGATCACTTTTATATTACAACCAGCGGCAATTTTCACACGCCCACGCTGAAAAACGTCATCGAAGAAATGGGCATAGATCGGGTGATGTTCTCCGTCGACTATCCTTACGAGAGCATGTCCGAGGGCGCCCGCTGGTTCGGCGGTTGCCCACTCGAAGGCGAAGAGCGATTGAAAGTGGGGCGGGCGAATGCCGAGCGACTATTAGGAATAGCCCCGAAATAGCACGGCGATGGGACCGTGACTTGCGCCTTTCGTCGGTGCACGTACCTTAGTAATTGGTGATCATTGCCCAAGGCCGGGCGGTGAGCGCGAAAAAACGGACGCGCGACCGATTTGGGCGCTGCAGTAGGCGCCGCGTTCGATCCTGTTCGCACCGAACCCGTGAATCACCGATCACCCCGAGCATCGGGTTTCCAAGGATGCGTCGCAAGATCTTGATGCAGGTGGGAGGCGGCCGGCAGCCTCCGCCTGATTAATCGGGCTGCACGCTCGTGTGGCCTGTCATTGATGCAAAACAGATATTGATCGATACTAATATTAGCTTGGACTTGCATCATTGCAATTCCTAGAATCCGCTGCCATCGGCGTCTCCGTACAAATCCACAAATCCGATGCAGGGGGGAATAGCATGAACCGATCGTTCAGAAGCCGCGGTGTCGCACCGACAGTCGTGGCGATCCTTGGTCTCGCGCTCGCGAGTCTGGCCTCGCCCGCCGGCGCGCAACAAGGCGCGGATCAGAAGACCGACGAGTCCGCGGCTCCGGCCGGGACCCTCACGCAGATCATCGTCACCGCGAGCCGGCGCACCGAGAATGCGATGAGCTCATCGATCGCGCTGACCTCGCTGGATGCCGCGCAGCTCGAACAAGCCGGCGTGAAGACACTGACCGACCTTCAGTATGTCGCCCCGAACATGTCCATCCAGCCCACGGGGGTGAGCGAGCAGATCAACGTCCGTGGCGTCGGTCAACAGAGCACGGACGCCAATGCGGTGGCGGGCGTGCCGCTGTATCAGGACGGCATGCTGCTTCCGCCGATCGACAGTGCTTTCGACTATTTCGACACCGCGAACATCGAGGTCCTGCGCGGGCCGCAGGGCACGTACGCAGGCGCAAGCTCGATCGCGGGCGCGGTATTCGTCACGTCGGCCGATCCGAAGATCGGATCGGATGTTCACGGCAACTTCACGCTGGAGGGTGGCAATTACAGTGACGTGGGCGGGCATGGTGCGATCAATCTGCCGATATCCGACACGCTCGCGGCGCGCGTCGCTTTCTATGTTGAGACCCGCAAGAGCTTCTTCCGCGACAACGGCCTCATACCAGGGCCGGGCAATGCGGACTTCGCGAGTCCCGGGGCGCCCGGTTCGCTCGACGAGAAGGAGGTTCGGCTCAGTTTCCTATGGAAGCCGAACGACAATCTGAGCGTGCTCTGGAAGACCCAGCTTGGCACCAAGGACACCGGAGGTTTCCCATATATTCCGAGCCCGGCGCTGCCTGGCAATCCGTCGCCGACCGAATTCTATCCGTCGACATGTTATCCGACCTGTACGCGGGTCATCTATGACGTTCAGTCGCAGGACAACGAAACGGTCTGGCGCTCGACGGTGGAGGCCAAATGGCGCTTCGACAACGGCATCACGATCCGCTCGCTGACCGGCATGGCCTCCGCGCGCACGCTGGAAATGCTCGACGACAACGCGAACGCGGTGGCGACCGCGGATTTTCCGCTGGTCGTCGAACATGCCGACCAAGGCCAGCAGGATACCCAGGAGGAACTTGACGTTCTGTCGCCCAATGAGGGTCGATTCCAGTGGCTGGTCGGCGGATTCTTCATACACAGCAACCTGCCGAGCCGCAATTTCGTCACGCAGACCGGATCCGAGCCCGCCTATATCGACGTCCTCGCGCGCAAGTACACCGACGCGTTCTTCGCGCACGGGTCCTATCAATTGACGCCGAAGTGGAAGATCACCGCCGGCGCGCGCTTCACTCAGGATCATGCACACTCCGCCGGACAGGTCACCGGAGGTCAGGGTCTGGGCACGCCGCCGCCGCCGCCGGTCCTCCTCGGGGGGCGCTACTCGGGATCGAATGTCACCGGCAAGGTGTCCTTGAATTACCGGCTCACCCCCGACAACCTTCTCTACATCCTCGCGGCGAAAGGCGCGAATTCCGGCGGCACGTCGAATGGCGTCGCCTTCGAACCGACGACCAATTGGGACTATGAAGGCGGCTGGAAGTCGACGTTCTTCGATGGACACGCGCGGCTGCAGCTCGACGGCTATCGGATGAACATCAAGAATCAGCAGTTCGACGCGATCACGCCGGTCACCGGGGCGGTCGTTCCGACGAATTTCCCCACCTCGACCAGCGAGGGTGTGGAGGCCGCGCTGCAGATGCAATTCCACGGATTCGGTGCGAACGTGTCGGCGGCGTACAACAAGACGAATATGGGACCGTTCGACGTCCTCAATCTGCACTACATCTCCAGCATCGCGGTGCCGATTCCCCAGTGTGCTCCCGGGGAGACCGCCGTCCCGGGGGTTTGCCAGGACTACGGCCCGCTCCTTCTGCATCTGGCCAACAAGCCGCTGCCGTACGCACCGAAGTGGACGTTTGCGGCATTGCTGCGATACACCTATCTGCTGGGGTCGGAGGATACTTTGACTCCAATGGTGGGCTTCACCTACCAGGGCAGTCAGTGGATGTCGCCGGTCGAGGTCTATCCCGTGGACTACGAGCCCGCCTACGGTCTGGTGAATGCGCAGCTGGCTTACCAGCACGGCCGCTACGGTCTGACGGCTTACGTGAAGAATCTCACGGATAAAATCTACGTGAGCGGCCAGTCTCCGCCGGACTATTTCATCGGACCGCCGCGGCAGTTCGGCATCCGGGCGAGCGTCAAGTTTTGACGGGGGCGAGGCGGGACGGGAGACGAACGATGCGTAATGTCCGATTGAGTCTGGCGGGTGCGATCTTCGGGTTGTTCTCCGTCGGGGCGGGCGCGACCGGGTCGGGGGCGGCGACGGCGCCGCCCCTGGTTCTCGAACACCGGTATGACCTGCCGGCGGCGATCGCCGGTCATTTCGATCACTTCGACGTCGATCCGGCCGGCAGGCGGCTCTTCGCCACGGCGGTCGAGGCGCACCGTGTGGTGGTCTTCGACTTCGGGACGGGAAAGCTCATCAAATCGATTCCGGTCGAGATTCCGCGGGGCGTCGTGTATCGGGCGCACCTGCATCGGCTCTACGTAACGGACGGAAGCGGCGCGCTGCGCATCTATGACTCGCGGACCTACGCGCCACTGAAATCCCTGAAGATCGAGATCGACGCCGATCCGATCGCCTACGATGCCGCGACCGGCCGCGTCTTCGCGGTGAACGGCGGCGAGAAGGCCGGGCACAGCTACTCCCACATCACCGCATTCGATTCGGCGACGGAGCGGCAGGTCGGCAATGCCAAGCTCGCCGGCAATGAGATCGAAGGCATGGCGGTCGAGCGGCATGGTCCACGATTGTTCGCGAACGTCCGTGCGCTCAATCGGATCGACGTCATCAACCGAGTGACTCTCAAGCCCCTGGCGGTATGGCCGATCACCCGTGCCCGGCTCAACACGGTGGCCGCGCTCGACGAGCGCTCCCATCGGATGTTCGTCGCGTGTCACGATGGGCATCTGGTCGTGCTGGACAGCGACAACGGCAAGGAGCTGCAGACGCTGCCCATCGGGCAAGGATCCGACTACATCGCCTTCGACGCGGCTTCCCGCAAGATCTTCGTTTCCGGTGGCGGCGGTCATGGCTGGGTGGACGTCTACCGCGAGGTCGGCGCGAACGAGTACCGATTCCTTGGTGAGGTCGCAACGGAACCGGGTGCCGCGACTTCGCACCTGGTTGCATCGCTCGGGGAATACATCGTGATGGCGCCATCCGGCGCAAGGCGGCCGGCGCAGGTCCTGGTCTACAAGATTCAATCGACGGAGTGACGCCGGTGGAGAACCGCGGTCCCAAGCTTGGTTGCCAGAGCGGTCCCTCGACCGACGAGCATTTCGAGTTTCTGGCGCGCTTCGGGGTGCGGCACATCTCGGCGAGCCCGATCATTCGCGAGCCGGGCCGTGTCTGTCCGACGGTCGGGGAGCTCGAGGAACTGCGCGCGCTCGCGCAGCGCCATGGACTGAGCGTCGACATGACCGACAGCGTGTTGCTGCGCTCGACGCTCATCGATGACGAGAACCACCCCGCGATCATGCTCGGCGACGATCCGCAGCGGGACCGTGACATCGGGGCCTTCCAGCAGTTGCTGCGCAACTGCGCGGCCGCGGGCATCGGGACCGTCAAGTACAACCTCAGCCTGCTCGGCGTGGTACGCAATCGCGTGGTGGCCGGGCGGGGCGGGGTGGCGTATGGGGGCTGGAAGCTGGGTGTGGACGTCGAGGAGTCGGCGCTCACCCGCGCAGGTCTGGTGGATGAGTCCATCTACTGGGAACGTATCCGGTATTTTCTCGAGCGGGTCGTGCCGGTGGCGGCCGCATGCAAGGTGCGCATCGCCTGTCACCCGCATGACCCCGGACTCCCGGCGGAAGGCTATCGCGGCGTCCAGTGCGTGCTCGGCAGCGTTACCGGACTCGAACGGTTCCTGTCGATCGAGGAGAGTCCGTACCACGGGCTCAACTTCTGCCAGGGAACGGTTTGTTCGCAACTGGCCGATCCGGCCGGTGAGATCTTCGACGTGATCCGACGATTCGGCCGACGCGGCAAGCTGTTCAACGTGCATATCCGCAACATCCGCGGTCGCCGCGG
>JAJXYR010000234.1 GCA_021780475.1 Pseudomonadota bacterium
TCGCGGGCGTGCTCGCGCAGCCGGACAGCATGATCGCCGCCACAGCGGTCAGTGCACGAACGTGGCGGGCGGCGCCGACCGGGTCCATCAACCGACCGCGCCGCGATCCGGCGCCGGGTCCGTCGCCGGGTCCGTCGCATCGCCCAGGAGTCGCGGAATCGGCATTCGACATCAGCCGAGTATATGACGAACAGCGCACCGCGACCGCGGCCCGCGCCGGATGTACCGGCGCCGGCCGCGGCCGCATCGTCCTCCTCAAGCCAGGTCGAATCGATCGAGATTCATGACTTTGTTCCACGCCGCGACGAAGTCGTGCACGAACGCGCTCTTCGAGTCCTCGCTCGCGTAGTACTCGGCGAGGGCTCGCAGCTGGGCGTTCGAGCCGAACACGAGATCGACGACGGTGCCGGTCCATTTCAACGCGCCCGTGGCCCGATCGCGACCCTCGAGCACGCCGTCGGCGTCCGCGGCGCGCCGCCACTGCGTGCGCATATCAAGCAGGTTCACGAAGAAGTCATTGCTCAGGGTTCCGGGCCGCTGCGTGAATACGCCGTACGGAGACCCCCCGGCGTTCGCATTCAGTGCGCGCATGCCTCCGATCAACACCGTCATCTCCGGGGCCGTGAGCGTCAGCAATTGCGCCTTGTCCAGCAGCATCTCCGCGGCCTGGTTCTCGAGTCCCTTGCGCACATGATTGCGGAAGCCGTCGGCGATGGGCTCGAGCACCGCGAAGGATTCCAGATCGGTCTGATCCTGCGTGGCATCCGTGCGCCCGGGGGCGAACGGAACCTGCACTTCGTGACCCGCCTTCTTGGCGGCGGCCTCGACGGCGGCGCAGCCGCCGAGAACGATGAGGTCCGCGAGGGAGACCTTCTTGCCGCCCACATTCGCACCGTTGAACTGTTGCTGGATGGCCTCGAACTTCGCGAGCACCGGCGCGAGTTCGGCCGGCCGGTTGACCTCCCAATGCCTCTGGGGTGCCAGGCGGATGCGCGCGCCGTTGGCGCCGCCGCGCTTGTCGCTGCCGCGGAACGTGGCGGCTGACGCCCAAGCCGTCGTGACGAGTTGGGAAACGGAAAGCCCGGACGCGAGAAGGGTCCGCTTCAGCGCCGCGATGTCCGCCGCGTCGATCAAGGGGTGATCGACCGCGGGCACGGGATCCTGCCATACCAGGGTTTCCCGCGGGACGAGCGGACCCAGGTAACGGGAACGCGGTCCCATGTCTCGATGCGTCAGCTTGTACCAGGCCCGGGCGAATGCGTCCGCGAACTGATCGGGATGTTCGTGGAAGCGCCGCGAGATTTTTTCGTAGGCGGGGTCGAAGCGCAAGGCCAGGTCGGTAGTCAACATGGCCGGCGCGTGCCGTTTCGACGGGTCCGCGGCATCGGGTACGGTGTTCGCGCCTGCGCCACCCTTCGGTCTCCACTGGTGTGCGCCGGCCGGGCTCTTCGTGAGTTCCCACTCGTAGCCGAACAGATTCCAGAAGAAGTTGTTGCTCCAGCGCGTCGGCGTGGTCGTCCAGGTGACTTCCAAGCCGCTGCTGATCGTGTCACCGCCATGACCGCTGCCGAAGGCGCTCTTCCACCCGAAACCTTGTTCCTCGATGCCCGCCGCTTCCGGCGCCGGACCGACGAGCGCGGCATCGCCCGCTCCGTGGGTCTTGCCAAAGCTGTGACCACCGGCGATCAGCGCCACGGTCTCTTCATCGTTCATCGCCATGCGGGCGAAGGTCTCGCGGATGTCGCGCGCGGCGGCAAGCGGATCCGGGTTGCCGTTGGGGCCTTCCGGATTGACGTAGATCAAACCCATCTGCACCGCGGCGAGCGGGTTTTCGAGTTCGCGGTCGCCCGCGTAGCGCTGGTCGCCGAGCCAGGTTTTCTCGGAACCCCAGTAGGTGTCATTTTCCGGCTCCCAGACGTCCTCCCGTCCGCCGGCGAAGCCGAAGGTCTTGAACCCCATCGACTCCAGGGCGACGTTGCCGGCGAGGATCATCAGATCGGCCCAGGAAATCTTGCGGCCATACTTTTGCTTGATCGGCCACAACAGCCGCCGCGCCTTGTCGAGGTTGACATTATCCGGCCAGCTGTTCAGCGGCGCAAAGCGCTGACTGCCGCTGCCGGCGCCGCCACGACCGTCGCCGATGCGATAGGTGCCCGCGCTGTGCCACGCCATGCGCACGAACAAGGGACCGTAATGGCCGAAGTCCGCCGGCCACCAGTCCTGGGAGTCCGTCATCAGCGCGTGAAGGTCCTCGATCACGGCGTGCAGGTCGAGACGCTTGAACTCCGCGGCGTAGTTCAGACGCCCGCCATGGGGGTCCGCATTCGCGGAGCGCTGATGCAGGAGTTCGAGCTTCAGTTGGTTCGGCCACCAGTCGGCGTTCGACGGAGCCCCGGAAACGGCGTGTTTGCGCGCGTCACCGGAGAATGGGCATTTGGATTCGGTTGTCATGGCTGGCTCCTTGGCTGGCTGCGATGTTCGACGGGACGCAGTGTAGGGTTGGAATAAGCGATTGAACAAGGCAATTGAAACGATCGGAGCGATTGACGTTATCTATCAATTAGCCGAAGCGTCGCCAACGCCGGCGCGCGTCGCGCCGATTTCGGCCGCGTCGCCCGCCGCGCGTGGCGCTAGAATGGCCGCGAAAAATTCCCCCGGAGTTCCGATGA
>JAJXYR010000033.1 GCA_021780475.1 Pseudomonadota bacterium
CGCGGCCTCGAGGCGGCATTACGCGGCGCGCGCGCGGCCGGCGCGCTGGTGCTGTGGCTGCGGCCGGCGGACATCGCGGCCCTGGGCGATGCCGCCGCGGCTCCGGCAACGGTGTACATGTCGGGCTTGATGGGCGGACTCGAGCATGCGCCGCTGCCGGCCGGTTGGCGCGGCCGCACGCTGCTCGCGTACCCGTTCGACCTGCCGCAACGACGCATGGTGCGGGTGGATTTCCCAATGGGCTGGTTCTCGTTCCTGCACATTCCGGTCGTTGCCGAGGCGGTGCAGGTCAACACTTATCTCGCCTGCGGCATGCTCGCCGAGACCTTGAACGGGATGGCGGACAATTTCGACCGGGAGCTTCTCGTAGAACAAATGGAGGACATGCTCGAGCATCGCTATCTGACCGGCTACTATCCACGGCTCGATCTGGCTCCGGGCCAGAGCTTCGCGTCGAAAGGCGGCTATTTGGTCAAATTTGCGGCGCCCCGCGGAAGTTCGCTGCTCGCCGACGGTGCCTGGACCGTGCCTTGAGCCGGGTCCGGCACCGTGGGCGCTCTTGGGCTCTTTTGACATAATATTTGGCCCCGCGGAGCATCCTGGCGGCTTAGTACCGTGGTTCCTCTGGCCGCGTGCGGTGTTGCCTACCGCCCGTGTTGCCCCGGCGACGGCAAAATATGTGCGGTGCATGCGCTACCGGCGGAGCCTCGATTCGGGATAGGCTATCTCCGTCTGGTGGTCCGCAAGGCATGTCCATAGGGAGCGACATGGAGTCCATCGCTGAAAGCCCGGATGAGGCTGTCTGGCCGGAGTACGTGCGGCGCGCCGAGCCTTGTCACCGCCTGGTGCTGGTCGACGACCATCCCGTGGTCCGCGCCGGACTCGCCGCGCTGTTGTCGCTGGAGCACGATCTGCAGATCGTCGGCGAAGCCGGCGACGTCGACGAGGCGATCGGCCTGGTGAGGGACCTGGAACCAGATCTCGTGATCTGCGACCTGACGATGCCGGGCTACACCGGCTGCCTCGCCGTCCGCCGCCTGTGCCGCGAATTTCCGCACACCCGTGTGATGGTACTGTCGGCGCATTGTTCGCTCGAGTGCATCCGCGAATCCTTCGATTCGGGCGCGATCGGCTATGTACGCAAGGACGCGCTGCGGGCGGATTTGTTGTCGGCGCTGCGGCGCGCGGCGCGCGGCCTGCCGGCGACCTGTTCCGGAGTCGGCAACCTCGTCATCCGCGAGTGGCTGGTGGGAGCCGAGACCGAGCCGCGCGCCGAGGAGGTGCCGCTCGACGCCGACGACCGGCAGGTGCTGCGTCTCATCGCGCTGGGCGTACCCACGTGGCGCATCGCGGCCGAGCTTGGACGCGGCGTGAAGGCCGTGGAGAAATACCGCACGAGCCTGATGCGGCGCCTGAATCTGAACAGCACCGCGGCGATCGCGCGCTTTGCCGTCAAATGCAAGCTGCTGTCGCTCCAGGAAGTCGATCAACTCGTCTCGGTCGATTGAACGCGATGCGCGTGCTGGTCATCGACGACGAGCCTTATGTGCGCAGCGCGCTGCAACGTGTCCTGGAATCCCGCGGCGACCAGGTGGAGACCGTCGGCGACGCCGACGCGGGCATCGCGAGCCTCGCGGCCTCGCCCAAGGACCTGGTGATCGTCGATATCGTTCTGCCCGGCACCGACGGCGTCGGCGCGATCGGCCGGATACGGGCGCAATGCCCCGAGACGCGCATCATCGCCATTTCCGGCGGCGGAAATTTCGGGCTCAATGACTATCGGCCCGAGGCGATATCCACCCGAGCCTACCTCGCGGCGGCGAGATCGGCCGGCGCGGACGCGGCGCTCGCCAAGCCGTTCGAGACCCGCGAACTGCGCGAATTGATCGCCCAGGTGCTGGCGCGGGATGTCGCGTCTTGATTCGCGCGAGGTGCGGACAGATCCTCATGACTGACGAGGCCATGCCGCAACGCGAACATCGTCACCGCGGCCGTGTTGTGCAAATTCAACTTGCGCATCAGGTTGGAGCGATGTTTTTCCACGGTCTTGACCGATAGCCCCAGGTCCCGCGCCGAGAGCTTGTTCGATTGTCCGAGCGCGATGCGCGTCAGCACCTCGCGTTCACGCTGGGTGATCAGGTGCGCGATCTCGCGGCCGGGTTCGCCCCGCTGGTCGATCGGCCCCGACAACATCGACCTGGCCAGCGCGCCGCAGACGAAACGATTGCCGGAGTGAACGGCGCGCAGCGCCGCAACCAATTCCGCTTGATCCGAATCCTTGAGCACGTACCCGGATACGCCGGCCTGCATCGCCGCGCGCACACGGGCTTCGTCCGCGACCCGGGTCAGCACGACGATCGGCGCGCGCCAGCCGCGCGCGGCCAATGCCTCGAACCCGACTGCGGCGCCGCGATCCGGCGGATCCACATCCACCAGGATCACCGTGGGGACATTCGTCGCAATCGATGCGTCGGCTTCGTCGATCGTCGCGAATGCCGCGAGCGTCTCTACGCCGGGTTGGGACGCGAGCAGCTCGCTGAGTCCGGCACGCAGGATCCGGCAGTGCTCCAGCAGGTAAATCCGCAGTCCATTCATCCGTTTACCCTCTGTCGGGGCATGCGCCTTGGCAAAGCTCGCTTCCAATGCTGAATCAAAATCTACTCTCAAATTCCGCGTCATGGCAATCAGCGGCATGCATCGACGGGCGAAAATAGTGTGACCCACGTCGCAATTCCCACCGAGACCCCCATTACGGGGTGGGTCCCCGCCGTCGCCGTCGGGCGACGGTTTGCCGCAAGGTCCGCGGCGATGCGAAATAGCGTGCAGTGGCTCACGCCCTCGGGCGGGCGGCGGTCAGTACGCTATCGCGACCCTCAACTTCGATGATCGACGGAGATTCCCGCATGTCCGACAATTCCCTGACCGGCACCTACCGCCTCGATCTGCCCAAGGACCTCCTCGCGGAAGCCGAGCGCATCGCGCAACGCAAGGACCGGCAATTGCGCGTCGAGGGCTGGCGCCGCTCCTGGCTGTCGCGCCTCACCGAGTTGCTGGTCGGCAAGGATTGAGCCGTCGCCCGCGCTTGAATTAAGTCAAAACAGCAGCGATTTTCCGTCGCGTTGGCGTTACGATTGGCAGCGAGTCCACCGCTGCAGCCGGAGTGCCCGACGTGCGATTGGCCGGCCCTTTGTATGAATCGCTGCCGTATCTTTATGCGGCGATCGGCGCCTGCGCGATCGGCGTTTCCTACGTCGATGCCGATGGCGTGCGCGCCGCGGCAACCTTCGCCGTGGGGATCGTCGCGGTGATCGCCGCGCTGACGCTCGCTTTGCGACGGCGCGGATATCGCGAGATGCGGCGCGAGTACAGCGGCGGCGATATTTCGCCGCCGGCATCCTCCGGCGACGGCGCGGAAAGAACCCCCTAGCCCTTGACGAGCACCTGCGTGTCGGTGCCGTCCGTCGGCGGCCGGCCGCGGCTGTGGCGTTCGTCGATGTACATGATCTCGTGCCTTCCGACGACCACGACGTCGCCGTCATTGAGGTTGTGGCGGCGCACGCGCTTCGAATGCATGTAGATTCCGTTCGTGCTGTTCAGATCCTCGATCACGCAGGAATCCTGCTGGGTCAGGATCTGGCAGTGGTGGCGGCTGATGAATTTGCTGTCGATTTGCAGGTCATTGTCGGCGGTGCGGCCGATCACGATCCGCCCGGGGCGCAGCTCGCGCTCGAACGTGGTCTTGCCCTCGTGCGCGATCAAGATCCGGCCGATCACCTGGCCGTTCGCACCGCCCGTCGATGTCCCGGGCATCGGCGCTTGTTCGACGACGGGTGCATGCATGCGGTTGGTGCGCGCCGCGTACTCGACCCATTGCAGCTCCTTGATCGCCGCTTCGAGGTCACCGACGCTGACGCCGTCGGAATTACGCCCGAACGCGGCCATCATCGCGGTGTCGCAAAGGGTGTTGATCAGGCGCGGTACACCGCCGGTGTACCGGTATATCGTCGGGTAGGCTTCTTCGGCGAAGATCCGCCGGCCCTGGGAGCCGGCGACTTCGAGGCGGTGGTCGATGTAGGCGTCGGTCTCCGCCCGGGTCAGCGCCGTCAAATGAAAGCGCAGGCGCACCCGCTGAGCGAGCTGCACCAATTCCCGGGAGTTCAGCTTGTCGTTCAATTCCGGCTGGCCCGCGAGAATGATGCGCAGCGCCTTGTCCTTCGTCGTTTCGACGCCCGAGAGCATCCGCACTTCCTCGAGCACCTTGTTGTTGAGATTTTGCGCCTCGTCGACGATCAGCAGGACCTTTCGTCCGCTCGTGTGCTGTTCCATCAGGAAGTCGTTCAGGGTCGCCAGCACCTCGGGCTTCTTCATGTTGTAGGGCGTGAATCCGAACTGGACCAGCACGGTCTGCAGGAAGGCGGTGGGCGACAGCTGGGTCTGGTTGATCTGCGCGACGATGACGTCGGTCTGCAGTTCGCGCATGAACGTCTCGATCAGCGTGGTCTTGCCGGCGCCGATCTCGCCGGTGATGACGACGAAGCCGTCCGTGAACCAGATCGTCGACTCCATGTACGCCTTGGCGCGTGCATGCTGCTTGCTGAGGTAGAGAAACTGCGGGTCCGGGCTCAACCGGAACGGCAATTCATGGAGCTTGAAGAGTTCAAGATACATCGCGCAAACCGCCTTTCCCCGGGAGTGCCGCCGCCAACAGACGCCGACCCCGGTTACCGCCAGTGCACCAATTTTAGAACATTTCGGAGCGCTGAATCGCGCTGCTTTGCGAGCGGTTTGAGAATCGTGCAATGGCCGAGCTTGCGGCCCGGCCGCGGTTCCTTGCCGTAGTCGTGATAGGCGAGGCCGTCGATCGCGAGCAGACGATCGCGATCCGGCATGCAGCCGAGGAAATTGACCATCGCGGTGTGGCCGAGCGCGCGCGTGCTGCCGAGCGGCAGGCCGCAGATCGCGCGCATGTGATTTTCGAACTGACTGGTCGCGCAGCCTTCGATCGTCCAGTGCCCGGAATTGTGGACCCGCGGCGCCATTTCATTCGCCATTAATTTTCCGCCGACGACGAAGAACTCGATCGCGAGGACGCCGACATAATCGAGCGCGGCGGCCACGCGCTTGAAATAAACCGCGGCGCGCCGCTCCAGGCCCGCGTTGTGGAAGGGCGCTATGCCGTAGCGTAAAACGCCACCCGAGTGCGTGTTCGCCGACAGGGGATAGAGCGCGCAGCGTCCGTCCGGCGCGCGCGCGCCGACGATGGACACCTCGAGGCGGAAGTCCTGGAATTTCTCGTAGATCAAGCCGCCGACGCCGACCAGCGCGCCGGCCGATTCGAGCTGCGCCGCGTCGCGCAGCACGACCTGTCCTTTGCCGTCGTATCCCAGGCGCCGCGTTTTCAGCACGCCCGGCAGGCCGAGCTTGCGCACGGCCCGATCGAGATCGGCGCGGCTGTCGACCGCCGCGTGCGGGGTCACCGGGATCTTCAAGCGGCTGAACAGGGTCTTTTCGTGCAGCCGGTCCTGGGAATGCTCGAGTGCGGCGGGGGGCGGCCGGATGACGACCCGTTTCGCGAGCGGGGCGAGCGCCCCGGCGGATATGTTCTCCCAATCGAAGGTGAGCACGTCGCTCTGCGACGCGAGGTCGCGCAGCAGCCGCGCGTCCTCCAGTTCGCCGAGGAGTATCGGCGCGACCGCGGCGCCGGGCGAGTCGGCGCCCCGGTCGAGGAACACGCACCGCAGGCCGAGCGGTATGCCGGCGAGCGCCATCATCCTGCCCAGCTGTCCGGCGCCGACGATGCCGACGCGCGTGAAACTGCGCGCGCTCAAGGCAGCCGTGGGTCGGGTTTGGACAGCACCGCGGCGGTTTGATCGCTGCGAAACGCATCGAGGGCCGCGCGCACTTCGGTCGATTCGTTGGCGATGATCGCCGCGGCGAACAGGGCCGCGTTCTTCGCGCCCGCCGCGCCGATCGCGAAGGTCGCGACCGGCACGCCACCGGGCATCTGCACGATGGACAACAGCGAGTCGAGTCCGTTCAGGGCTTTGGATTGCACCGGCACACCGAGCACCGGTACCGAGGTCTTGGCCGCCGTCATGCCGGGCAGATGGGCCGCGCCGCCGGCGCCGGCGATGATGGCCTTGAGTCCGCGCGCGCGCGCGCCCTCCGCATAGGCGAACAGCAGGTCAGGGGTGCGGTGTGCCGACACGACGCGCACCTCGTAGCCGATGCCGAGGGACGCGAGCATGTCCGCCGCGCCCTGCATCGTCTCCCAGTCCGACGACGATCCCATGATGATCCCGACCGAGATTTGCATGATGAGCCGAGTGTACCAAACGCCTAGGCGAGCAATTGTTTCAAGTAGGCGAAAAGCGCCCGCGCCGCCGCCGGCGAACGCCGGTCGTCGCGCTCCTTGCTGGCTTTCTCGACGAGTCGCGTCAGCATCGCGCCGTCGGAGTCCGGATAGGCCGCGAGCAGCTCCTCGAGCGCACCGGGTTCGGCGCCGAGCAGGCGGTCGCGCCAGCGCTCGACCTGCTGGAACTCGCGCACATCCCGGTCGTGCCGGCGCTTGCGCTCCGCCAGACGCTCCACCAGGGGGTCCGGATCGATCGACCGCATCAACTTGCCGATGTACTGGCGCTGGCGCAGGCGCGCGCCGTGCGACGGCAGGCGCCGCAACTCCCGCAGCGCCGTCACGAGATTTTCGGGCAGGTCCAAGCCTCCGAGCTCGATGTCCGGCAGCGCGGACAGTTCGACCCCGAGATCCTGCAGGGAGACGGCGACGCGTTTCATGGCGCTCTTGCTCGGTCGCGAGCGTTCGCCGGAATCGTCCTGGGTGTGGGTATTTTCTTCGTTCATGGCGCCCATGCTATCACTCGGGCCGGTAGAATCGTCGGTACACTCCCAGAACCCTCATGGAGGTCCCGATGGCGGTCGTGCCCAGCAAGCCGTTTGCCTTAAGTTCCAAAGGCCTAGAATCGATCATAGAACTCGCTCTCGCCGAGGCGGCGGCGTGCGGCGCGGCACAGGCGGAGGCGGTGGTCAGCCAGAACACCGGCCTTTCGGTGGGCGTGCGACTCGGCGAGGTCGAAACCCTCGAACACCAGCGGGATCGCAACCTCGGCGTCACGGTCTACTGCGGCGGCCGCAAAGGCTCGGCAAGCACCGCCGATTTTTCGGCCGACGCGGTGCGGGCGACGGTGGCCAAGGCCTGCAGCATCGCGCGATTCACCGCCGCGGACCCCTTCGCCGGCCTTGCCGACCGCGCGCTGATGGCGACCGGAGTTGCGGACCTGGATCTCTCCCATCCCTGGGATTTGGCGGCCGACCGCGCCATTGAAATCGCGAAGGATTGCGAGGCGGCCGCGCTCGCCTTCGACCCTCGGATCAACAATTCCGAAGGGGCGACGCTCGGCACGCACCAGGCTCTGCATGTGTACGGCAATTCGCACGGCTTCGTCGGCGGGTACCCGACGACCTCGCACACCTTAAGTTGCGTCGTTCTCGCCGGCAGCGGCGAGGACATGCAGCGCGACTACTGGTACACGTCCGCGCGCGATTGGCGGGATTTGAGCAGCGGGGCCGAGGTCGGCCGGGAAAGCGCGCGCCGCACCATCGCGCGGCTCGATCCGCGCAAACTCGGCACCCGGCGTTCCCCGGTGCTGTTCGCGCCGGAAATCGCACGCGGATTGATCGGGCATTTCGCGGCGGCGATTCGCGGCTCGAGCCAATATCGTCAGGCTTCATTCCTGCTGAATGCGGCGGGGCAGCGCGTGTTCCCGCCGGGATTCTCGATCACCGAGCGGCCGCACATCCTGAAGGGCATGGCGAGCGCGCCGTTCGACGACGAGGGCGTCGCCACGCATGACCGCGCCCTGGTCGCGGACGGGGTGTTGGACGGCTATCTCCTGTCGAGCTATTCGGCGCGCAAATTGGGCCTGCAGTCGACCGGCAACGCCGGCGGCGCGCACAATCTCGTCGTCACACCGACGCGGCCGGGCGGCTTCGACGGGATGCTGGCGGCGCTCGGCACCGGACTTTACGTGACCGAACTGATGGGCCAGGGCGTCAATACCGTCACCGGAGATTACTCGCGCGGCGCGGCGGGATTCTGGGTGGAAAACGGCGCCATTCAATTTCCGGTCGCCGAAATCACGATAGCCGGCAATTTGTCCGCGATGCTGAAGGGCATCGTCGCCGTCGGCGATGACGTCGACCTGCGCGGCGGCGTGCGGGTGGGGTCGATTTTGATCGACCAGATGACGATCGCCGGGGAATAGTCCGTCCGACCCGGAACGTGACGCGTCAGGGCGCCGCGATCAAGTCATTCAGGGTGCGGTCCCCTAGCCTCGCGTGCAGCGACTCCTCCAACTCCCGCGCGATCGCCTCGGCGCGGGCCGGCAGGCGCGCGCCGAGATCGCCCGTCTCCGGATCGGGGGCCCGGACCGCATCGAGCACCTGCGCGAGCTTGATCGCGCGGATGTCCCTGCGGGGCAGCAGCCACCCCTGTTCGGCGGTGGCCATCAAGCCGGCGCGCTCCAGGCAGTCGAGCACCGGATCGAGCGCGCTGCCAGGAAGATCCAGTTCCTCGGCGAGACGGCTCGCGGTCCAGGTGCCGGCACCGCGGGCGTGGTCCCTCGCGATCAGGAACATGATCGTGAACGCCGCGCTTTCACGGGCGCTGCCGGCCAGGTCGATCAGCTTCTGGCCGTGGCGCAGGTATTGCGGATTTTGCACGTAGAAGGCGAGTTGGGCGCCGACCAGCAGCACGAGCCAGCTGAGGTAAACCCAGATCAGCGTCGTCAACACCACGGCGAAACTCGTATAGATCGCGATCAGCTGGGATGAGTAGAGGATGAACGCCGTGAAGGCCTTGCCGATCAGCGCCCACAGCACGCCGGCGCTCAAGCCGCCGACGAGCGCGGCCCTGGGCTGCACCCGGGTGTTGGGAACGAGCGCGTACATCGCGGTGAACACGAGCGTGACGACGAGGTACGGCAGGAGCTTGCCGAGCACGGAGAAGGTCCAGTGCAGCGGCATGATCCCGCCCAGCCAGCGCGCGATGGGGCTGTCGTGCGCCGAGGCAAGAACCCCGAGCGCCGCGGCGAGCAGCACCGGACCCGCGATCGCGGCGCTCACGTACTCTCCGAAGCGGCGCGCGAGGCTCCGTGAACGGCCGATCCGCCACACGAAATTGAAGCTCGATTCGATCTTTTGGATCGTCGTCACGGCGGTGTAGAACAGGAACGCGAGGCCGATGGATCCGAGCACGTCGCCGCGCATGTTCTTCACGAACTGCATGACGCTCGCGGTCAGCTGCGGCGCGGCGCCGCCGATCGGCCGGAAGAATTCGTAGAGGATCGCGGCGAGGTCCGCGTGCGCGCCGAGGCCCTTGAGTATCGAGATGCTGAACGCGATCAGCGGCACGATCGACAGCAACGTGGTGTAGGCGAGGCTCATGGCCCGCACGTTCAACTCGCCGGCGAGCCAATCGCGTATCAAGGCGACCGGATATCTCAGGCCCCGCAGCGTCGGGCCCCAGGGGGGCGGGGCGCCGCGCGAGCGCACGAACAGGTCGTACTCCAGCCGCGCGAACAGGCGGCCCGGACCGTTCACGCCGTCAATAACGCGAGCGCTTGTCGATACTTCGCGCCGGTGCGCGCCAGGATCTCCGCCGGCAGGTGCGGGGCCGGCGGCTTCTTGTCCCAATGCAGTTCCTCCAGGTAGTCGCGCACGAACTGCTTGTCGAAGCTCGGCGGGTTGATCCCCGGCCGATAGGATTCGACCGGCCAGAATCGCGACGAATCGGGAGTCAACACCTCGTCGATCAGCGTGATGCGGCCGCCACGATCGAGTCCGAACTCGAATTTCGTGTCCGCGATGATGATGTTGCGGGCGCGCGCATGCACCGCCGCGAAGCGGTAGATCTCGAGCGAAATGCGGCGGATCTCGGCGGCGTGGTCGCCGCCGATCTCGCGCACGATCGTGTCGAAGTCGACGTTCTCGTCATGCTTGCCGGCCGGCGCCTTCGACGCGGGCGTGAAGATCGGCTCGGGCAATTGGTCCGCGATCCGCAGGCCCGGCGGCAGCCGGATGCCGCAGACGGCGCCGCGGGCCGCATAGTCGCGGTATCCGGAGCCGATCAGATAGCCGCGCACGACCGCTTCGACCGGCAGCGCGTCCAGCCGTTTGACGACCATCGCACGGTCCGCGAGCTGCAGGCGCTCATCGGCATCGTGGACGACATCCTCGATGCGCAGATGCGACAGCTGGTTCGGCACGATGTGGGCGGTTTTCGCGAACCAAAACGCGGAGATCCCGTTCAGCACGGCCCCCTTGTCCGGCACCGGATCCGGCAGGACGACATCGAACGCGGACAGGCGGTCGGTCGTGACGATCAGCAGGTGATCGGCGTCGACCTCGTAGATGTCGCGCACTTTGCCCTGATGGATCTTCCTCAAGCCGCGCAGATGTGATTCGAACAGCGGCGGCGATGGCGGCGATTGTTGCACGTGATTGGCGTCCGGCTGCTGATAACATGATCGGCTGGAAGAGCTGGATATTCTGGCGGCGGGACTCAATCAGGTCAACGCGGATGAGGTGGACGGGGAAATTATTCGGCGCGCTGATCGGCCTCGTGGTCGCCCACAGCCTGTGGGGCGCGGTGATCGGGGCCTTCATCGGCCAGATATTCGACCAGCAATCGACGCCCGACGGCGGCGCCGGCGGCCCGGGGGCGGTGGCGTCCGTGTTCTTCCGGACGACGTTCGAATTGATGGGGCACGTCGCCAAGTCCGACGGCCGGGTTTCCGAAGCCGAGATCGATGCGGCCCGCCGGATGATGCGGGAATTGCGCTTGGCGCCGCATGAAGTGGCCACGGCCATCGCCAGCTTCCGCGCGGGCAAGGCCGCGGGCTACGACGTCGGGACTGCCGTCGAGCGTCTGCGCGAGGCGTGCGGGCCGCGGTACGACCTGCTCGCGACCTTCATGGAATTGCAGATCTCCGCGGCGCTTGCCGGCAACGGCATGCCTCCGCCGGTGCGATTGATCCTGGCGCGGGTCGGTGAGGGCTTGGGCATGTCGGGCCTGGAGTTCGTGCGCATGGAGGCGGCGCTGCGCACCCGTCGCGGCGCCGGCCGGCGGGACGAACCGGGGCGGGGCGGCTCCTTGTCGAACTGCTATGCGGAGCTCGAAGTGGATCCGGGCATCAGCGACCAGGAATTGAAAAAGGCGTACCGGCGGCAGATGAGCCGCCACCATCCGGACAAGCTGGTCGCCAACGGCCTGCCCGGCTCGATGGCGCAGTTGGCCAAGGAAAAGACCCAGCGGATTCAAGAGGCTTACGAGACGATTCGCGCGGCGCGCGGCATGCGGTGATAGACTCGAGCGTATGGATGCGATCATTGCGCCGTCGATCCTGTCCGCCGACTTCGCGAGGCTCGGGGAGGAAGTCGATGCCGTGCTGCGCGCCGGCGCGGACTGGATCCACTTCGACGTCATGGACAACCACTATGTGCCGAACCTGACCATCGGTCCGCTGGTTTGCGCGGCGCTGCGCAAGGCGGGCGTCACCGCGCCGATCGACGTTCATCTGATGATCTCCCCCGTGGACCCGCTGGTGCCGGAGTTCGCGAAGGCCGGCGCGAGCTACATCAGTTTTCATCCGGAGGCGACGCTGCACCCGGACCGCACGATCCAGTTGATCCGCGATTCCGGCTGCCGTCCGGGCATGGTGTTCAATCCGGCGACACCGCTCGATTGGCTGGATCATGAGATCGACAATCTCGACCTCATCCTGATCATGTCGGTCAATCCGGGCTTCGGCGGCCAGCGATTCATCCCGTCGGCGCTCGAGAAACTCGCGGCGGCCCGGCGGAGAATTCGAGCCAGTGGCCGCGACATCCGCCTGGAAATCGACGGCGGCGTCAAGGTGGAGAACGCGGCCGAGGTGGCCAAAGCCGGAGCCGACACCTTTGTCGCGGGTTCGGCGATCTTCGGGAGCCCGGACTACGCATCGACCATCGACGCGATGCGGCGGGAAATCATCACGGGGCAAAAAGCGGCCGGCTAGGCCGCCACGCTACTCGTCGTCGTCCTCGTCCTCGTCGAAATCGTCTTCATCCTCGTCCTCGTCTTCCTCATCGTCGTGGCGTTGTTCGGCCCGGGCGATGGACGACTTGTTGGCCGCCACACCGGCCCCGGCCTTGACCGGCACGACCAACGGCCGGGTCTTGACCTTCGGGCGCGCGTTGAACACGACGATGGTCTTGCCGGTGGCGCGCAGCAAGCCCTGTTCTTCAAGCACTTTCAGCACCCGGCCGGCCATTTCGCGGGAACATCCGACCAAGCGGGACAACTCCTGGCGGCTGACCTTGATCTGCATGCCGTCGGGGTGGGTCATCGCGTCCGGCTCGCCGCACAAATCCATGATCGCGTGCGCGACGCGTCCGGTGACGTCGACGAACGCCAGATCGCCCAGTTTGCGGTTGGTGCGATCGAGCCGGGTCGCCAGCTGCGTCGCCAGCTCGAAAATCAAGCCGGGGCTTTCGGCGGCGATCTGGCGAAAGCGCGGATAGGTCATTTCCGCGAGTTCGGACTGCTGTCGCGTGCGCACCCAGGCGCTACGGGTCGGCTGTTCGTAGAAAAGGCCCATTTCGCCGAAGAACTGACCCTTGTTCAGATAGGCGAGGACCATTTCGTTGCCGTCCTCGTCCTCGATCATCACCTCGACCGAGCCGCTGATGATGTAGTACAAAATGTCCGGCAGGTCGCCGGCATGGATGATCACGGTCTTGGAAGGGACTGTCCTGATCCGGCAGTAGCTCAAGAAACGATTGATCGCCGGGATGTCGCTTAAGGCTTTTGCCCCTTCTTCCATGATGTCTCCCTCGATTTACGGGTGCTTCGCCGGTTACGACGATGCTGGCGGACGTTTTATTACATAAGTACTGGAATCGCAAGCGGACTTGGCGGCGTCACACAAGGTAGGAGCCCTTCGTCATGACGCGCGACGTCAAGCGCATGGCCAGTCGAATCGCCCAAGGAAGAGCCGTGCCGCCCAGGGAATCGGCCGTCTGTCCGTGCCGCACCTCATCGTGTTTCATCTGGGAGAGGATCGCGCGGCTGCGGCGGTCGGCCGCCGGCAGACGGGCCAAATGATCCTCCAAGTGGGACTCGACCTGCCGTTCGGTTTCGCTGATGAATCCGAGGCTGGTCCGATCGCCGAATGCGCCGGCGACGGCACCGATCGCCAGGGATCCCGCGTACCACATGGGATTCAGCAGGCTCGGCGCGCCGCCGAGTTCCCGCAGGCGCTGCTCACACCAGGCTAGATGGTCGCCTTCCTCCGTCGCCGCGCGGCTCATCGCCTCGACCACCGCAGGATCGCGGGCCGTCAACGCCTGGCCGCGGTAGAGCGCCTGGGCCGCAATCTCGCCGGCATGGTTGACCCGCATCAGGCGTTGCGACTCGAGTCGCTCAGCGGCATTGAGGTCCGAATCGCCTTCCGCGGCGTCCGGTCTGGGCCGCGCAGACCGGGAGGGTGCGGCCAAGACCTTGATTGCGCTGCCAATTTGACCGAATATTCGGTCCGGCAGGGTAAATGAGCGGGGATCCATCAATACATTATATAATGTGTTCGAAGAGTGCGCACATCGGGGCTGGTAACGGGCCGCCAGCTTCTGTACACTTTCGCGCCTTTCGTCAAAGTCCTCGAATTCCAGAGTATCCTCCATGTACACGGTATTTTCCAAACCAGAAGAAACACGCGGCGACTGGTTCGTCGTCGATGCGGCCGGCAAGACCCTCGGCCGCCTGGCCTCGCAAATCGCGCACCGGCTCAAGGGCAAGCACAAGCCGAATTACGCGCCGCATCAAGACCTTGGCGACCATATCGTGGTCATCAATGCCGGCACCGTGCATGTCACCGGGGCCAAGCTCAAAGACAAGTTCTATCATCGCCACACGGGCTATGTCGGAAACTTGAAGAGCATCTCGCTCGAGAAACTCCTGAAGGAGCATCCGGAGCGGGCGATCGAATTCGCCGTCAAGGGCATGCTGCCGAAGGGCCCCCTCGGTCGCCGGATGTACAGGAAACTGCACGTATTCGGCGGCAACGAGCACCCGCATCAGGCCCAACAGCCCAAAGAACTCGATTTAAATTAAGATTCCGCAGGAACATCAAACAATGGCACAGAACTCAGCCGCCAACTCCTTCTATGGCACCGGGCGCCGCAAGACCTCCAGCGCGCGCGTTTACTTGAAACCGGGCACGGGAATCGTATCGATCAACGGCCGCACGCTCGATGAATTTTTCGGCCGGGAAACGGGCCGGATGATCGTACGCCAGCCGTTTCAAGCGATCGACATGGACGGCAAGTTCGACATCGACGCGCACGTCGTCGGCGGCGGCATCACCGGTCAGGCCGGTGCGATCCGGCACGGCATCACCCGCGCATTGATGGCCTATGATGAGACGCTCCGTCCCAGCTTGCGCAAGGCGGGTTTCGTGACGCGCGACGCGCGCGAAGTCGAACGAAAGAAGGTCGGTCGACGCAAGGCGCGACGCGGCACGCAGTTCTCCAAGCGTTAGGCGCGAGAACAACCTCCAATATGCGACTGTTTTTGGGGGATCGTCTAGTGGTAGGACAACGGTCTCTGACACCGTTTACCTAGGTTCGAATCCTAGTCCCCCAGCCAAACCAGGGGCCCACGTTCGTGGGCCCCGATCCCGGCCCCAGCGAGAGTCAGCATGTCGGTTGAACGGAACACTAACGGTCGCATGGCGCTGTTGGCGCTCGGCGCGCTCGGTGTCGTGTTCGGCGACATCGGCACCAGTCCCCTCTACGCGATTTCCGCCTGCTTCACCGGCGCGCAAATGGCCGTTTCTCCGGACTATGTCCTCGGCGTGCTGTCGCTGATTTTTTGGTCGCTGGTGCTGGTGGTCCTGCTCAAATATGTGTCGGTGGTCCTGAACGCGGACAACAACGGCGAGGGCGGCGTGCTCGCATTGACCGCGCTGGTCGTGAACACGGACCGGGCGAGCCCGAGGAAAAAACTCTACGGGCTTCTCGGAATTCTGGGCGCGGCCTTGTTCTTCGCGGACGGCGCGATCACGCCGGCGATATCTGTACTTAGCGCGGTCGAAGGCCTGAAGGTCGCGGCGCCGGATTCGCAGATCCCGATCCTGCCGATCACGGTCGTCGTGCTGCTCGGACTGTTCATGATCCAGCGCTACGGCACCGGCTCCGTCGGCCGGGTGTTCGGACCGGTCATGCTCTTCTGGTTCGCGGTACTGGCGGCCCTCGGCGCGTATTGGGTCGTGCGCGAACCGCGCGTGCTGCTCGCGGTCAATCCGGTGAACGCGTTCGACATGCTGAGGCAGCACAAGATCGGCGCGCTCGCGGTGCTCGCGGGCGTGTTCCTGACCGTCACCGGCGGTGAGGCGCTGTACGCCGACATGGGCCACTTCGGCAAACAGCCGATCCGCGCCGGCTGGATCTGCGTCGTCATGCCTGCCCTGGTCCTCAACTATTTCGGCCAGGGGGCCTTGCTGATCGAGAACCCCGCGGCCATCAGCAATCCCTTCTACCTGATGGCCCCCGCCTGGTCGCTGTGGCCGCTGGTCGTGTTGTCGACCGCCGCCACGGTGATCGCATCGCAGGCGGTGATCTCGGGAGTCTTCTCGGTGACGCGGACGGCCGTGAGCCTTGGGCTGCTGCCACGGCTGCGCGTCGAGCATTCATCGGCCGAGAATGCCGGCCAGATCTACGTGCCGTCGATGAACCGGGTGTTGATGGTCGCGGCGATCGCGCTGGTCATCGGCTTCGGCAGTTCCGCCGCGCTCGCGGGGGCGTATGGCCTCGCCGTCTCCGGCGCCATGACGATCGTCACGCCGTTGACCCTGAGCTTGATCAAGTCGCGACTCGGTCATCCCAGCTGGCCGCTGCGCGCCGGGCTGTCGCTGTTGTTCTTCGTCGACATCGCGTTCCTGTTGGCCAACATGACCAAGCTTGCCGAGGGTGGATGGCTGCCGCTGCTGTCGGGCCTCAGCATCTACTGGGTCATGCAGACCTGGCAGCGGGGACGTGCGTCGCTGCACGCGCGGCTGCTGCGGGAACAGAAGCCGGTGCGCGACTTTCTCGACGACCTGAAACGCGACCCGCCGGTCCGGGTGCCGGGCACGTCGATATTCCTCGACGCAAAGGCGTCCGGAATTCCGCGCGCCTTGTTGAACAACATCAAATTCAACCGGGTGATGCACGAGCGGGTGGTCCTGCTCACGGTCGTCACGCGCGAGGATCCGCGGATCCCGGGGAACAAGCGCTTGACGGTGACCGACGTCGGCGAAGGGATCGTGCGGATCGTCGCCCAGTTCGGCTTCATGGACAAGCCGAACATCGTCGAGGTGCTGCGCCTGGCGGAGAGTTTCGGCGTTCCCTACGATCCGGAACGGACGACGTACTTCTTGAGCCGTGAAGAGCTCATTCCCGGACGCCGCTCGGAGCTGCCGCCGCTGCGGCGCTCGGTCTACATCCAGATGGCGCGCAACGCCCAGGTCGCCGCGGATTTCTACGGATTGCCGCCGGGCCGGGTCGTCGAGATCGGCACGCGCGTCGAGATCTAGGGGGTGATGCGGCGGACGCCCCCGTCGCCGCCGACGAGCAATTCATCCGCGCCGCGGCGCGCAAACAATCCGACGGTGACGACGCCGGCGATCTGGTTGATCTCGGTCTCCAGTCCGACCGGATCGAGAATCCGCAGGTTGTGCACGTCGAGGATCGCATTGCCGTTGTCGGTGACCACCCGCTCGCGCCAGACGGGCTGCCCCCCCAGCGCGACGATGCGGCGCGCTACGTAGGAGCGCCCCATTGGAATGACTTCGACCGGCAGCGGGAACCCCCCGAGCACGTCGACCAGCTTTTCCTCGTCGATGATGCAGACGAACCGCTTCGACGCGGCGGCGACGATCTTCTCGCGCGTGAGCGCCGCGCCGCCGCCCTTGATCAGCGCGCCGTGGCGCGTGGCCTCGTCCGCGCCGTCGATGTATAGCGCCAGATCGCCGGCGCTGTTCAGGTCCATCTCCGGGATGCCCAGCTCGCGCAAGCGAGCCGAAGTCGCCTGCGAACTGGAGACCGCGCCTTCAAGGCGGATCCTGCGGTCGGCGAGCGCCGTGATGAATTCATTGACGGTCGAGCCGGTGCCGATGCCGACTACCATGCCGTCTTCGAGGTAGCGGACCGCGGCCTGTGCCGCCAAACGCTTCTTTTCCAGGGTTTCCACGACTTTTCCGGACCTCAGAAACGACTGTGCCCGCAGATGCGGGCACAGTCGGTTTCTTTACGAAGGCTTACTTTTTCTTAGCGGCCTTTTTCTTGGCTACCTTCTTCTTCGCCTTCTTCGCTTTCGCTGCCATGATTAAAACTCCGTTGTCGGGTTAGTCCGGGGTCCGAGTATATACACGAATAATCAAATTACAAGCAATACGTCATACTCCGATGCCGCCGATGTGGTAGCGACGTGCGCGAGTTCACGTTAGACCGAGAATGAAATCCCAGTTCGCCCGCGTCACCGGCGTCACCGACAAGCGGTTCCCCCGGCGCAGGATCAGCAGATCGCGAAGCGCGCCGGCGGCGTGCGCGCGCAGCTCGTCGAGCGTCACGATACGCTGGAATTTACGGACCAAGCGCACGTCGACGACGAACCAGCGGGGATCGTCCGCGCTGCCGACCGGGTCGTGGTGCGCATGATGCGGATCGAGCGCGGTCGCGTCCGGATAACCCGGCCCGAGCACCTCGACGATCCCGGCGATGCCCGGTTCGGGGCAACTGGAGTGATAAAAGAATGCCCGGTCGCCTTTCTTGAAGTCGTCGCGCAGCATGTTGCGCGCCTGGAAATTGCGCACGCCGTCCCACGCGGTGGTCTTCCCCGGGCATGCCGCGAGATCGTCGATGCTGAACGTGTCGGGCTCGGATTTGAGCAGCCAGTGATTCATTGCGGTCTCCTCGGATAGCGGATGATTCCTGTTTCGCCGGCGAAGCCGTCCAGCCGCAGATCCCAAGGCTCCGCGAAAACGGCATCCACCCGCTGGAAATCGAATCCCAGGCCGATCAGGCACGGGCCGCTCCAATGCCGCCTGCACGCGCGATACGCGAAGGCGCGATCATAGAATCCGCCGCCCATGCCGAGCCGCCGCCCGCCGGCATCGATGCCGACGAGCGGCACCACCACCAGATCCAGCCAGCGCGCGCCGACCGGATGGTCGGCCTCATGGGGAATCGAGATGCCGTAGGCGCCGCGGCGCATTCTGCCGGCGAAGGGATGGAATTCGATGCGACGGCGCCGCATGTCCGCGATCACCGGCACGAAGAGGCGCACGCCGCGGCGGCGCGCCGCGGCGCGAAGCAGCGCGGTGTCGGTCTCGCGGTCGATCGGCAGGTACACGGCCACGCGCGCGCCCGCGCGGAATTGCGGCATCCGCAGGATCGCCCGTTGCGCCGCCCGGGAGAGGGCCGCGTGTTCCCGGCCGCCGAGGGCGCGCCGCTGTCCGCGCAGTTGGCCGCGCAGCGCAGCCTTCGAGGCCTTCATCGCGCGAAGGCCGGTGAATAGATGGCGCCACCCGCATGTGCCGTATTGGACCGTTGCTCCCGACCTGAGCAACAGGTGGGGCTCACTGCGGCAAGTAAGGCTTTCCGCCCATGGCGGACCTGCACAATGTTGCCAGCAAGCAAAGGCCCCTGGGGTTTACAAATTAGGGTCGAGAGGTAACCCGATCCGCATCGAACACCGCAGGCGGCGCCAAACCTAAATCTGGGAGAAAGGCGCCTCAAAGCTCGAGCTGCTGTCCTTTCTCCAATGCCGACTCTACGCGCTCGCGCAGGATTCGCAAGCGGCTCCCGACCTCGGTTTCGAGACCGGAGTCGAGCTTTCGCAGTCGTATCAATTCATTGGCCATGTTCAGTGCGGCGATCACCGCGATGCGCTCGAGACCGACGACCTTGCCGCTGTCGCGGATCTCCCGCATGCGCGCGTTCAAAAATTCGGCCGAGTCCAGCAAGTCCGACCGTTCCTCCGCGGGACAGACGATCTGGTATTCCTTCTCCAACACACGCACGCTGACGCGCGCCATGGTCTCGTTCATTGCTGTTCCATGGATTTCAAGCGGCCGATCATCGCTTCCACGCGGGCGCGCACCTGTTCGTTTTTCTGAAGCAAGCCGGCGCGCTCGGACGTCAAGGCCTCCTGGCGCTGCCGCAGGGCCCTGTTCTCTTCCTTGATCTGCCCGATCGTGCCGATCAGATCGTCCAGGCGCTTCTCGAGGCGTTTCAGTTCGAGTTCGACGGCGGATTTTGGGGCGGCATCGCTCATGGATCGTCAATATAGAGTGCGGCAAACCGCATTGCAAAGGCGGGGTGGGGTGTCGCTGGAGTATCATGCCGCCATCATGATGTCGGACATCCGTTTCCAGGACTTCGAGGACGTGCTCGCGGCGGCTGGCAGCCATGCCGATGCCGCCGAAGCGCATGGCTCATTGTGCGGCGCATTGTGCGCGATCGCCCCGTATCGCATGCAGGACTGGGTCAACGAGATTCTGCCGGATACCGGGGCGCTGTCGGCCGAATCGGCGGCCCTGATCGAGCGGGTGTTCACCGCCACGACGATGTCCTTCGGCGAGCAGGGGATGGCGTTCGAGCCCTTGCTGCCGGACGACGAGGAACCGCTCAACGGCCGCGCCAATGCCCTCGCGCTGTGGTGCACCGGATTCCTGTATGGCCTCGGCACCGGGCAGATCTCGGACCTGGACTCGCTCGCCGGCGACGTCGGCGAGATCGTCCGCGACTTCTCCGAGATATCGCGCGCGACGGGTGACGATGCCGACGGCGACGAATCGAACGAGCAGGCTTACGCCGAACTCGTCGAGTTCATCCGGGTCGCCGCCCAGGTCGTCTTCGAGGAGCTGTTGCCCTTGCGCGCGCAGGTTTTTCCGCCGGCGCAGCGACTGCATTGACTCCTGCGGTGGATAACCGGGAATTCATCCGCCGTCGCCGGCAGTTGATGCGGCGGCTCGGCAAGGATGCGATCGCGATCCTGCCGGCGGCGCCGGTGCGCAAGCGCAACGGCGAAATCCCCTACGCCTACCGCCAGGACAGCTATTTTCATTACCTCACCGGGTTTCCGGAACCCGAGGCCGTGGCGGCGCTGCTCCCCGGGCGTCCGCAGGGCGAGTACGTGCTGTTCGTCCGCGAGCGCGACCGCGAACGCGAGGAGTGGGATGGCCCGCGCGCGGGCCCCGGCGGCGCGGTAGAACTGCACGGCGCGGACGATGCGTTCCCGATGGCCGACATCGACGAAATCCTGCCCGGTTTGATGGAGGGGAGACCGCGGATCTATTACTCGATGGGCGCGCATGAAGAATTCGACCCGCGCGTTCTCGGCTGGGTCAACGCCCTGCGGATAGAGTCCAGCGATGACGCGACCGCGCCGCAGGAAATCGCCGCCTTGTCGGCCGTCATCGACAATCTGCGCCTGTACAAGAGCCGCGCGGAACTCGCCGCCCTGCGCCGCTCGGCGCAGATCACCGTTGCCGCGCACCGGCGTGCGATGCGCTTTGCCCGGCCGGGCGCCATGGAATACGAGGTCATGGCCGAGATCGCGCACGAGTTCAGGCGCCATAATGCGGACTTCGCCTACCACCCGATCGTCGGCGGCGGCGCCAACAGCTGCGTCATGCATTACAGCGCCAACGACCAGCCCCTGCGCGACGGGGATCTGGTGCTGCTCGACGCGGGCTGCGAGTGCGACAGCTACGCCGCGGACGTCACCCGCACCTTCCCGGTCGGCGGGCGCTTCCGCCCGGCGCAACGCGCCGTGTACGAGGTCGTGCTGCGGGCCCAGCTGGCGGCGATCGACCGGGTGCGGGCCGGCAATGACTGGAACGATCCGCATGAGGCCGCGGTGCGCTCCGTGACCCTGGGGCTCATCGACCTCGGATTGTTGAAAGGCCGGCCGGCGCGCTTGATCAAGGACGGCGCGTACCGCGAGTTCTTCAATCACCGCACCGGCCACTGGCTCGGCATCGACGTTCATGACGTCGGCGCCTACAAGGTCGGCGGCCAGTGGCGCCGCCTGGAACCCGGCATGGCGCTGACGGTCGAACCCGGCATCTACATCAGACCGGCGGCGAACGTGCCCAAGGAATTCTGGAATATCGGCGTGCGCATCGAGGACGACCTGGTCGTGACCGGCGCGAATCCGGACGTGCTGACCGGCGATCTGGAGAAGGATCCGGACGCGATCGAGCGCCTGGTGCAGTCGGCATGACCGAAGTGTTCGACATCGCGATCAGCGGCGGCGGCATGGTCGGGGCGAGCCTCGCGGTGGCGCTGCGTCCGCTCGGGCTGCGGATCGCGCTGATCGAGGCCGTTGCGCACGACGCCGACACCCAGCCGAGTTTCGACGAACGCACGACGGCGCTGTCGAACGGCAGCCGCCGCATCCTGGAGACCCTGGGAGTCTGGCCGGGGGTCGCGGCGGCGGCGACTCCGATCCGGAGAATCCACGTGTCCGATCGGGGGCATTTCGGTTTCGCCCGCATCGACGCCAACACCCTGGGGTTGGACGCGATGGGCTACGTGTTGCCCAACAGGGCGCTGGGGCGCGCGCTCTGGGACCTCATCCGCGCCGACCCCGGGATCCGGGTCCATTGTCCGGCGACGCTCGCCGAGGTGACGCCGGGTGCGGATACCGCGCTGGTACGGATCGCGAACGCGGACGGGACGCAGGTCCTCGTCGAGGCGAACCTGGTCGTCGCCGCCGACGGCGTCGGTTCGGTGGTTCGTGGCGCCGCGGGCATCGACATCGAGACCCGCGATTACGGTCAGAGCGCGCTGATCACGACCGTTCTGCCGCAGCGCTTCCATGATCACGTCGCGTACGAGCGGTTCACGGATTCGGGTCCGCTCGCGCTGCTGCCGCTCGCGGATGGACGCTGCACGCTCGTGCTGACCCACAAGACCGCGGACGTCGCCGCCGCGCTCGCCGCATCGGACGCGGAGTTTCTCGCCGAGGTGCAGCATCGATTTGGATTCAGGCTGGGCCGGTTCCTGCAGGCGGGGCGGCGCGTCGCGTACCCGCTCGCGCTGACGCTGGCCCGGCGCACGAGCGGCGCGCGTTGCGTGATCGTCGGCAACGCCGCGCAAAGTCTGCACCCGGTGGCCGGCATGGGCTTCAACCTCGGGCTGCGAGATGCCGCGACTCTCGCCGAACTGATCGCGGATCGCTCGGCGGAGGGCCGGCGCGATTTCGGCGATGCCGCGATGCTCGCGGCATACGACGCCTGGCGCGGCCGCGACCGGCGCGCGATCGCCGGCTTCACCGACTCGCTGGTGCGGATCTTCTCCAACCCGCTTGGGATCATCCGCGCGGCGCGCAATGCGGGCCTGCTGGCGTTCGATCTGCTGCCGCCGGCGAAGTCCGCGCTGTCGGCGCTCAGCACCGGCGCCTCGGGGCGCGTGCCGAAGCTCGCGCGCGGAGTGGCGCTGCGGTGAGACAGGAATTCGATGTCGTCGTCGTCGGTGCGGGCGCGGTCGGCGCCGCGACCGCCGCACTGCTCGCGACCCGGGGCGTCACGGCGCCATCCCGGATCGCGGTCGTCGATGCGCGCCTGCCGACGGCGACGCAGGCGGCCGATTGGGATTTGCGGGTGTTCGCGCTCAGCCACGCATCGCAGCGGGTGCTGCGGGAGATCGGCGCGTGGGAACGCCTGCCGCGGTCGCGGGTCGCGCGCTACGAGCGGATGTGCGTCTGGGATGCAGCCGGGGCGCCGGGCGGCGGGGGATCCCTCACCTTCGATTGCGCCGAACTCGGCGAACCCGACCTCGGCTCCATCGTCGATGGCGCCGAACTCAAATGGCATTGTCTGCAGGCGGCGCGGCACGCGGGAGTCGCGATCGTCGAGGCCGGCCTGCGCGATGTCGGCGTGGACGCGGAGCGGGTGCGGATCCTGCTCAACGACGGCCGCGAACTCGGCGCGCGGCTGATCGCGGCCGCCGACGGCGCCGAGTCGCCGTCGCGGCGATTCCTCGGGATCGACACGGCCGGCCATCCGTACGGGCAGGAGGCGATCGTCTGTCACCTGCACACGGAGAGGCCCCACCGAAACACCGCCTGGCAGCGGTTCTTGCCGACGGGGCCGCTGGCGCTGTTGCCGCTCTCGGACGGCCGGTCATCGATCGTGTGGAGCGTGCGCGTCGACGAGGCGCGGCGTCTGCGCGCGCTCGATCCGGCCGCGTTCGCGCGCGCCGTCGACGCCGCGAGTGACGGGGTGCTGGGCGCGACGCGCCTGTCGACGCCGATAGCGAGCCATCCGCTGCGACTGCGGTACGCCCAGGCCTACGTCGGCGAGCGGGCGGCGCTGCTCGGCGACGCGGCGCACGTCGTGCATCCATTGGCCGGCCAGGGGCTGAACCTGGGGTTCCTCGACGGCGCCGCCCTCGCCGTGGTCCTCGCCGACGCGAGCGATGCCGGTTCATTCGGAGATCTGCGGGTCCTGCGCCGCTACGAGCGTTGGCGCAAAAGCGAGAACATGCCGGCCGCTGCCGCGTTCGACGGCCTCGATCGCCTGTTCTCGAATTCCGATCCGCTGGCAGGCGCGCTGCGGCGTGCCGGACTCGGACTCGTCGGGCGCTCGCCGCTGTTACGGCGCTGGCTGGCGGCGCCCGCGCTCGGTCGGGGCGCCGCGCCTACAGCAGATCGATCTTCGCGGCGCAGATGAAATCGTTTTCGGACAGGCCGCCGATCGAGTGCGTTCGATATACGACCCGACAGCGGTTGTAGCCGACACTGAGATCCGGATGATGGTCTTCGACGTTGGCGATGTGCGCGACGGCGTTGACGAAGCTCATGGTGCGGTAGAAATCCCGGAATTCAAACGAACGCTCCAGGCTCTTGGTGTCCGCCGCGATGCGCCAGTCCGGGTGCAGCCCGCCGCCGAGCGCCGCGGCCTGCGCCGCCGTCAGCGGCAACACCCCGCCCTCACAGGGTACGCATTTCTTGCCGGCGAGCTGGTTCACGGTGCCCTGCGCGCATAGCTGCGCTCGATGTAGCGCTCGACCAGTTCCTGAAATTCCTCGGCGATCCGCTGTCCCTTCAGCGTGACCGTCTTGCCGCCGTCCTCGTAGACGGGCGCGACCGGCACCTCGCCGGTTCCAGGCAGGCTGATGCCGATGTTGGCGTGCTTACTCTCGCCCGGACCGTTGACGACGCAGCCCATGACGGCCACGGTCATTTCTTCGACGCCGACGCGTTCCTTGCGCCAGGCGGGCATCCGGTGACGGATGTGGGTCTGGATCTTTTGCGCGAGCTCCTGAAAGTACGTGCTCGTCGTCCGTCCGCAACCGGGGCAGGCGACGACCATCGGTGTGAACGCGCGCAGTCCCATGGTCTGGAGGATTTCCTGCGCCACGATGACTTCCTGGGTGCGGTCACCGCCCGGTTCCGGGGTCAAGGAAACCCGGATCGTGTCGCCGATCCCGTCCTGCAGGAGCACGCCGATGCCGGCCGTCGAAGCGACGATGCCCTTGCTGCCCATGCCCGCTTCGGTCAGGCCCACATGCAGGGGATATTGGCAGCGCCGGGCCAGGTTGCGATACACGCTGATCAAATCCTGCACGCCGCTCACCTTGGCGCTGATGACGATCCTGTCGCCGGCGAGACCCAGCGCCTCGGCGCGCGCCGCGCTTTCGAGGGCCGACGCGACGATCGCCTCGCGCATGACCTCGATCGCCGGCAGGGGCTCGGCCAGCCTGGAGTTCTCATCCATCAGCCGCGTCAACAAATCCTGGTCCAGGCTTCCCCAGTTCACGCCGATGCGCACGGGCTTGCCGTGACGGCACGCGACCTCGATCATCTCGGCGAACTGGGGGTCGCGCTTGGTGCCGCGGCCGACATTGCCCGGGTTGATGCGCAGTTTCGCCAGGGATTCGGCGCATTCGGGGTGAGCCTTCAGCAGCTTGTGCCCGTTGAAATGGAAGTCCCCGACCAGCGGGGTGGCGATGCCGCGGGCGTCCAGACGCTCGCGAATCTTCGCGACCGCGGCGGCGGCCGCGTCGTTGTTGACGGTGATCCGGACCAGTTCGGACCCCGCGCGAGCGAGCGCCGCCACCTGTTCCACGGTTGCGTCGACATCGGCGGTGTCGGTGTTGGTCATGGATTGCACGACGATCGGCGCCGTGCCTCCGATCATCACCGGTCCGACTTTCACACCGCGACTTGTTCTTCGAGAAATCATGGCTCGGATGGATTCCAGGGCGAAGCTGCCCGGCGCCCATTCTAGCGCGCCGGCGCGCGATATGACGCCGCCCCGTTACGCGGCATAATGCGGCGCATGAGCGACAGGGTCGTTTACTCCACCGGAATCGGTCCGCTGTGCCCCAATTGCCGCAGAGCGGCAGCGGAATGCGTTTGTCCGCGGGGCGCGCCGGGGGCCGCTCAACCGGTGCGTCCGCGTGTCGGCCGGGAGACCAAGGGCCGGGCGGGACGCGGCGTCACGACGGTCAGCGGATTGGCGCTGCCGGCGGCGCAAATCGAGGCACTGGCGGCCGCGCTCAAGAAGCGCTGCGGCTCCGGCGGCACGGTACGTGACGGAATCATCGAAATTCAAGGTGAACATCGGGATACGATCGTTGCCGAACTCTGCAAGCTGGGATTGCCGGCCAAACGCTCCGGCGGTTAGCCAAAATGCCGACCGCCGCCTTTCGTCCAGAAATTTCCGCACGTCAAGGGAAGCTCAATGCCGCGCCTCGCCGCACTAGTCTGTATCGCCGCACTTGCCGCCGGCGCCGCCCATGCCACGGGCTCGGAGGATCAGTGGGCGCGCACGCTCGAACGGATCTCCTCGTCGGTCGTGTCGATCCAGATCGACGCCCCACGGGCCTTCGACACCGAGTGGAATGAAACGGCGCAGGCGACCGGTTTCGTCATCGACGCCAAGCGCGGGCTGATCTTGACGAACCGGCACGTGGTCACGCCGGGCCCGGTGGTCGCGCAGGCGATATTTCAGAATCGCGAAGAAGTGCAGCTCTACCCGGTCTACCGCGATCCGGTGCACGACTTCGGGATCTACCGCTACGATCCGGCGAAGCTGCGATTCATCAAGCCCGTTTCGCTGCCGCTGTATCCGGCCGGCGCGGTGGTCGGCCGCGAGATCCGGGTCGTCGGCAACGACGACGGCGAACAGCTGTCGATCCTCGCCGGCACCCTCGCGCGGCTCGACCGCGAGGCGCCGCAGTACGGCTACGGCAAGTACAACGATTTCAACACGTTCTATTATCAGGCGGCATCCGGCACCTCGGGGGGATCCTCCGGGTCGCCGGTCATCGACATCGACGGCCGCGTGGTCGCCTTGAATGCGGGCGGCGCCACCGGAGCCGCGTCCAGTTTCTATTTCCCCCTGCCCGACGTGGTGAGGGCGTTGAAATTCATCGACGCCGGCAAGCCGGTGCCGCGCGGCACGCTGGAAACGGTGTTCAAATACACCCCGTACGATGAGTTGACGCGCCTCGGCCTCGATCCGGACACCGAGGCGCGGATGCGCCGGGAGTTCCCGCAGTTGACCGGCATGCTGGTCGTGGACGACGTGCAGCCTGGGTCCGAAGCATCCCGGTTCCTGGAACCGGGAGACATTCTGATATCGATCGACGGCAAGCCCATTCCCGAGTTCTTTTCCCTGGAGGCGCTGATCGACGGTCACGTCGGCCGGCAGATACGCATCGAAGTGCAGCGCGGCGGCCGGCGCATCAGCCGCGCGTTGAGGGTGGTGGACCTTGACTCGATCACGGCGCACGAGTACATCGAGTTCGGCGAATCGGTGGTGCACACGCTGTCCTACGAAGAAGCGCGCAGCTTCCACCTGCCGATCAAGGGCGTCTACGTTGCCGATCCGGGCTATGTGTTCGCAAGCGCGGGGATCCCGCGCGCGGCGCTGATCAGCGCGTTCAACGGCAAGCCGGTCGCGGATCTCGCGGATTTCGCCGCGGTGCTCGCGACGCTTCCGGACGGCGGGCGCGCCACGGTGCGCTACGTGACGCTGCAGGATCCGCGCGCCGCCCAACTCAAGGTGATCCGCATGGACCGGTTGTGGTTTCCGGCCCGCGACTGCGTCCGCGATGATCGCCTGGGGACCTGGCCGTGCCGGCGCCTGCCCGCCGGGCCGCCGCCGAAGCCTCCGGTTCCGGCGTCGACGCAATTCGCGCGCACCGGTGACCCGCGCATCGACCGCCTGAGCCCCTCGCTCGTGTCGGTGAACTTCGACATGCCTTACTCGGTGTCGGGAGTCACGGAGCGGCACTACCACGGCACCGGCGTGATCGTCGACACGAAGCGCGGACTCGTCGTCACCGATCGCAACACCGTGCCGGTCGCGCTCGGCGACGTGCGCCTCACTTTCGGCGACACCGTCGAAATCCCGGGGAAAGTGGTGTTCATCCACCCCCTGCACAATCTGGCGGTCATCTCCTACGACCCGAAGCTCATCGGCGACACCCCGGTGCGCGCCGCGACGTTCGATACGCGCCCGCTCGAGGCGGGTGATGACGTCTGGGTCGTGGGTCAGCGCAGCGACTCGAAGATCCTGTCCCAGAAGACCGAGGTCGCGGGCCTCGACGTCCTGTCGTTCCCGCTGTCCCGCACCCTGCGATTTCGCGACAGCAATCTCGAAGCCGTCGATCTCGTCAACCCGCCGGCGGATTACGACGGCGTGATCGCCGATGAAAAGGGGGACGTGCGCGCGCTGTGGTCGAGCTTCGCATTCGAGACCGCCCAGGGGATCGAGCAGGCGAATCACGGAATGCCGGCCGACATCGTCACCGAGATGGTCAGGGACGTGGTTGCGAACCGCCCGATCTATTCGCTCGACGCCGAGTTCGACGTCGATTCCCTGGCCGACGCGCGCAAGCTCGGCCTGCCCGATTCCTGGGTGCGGCGCTTCGTGGAGCATGGCGGACGCCGCCGCCAGGTTCTCAGCATCGACCGGCTCGCGGCAGGTTCGCCCGAGGCGAGGGTCCTGCAGCCCGGCGACCTGCTGCTCGCGATCGACGGCCGGGTGGTGAACCGATTTCGCGAGGTGGAGCTGGCCGTGCAGCGCCCGGAGGTGAGCGTGACGGTGTGGCGCGACGGTGCCGCGAAGACCTGGACGCTCGGCACCGTGCCGCTATGGGGCCGGGGCGTCGATCGCGTGCTGCTCTGGGCGGGAGCCACGCTGCAGGCGCCGTATCGGGCGATGGCGATCCAGCGGGGCATTCCGCGCAAGGGGGTGTTCGTGTCCTTCTTCTATTTCGGTTCGCCGGCCACGCATTACGGCTTGTTCGCCGGCCGCCGGATCACCGAAGTCGACGGCAGGCCGACCGCGGACCTGGACGCCTTCATCCGCGCGGTCAGCGACAAGCCGGACCGGGCCTCGGTGCGCCTGAAGACCGTCACGTGGAACGGCCAGGTGAGCGTCATCACACTGAAGCTCGACAAGCATTATTGGCCGGCATACGAGTTGGAGCGGCAGGCCGACGGCAGCTGGCGGCGAATCGACCTCGATCCGCTCGACGTCGGCGCGATGCCGGGCACATGAGCGCGCCTGCGGCCGTGGTCTTGGTATCATTCGCCCGTGGTTAGAGCGACACAAACCGAAATCGACGAGGCGGTCGAGGCACTGCGGGCGGGCGGACTCGTCGCGTTCCCGACTGAGACCGTATATGGCCTCGGCGCCAACGCGGCCGACACCGTGGCGGTCGGCAGGATCTTCGAGCTGAAGGGCAGGCCGAGCGATCACCCGGTGATCGTGCATCTCGACAATCCGCGCTATCTGCACCGCTGGGTCAAGGACATGCCGGACGCCGCCGCGCGTCTCGCCGCGCGCTTTTGGCCGGGCCCGCTGACCCTGATCCTGCCGAAGGCCGACGAAGTCAATGAGATCGTCACCGGCGGCCAGGACAGCATCGGCATCCGCGTGCCTTCGCATCCGATCGCGCAGCAGCTGCTGACCGCGTTCGGCGGCGGCATCGCCGCGCCGTCGGCCAACCGTTACGGCCACTTGAGTCCGACGAAGGCCGAGCACGTGCGCGACGAGTTCGGCGATGCGTTGCCGGTCGTCCTCGACGGCGGCGAGTCCCAGATCGGGCTGGAGTCGACGATCGTCTCCTGTCTCGACGGCGCGGTGCGCCTGCTGCGCCCGGGATACATCACGCGCTCCCAGATCAGCGCCGTCGTCGGCGATCTCGCGCCGGCGGGCGATGCGCCGCGCGCGCCGGGAGATCGCAGCCTGCACTATGCGCCGCTGACGCCGGTGGAAATCGTGGAGTCGGAGGACCTGGAGACGCGCGCGGCCGAATTCGCCGGCCGCGGCGCCAAGGTGGCGGTGTTGGCGATGCGGCCGCCGATGCATGCGCAGCGGCAGATGACGTGGATCAACGCGGGCAAGAAGGCTGAGACCTATGCGCATAATCTGTACAGTCATTTGCGCACGCTCGACCGCGTGGGCAGCGTGAAAATCCTCATCCAGGCGCCGCCGCTCGATGAACCCTGGGCGGCGGTCAACGACCGCCTGTCCCGGGCAGTGGGACTCGGCGGCCGCGCTCCCGAATCGGGCGCCGGTTGACGATGCGGCATCCCGACGCTTGCACCGCGGAGCCGGCGGAACTCGTCACGCCGCCGGATCCGTTCGCGCCGGAGGCGATCAAGCGGCTCGCGGCGCGCTACGGTTCACCGTTGTTGATCATCGATGCCGAGCGTATCAGAGCGGGATACCGTCGGCTCGCCGCCGCGCTCCCCGGCGTCGATCTGCACTACGCGCTGAAACCGCTGCCTCACGGGGCGGTGATCGAGATTCTGCGCGATGAGGGCGCCTTCTTCGATCTCGCGACCAACGGCGAGGTCGAACTGGTGCGCCGTGCCGGGATCGCGCCCGCTCGCTGCATCCAAACCCATCCGATCAAGCGGGACAGCGACATCCGCACCGCGCTGGCGTTCGGCGTCGACACTTTCGTCGCGGACAATCCGGACGAAATCCGCAAATTCGTGAAGCATCGCCGTCGCGCGTCATTGTTGATCCGGGTGGCGTTCCGCAGCCCGGAAGCCGTCTGCGACTTGTCGCGAAAATTCGGCTGCGAACCGGATGCCGTGCTGCCCTTGATCGAACTGGCCGCCTCGCTCGGCATCCGCGTGCGCGGGTTGTCGTTTCACGTCGGCTCGCAAGCCGGGGGACCGGCGATGCATGTCGAGGCGATCGCGGCCTGTGCGCAATTGCTGCGCCGCGCCGCCGCAGACGGGCACGCGCTCGGCGTGCTCGATATCGGCGGCGGCTTTCCGGTCGAATACCGGCAAGCCGTGCCGTCGATCGAAGAGTTCTGTGCGCCGCTGCGGGCCGCTTTGCGCGGCGTTCCGGAAGGCATACGCGTGATCGCCGAGCCCGGCCGTTTCATCGCCGCGCCGGCCGCGGTCGCGGTCGCGTCCGTGATGGGCCGCGCAAAGCGGGCCGGAAAGTGGTGGTATTACCTGGATGACGGGCTATACGGATCCTACAATGGCCGGATGTTCGACCACGCGAACTACCGGATCGACTCGCTGCGATCCGGTGACGAGCGGCATCCGTCGGTGCTCGCCGGCCCCACGTGCGACAGCATCGACGTGATCGACGAGGACATCCAATTGCCGCTGTTACATGCGGGCGACCTCATCGTCGGCCGCACGATGGGTGCTTACACCTGGGCTTCGGCCACGGAGTTCAATCTTTTCCCCAAGGCGGCCGTGCTAGTAGTCGATCGCGGACGCGTGATTTGCGGAGGCGACCATGACGATCGGCCGACGTAGATTCCCGCGACGGACCGACTTCGTGCATCGGGGCACCGGGGCGCGGCGGAGCCGGCACGGTTGACCGCGATACACCGACTGGTCGATCGTTGCCGGACGGGGGAACTGCCGACGCTGGTGGCGAAATTGACCAGCGGCTGGGTGGTTCTCGGTGAACGGCAGGTCATTACCGGTTATTGCCTGTTGTTGCCCGATCCGGTCGTGCCGCATTTGAACGCGCTGGCTCCGGCGCCGCGCAGCCTGTTCCTTGCGGAAATGGCGCGGCTTGGGGATGCCCTGCTCGAAGTGACCGACGCGGTTCGGCTGAACTATGCGATGTTCGGCAACGCCGAACCCGCGCTGCACGCGCACGTCTTTCCGCGTCATCGAAATGAGCCGCCCGCCATCCGCGCCCTGCAGCCGTGGGCGCTCGATTGGGACGGCGCGCCGGTCTACAGCGAGGCGCTGCACGGCGATCTGCGACGGCGGCTGCGATCCGCACTCGAGGGCTGACCGATGCGCATGGCGACACGGTGGGTTCTTGTTGAGCGCGATCAGCCGCCGTCGCGCAGCACGCGCACCAGTTCGCCGAAATCCCTGATCGGCGCCGAGCAAGTCATGCCGGTGCACACGTAGGCGACGGCGCCGTCGCCGCCCGCGCACCCTGAAAAGACCGGCGGCAGCCCCGCGGCGTCGTCGGGAATCGAAATCACGAGCCGCGACGGTGCGTATAGCCGCGACAGATCCGCCGACCAGGCGGCGGCCTCGTCGGCGGGACCGCGGACGATCACGACGCGCGGCGGGTCGAGGTGGACGTCGAGCGCGTTCACCAGGCTCATGTGCGCCTGCGGCTGAGCCGACATCAGCGCGAATGAGGCGATGAGCGTGCGCTGCGCGGCGTGCAGATAACGAGGCTCGGCCGCGAGGTAACCGAGTTTCGTCAACACCTGGGCGGCGACGCCGTTGCCGGCGGGCAGCGACTCGTCGCCGAACGGCTTGCCGCGATGGAGCAGCTGTTCGTGGTCGGACGCGGTGAAATAGAAGCCGCCGACCTCCGGGTCCTCGAAATGCGACAGGAGAACGTCGGCGAGGCGCGTCAACAAATCCCAGTCGCGACTGCGCCAGCGCGTCTGCAGCAGTTCCAGCAGCGCATCCGCCATGAACGCGTAGTCGTCCAGATAGGCGGGGAACCGCGCCCGTCCGCCGGCATGGACCGCCAGCAGGCGCCCGTCGCGCCAGAGGCGTTCGGCGATGAAATCCGCGGCGGCGACGGCGGCATCGGCGAGGTCGGGCCTCGCGAGCGCGCGCGCGGCGACTGCGAGCCCCTTGATCATCAGGGCGTTCCATGCGGTGAGGATCTTCGTGTCGACACCGGGTCGTGGGCGGGCGTCGCGCACGGCGAGCAGCCGGGCGCGCGCCGCGTCGATGGTTCGTTCCGCGGCGTCGTCGGCGGCCGCTTCCACCACCCGCAGGTGCCAGCGTCCTTCGAAATTCGCCGCCCGCGTCAGGCCGAACCGCGCGGCGAAAGCCGCGAATTCGTCCGCGTCCAGGGCGGACTCGACGGCGGCCCGATCCCAGACGTAGAAGGCGCCCTCGCCGCCGGGCGAATCGGCATCGAGACTTGCATGGAAGGCTCCGTCCGCCGAGCGCATCTCGCGCAGCGCCCAGTCGGCGGTTTCAGCGGCGACGCGCCCGAACAGAGCCTCGCCGGTCGCAAGATGCGCCTCGGCGTACAGCGCGAGCAGCGTGCCGTTGTCGTAGAGCATCTTTTCGAAATGCGGAATCGACCATTCCCTGTCGACCGAGTACCGGAAGAATCCGCCGCCCAGCTGGTCATAGATGCCGCCTTCGGCCATGCGCGTCAGCGAAAGCGTCGCCATGTAGAGCGCATCCAGATCGGGCGCGGCCGATTCGGAGGTCGCGCGCCACTGCCGCAGGCAGCGTTCGATGCTCGCCGCGTGCGGAAATTTCGGCGCAAGGCCGAAGCCGCCCCATTCGCGATCGAAGCTCCGGGCGAGCGCGGCGCGCGCACCATCCAGCGGTCCCGCATCGAGTGCGGCGCCCGCCGGTTCGCCGGGCGGGGACACGGCGTCGAACGCCGCGCGCAGGGGTTCGGTCTGCGCATCGATCTCGGCCCGATGCGCCGAGTAGTACGCGGCCACGCGGACCAGCAGGTCGCGGAACGCCGGCAGGCCGTGGCTCGCATCCTTCGGGAAATAAGTTCCGCCGAAAAAAGGCTGTTGTCCGTCCGGCGTCAGGAACATCGTCAGCGGCCAGCCGCCGGGCGCGCGCGTGATCAACGCATGCGCGATCTGGTAGACCTTGTCGATGTCCGGACGCTCCTCGCGATCCACCTTGATGTTGACGAACAGCGAATTCATCGTCGCCGCCGTGGCCGGATCCTCGAAGGACTCGTGCGCCATCACATGGCACCAGTGGCAGGCCGAATAGCCGACCGACAGCAGGATCGGCTTGTTCGCGGCGCGCGCGGCGGCGAGCGCCTCTTCACCCCAGGGCAGCCAATCGACGGGATTGCCGGCGTGCTGCAGCAGGTAGGGACTGGTTTCCGAGTGAAGTCGATTGCGATGCATCGGGTGCACCCGCGTCGGTTAGAATGCGCGCCACTATAACTGAAGTGCCCTACATGACCACGACCGTAAACGCCTCGGAATTACCCGCATTGCGCCTGAGGCGCAACGAAGACCGCCGACTGCAGGCCGGACATCTGTGGGTTTTCAGCAATGAGGTGGACATCGAGCAGACGCCGCTCGGCAAGCTCGACCCGGGCGGCTTGGTGCGTGTGCTCGCGCACAACGACCGCGCCCTCGGGATCGCCTACGCCAATCCGCGTTCCTTGATCACCGCGCGGCTGCTCGAGACCTGGACGATTCCGGACGCCGCGTGGTTCGCCGCGCGCATCCACCGCGCGCTCGCCTCGCGCGAGCGCCTGCATGCCGCCCCGTACTACCGCCTCGTTTATGGTGAAGCCGACGGCCTGCCCGGATTGGTCGTCGATCGCTTCGGCGCGATCTGCGTCGTCCAGATCGGCACCGCCGGGATGGAGCGACTGCGGCCGCAGATCGAGCGCGCCTTGTTCGACGTCCTGCCGATCGAATCGCTGCTGCTGAAGAACGACGGCGCCGCGCGCGAACTCGAGGGCCTGCCTTCGTACGTGGAGGTGGTCGGCGCACCCATCCCCGACAGCGTCGTGGTCGTCGAGGACGGCCTCGAGTTCCGCGTGCCGCTGCGTGACGGCCAGAAAACCGGCTGGTTCTTCGACCAGGCCGCGAACCGGCGGGCGCTCGCCAGGTACGTGCGCCCGGGTTCGCGCGTGCTCGACGTGTTCAGCTACGTCGGCGCCTGGGGTGTGCGCGCCGCCCGCGCGGGCGCCGGCGAGGTTCTGTGCGTCGACGCCTCGGCCGCGGCGCTGGAATTCGCGGCCGCAAACGCCGCGCGCAACGGCCATGCTCTCGGCACCCGCAAAGGCGATGCATTCGACGTGTTGGCGGCGCTCGCGGCAGAAGGGGAGAAATTCGACGTGGTGATCGTCGATCCGCCGGCGTTCGCGAAGCGCAAGAAGGACCTGCCCAAGGCGCAGGCGGCCTACAAGCGCTTGAACCAGGCCGCGATGCAGTTGATCGGCGACGACGGCATCCTGGTGTCCTGTTCCTGTTCGCATCATCTTGCCACGGATCAACTTCAGGACGCGCTCGGCAAGGGCGCGCGCACCGCGCACAAACATCTGCAGATCCTGGAGGCGGGCGGTCAGGCCCAGGATCATCCGGTGCATCCGGCGATCCCCGAAACCCGCTACCTGAAGGCGCTTTTTTGCCGCGTCGGCGCGGCCATGAAGTGAGCGGGAAGTTCTCGGAATCGCAAACGGTGCGGTAGAATCCCGGACATGCTCGTATATCCTCACATCAATCCGATCGCGATCTCCATCGGCCCGTTCTTCGGCGTGGGACCGCTGCAGGTTCATTGGTACGGCATCATGTACCTCGTCGGCTTCGCGTCGGCCTGGGGACTGGCGCGGCATCGCGCCGCCCGTCCCGGATCGACCTGGACCGGTCTCGACATCGACGACCTGATCTTCTACTGCGCGATCGGCGTGATCCTCGGCGGCCGGCTCGGCTGGTGCATCTTCTACGGCAACGAAGTGATCTATGGGCGCGGCACGACCCCCGCGGACTGGCTCAACGTGTTCCGGATCTGGGACGGCGGCATGTCGTTCCACGGCGGCCTGACCGGGGTCATCGTGGCGGCGATGCTGTTCGCGCGGGCCAAGGGAAAGCACGTCGTCGACGTCTTCGATTTTCTGGCGCCGCTGCCGGGAATCGGCCTGATGGCCGGCCGGCTCGGCAATTTCATCAACGGCGAGCTGTGGGGAAAGCCGACGGACCTGCCCTGGGCCTTCGGCGTGCCGAATGCGCAGGGCGTGCTGATCGGACGGCACCCGTCGCAGCTGTATGAGGCCGCGCTCGAGGGTTTGCTGCTGTTCCTCATCCTGTGGTTCTTCACGAACAAGCCGCGGCCGCGGCTCGCACCGAGCGCGCTGTTCATGATCGTCTATGGCCTCGCCCGGTTCACCGTCGAATGGGTGCGTCTGCCCGACGCCAATCTGGGCTATTTGTACGGCGGCTGGCTGACGATGGGAATGCTGTTGACGATGCCGATGATCCTCATCGGCGCCGGCATGATGATCTATTCATACCGGCGCGATGCGGCGAGCGGCAACCTGGTTCGCCCCGCCGGCTAGTCGATGCGCCAGTACCTGGATTTTCTGCGTCATATCCGCGACAGCGGCACACGCAAGGCGGACCGTACCGGAACCGGGACCTTGAGCGTCTTCGGCCATCAAATGCGCTTCGATCTCGCGGCGGGCCTGCCGTTGGTGACGACCAAGAAGCTGCACCTGCCGTCGATCATCCACGAGTTGTTGTGGTTCCTGAGCGGGGACACGAACGTCAAGACTCTGCGCGCCCACGGGGTCACGATATGGGACGAGTGGGCGGATGCCGACGGCGACCTGGGCCCGGTCTACGGCCGGCAGTGGCGGGCCTGGCCCGCCGCGGACGGCCGGCACATCGATCAGATGGCGGCGGCGATCGCGCAACTGCGCGCCGATCCGGACTCGCGCCGCATCGTCGTCTCCGCATGGAACGTCGGTGAACTCGAAAAAATGGCGCTGCTGCCCTGCCACGCGCTGTTTCAATTCCACGTCGCCGCCGGCCGCCTGTCGTGCCAGTTGTACCAGCGCAGCGCGGACGCGTTCCTCGGCGTTCCGTTCAACATCGCCTCGTACGCGCTGTTGACGCACATGGTCGCCGATCAGTGCGGGTTCGTGCCGGGTGAATTCATCTGGTCTGGCGGCGACTGCCATATTTATCTCAATCATCTCGACGCGGTGGAGACGCAGCTCGGGCGCGAGCCCCATGCGCTTCCGAGCCTGCGCCTCAACCGCCGGCCGCCGAGCCTCTTCGACTACCGATACGACGATTTCTCGATCCTGGAATACCGATGCCACCCCGCGATAAAAGCACCAATAGCCGTTTGACCAAGCCGCCGCGCCGCGCGCCGATGATCGAGGTCCGCCACTCGCGGATCCACGGCTTCGGCGTGTTCGCGCTGCGGCGCATACGCAAGGGCACGACGGTCATGGAGTATCTCGGCGACCGGATCTCGCATGCCGAGGCGGACGCGCGCTACGCCGACAAGGCCGACGACGACAACCACACGTTCCTGTTCACCGTTGACAAGAGGACCGTCATCGACGGCGGTGTCGGCGGCAACGAGGCGCGCTACATCAACCACGGCTGCGATCCGAATTGCGAGAGCGCGCTCGCCGACCGGCGCGTCTACATCGAGGCGATACGTACGATCCAAAAGGGCGAGGAGCTCTCGTACGATTATCAGATACAGCGCGATCCGGACGACGCGGCCGACGTCGACGAAGTGTTCGGCTGCCGCTGCGGGGCGGCCGCATGCCGGGGCAGCATGCTCGAGCCGCGCAAGCCCACCCGGACCAAGAAGGCCAAGAAGGCCAAGAAGGTCAAGAACGCGAAGAAACGCACCAAAGCGACGCGGCGCCGCTCCGTCTGAGCCGTCGCGGGGCGCCGCACGCCGCGCCGCGCACCGTGAACGGGCGGCCGGCTCCCCGGGGAGCTGCGGGTTTCGGTGTTTTCATCATATGGCACGCGAATTGCTTCTATAATCGCGTCAGGGACTTGTTCCAATCGAAGAGAACCGGGCCGCAGCCCCCCTTGAATTCCCGCCAGTAGCGATCGTTGGTCGAACATATGCGCTTGCCGTCGCTCAAGTTTCTCAAGACATTCCAAGTCGCGGCCAAGCTGCAGAGCTTCAAGGCGGCGGCGGAGGAACTGTACGTGACTCCGTCGGCGGTCAGCCACCAGATCAAGGCTCTCGAGGAGCAGCTCGGCGTCACGCTGTTCGAACGCGGCGCCCGCGGCGTGCGCACCCTCGTGCTCACCGACGCCGGCGCCCACTACCTCGAGCACATCAACGACATCTTCTCCAAGCTCGAGTCCGTGACCGAGCAGCTGCAGATCCGCTACGGACGCACCATCATCCGCCTGAACGTGCCGCCGTTCTTCGCCAATGAGATGCTCCTGCCGCGTCTCGCCTCGTTCACGCAGGCGCGCGAGGAGACCGACATCCGCATCGAGACGACCTTCTCTGCGCCGAAGACCCACCCGCCGGAGGCGGACCTTTCGATCGTCGTCGGCGCGGGCCCCTGGGACGGACTCACGGTCCATGAGCTGTTCGCGCAGAGCTTCATCGTCGCCTGCTCGCCGTCATTCCTGGTCGACAACCCGATTTCGAGCTACGGCGATTTGAACGGCAAGACGCTGCTGGTGCACGAGGAGCGGCGCGAAGCCTGGGAGCGCTGGGCGCTCGGGCTCGGGATCGAGCCGATCAAGCCGAACCGTCTCGTCCGTCTCGACACCATGTCCGCCGTCGTGCTCGCCGCCGAGCAGGGCGTCGGCGTCGCGCTCGTGCCGGCGCGCCTGAGCGCCGACCGCTTCGCCGCGGGCGGGCTCGTCAAGCTGTTCGATGCTGAACTCGAGACGAACGAGAGCTACGTGATCCTGCACCGGCCCGAGGACCGCAATCGCGAGGATCTGCAGGAGTTCACGCGGTGGATCCTGCAGGAGTGCCGGGTCGCTTGACACCCGGATCACAAGCGTTCGAGATCGTCGTCGCCGCCGCGCAGAACGACGTGATAGGGCGCCGCAACGGTCTGCCGTGGCGCCTGCCGGATGACCTGCGCCGCTTCAAGGCCATCACCATGGGCAACACCGTGCTGATGGGCCGCAAGACGCATGAATCGATCGGACGCGCGCTGCCCGGGCGCCGCAATCTCGTGCTGACGCGCACCACGGGCATCGCGACCGCCGGCTGCATCGCCGTCGCGGATCTGCAGGCCGCGCGGGCTGCGGCCATCCCCGAACGCGCGATCATGGTCATCGGCGGCGGCGAGATCTACCGGCTGTGTCTGCCGCTCGTCACGCGCATCCATCTGACGCTGGTACACGCGCGCATCGACGACGGCGATACGGTATTCGACGGTTGGCGCGGCACCGAGTGGCGTGAATCGGCGCGCGAGTCGCACCCCGCGGACGAGCGGAACAGCTTCCCCTACAGCTTCATCACGCTCGACAGGGCCTGATCGATCGGCGGCAGTTGCGCCTCGACTTCCCGCCTTGCCTCGTCGAAGTCGATCTGCCCGAGCGACGCCGCCCCCGCGGTAAGCCGCGCGAGCAGGCGCGACTGAACCAGTCCGCGGCTGGCCGCGAGGCGATAAGGGATCTCGGGGTGAAACATCACCATCGAATAGCGCGGGATGAAGCGCCCGGGATGCCGGCGTTCTAGTTCCCGGGACAATGCGTTTTGCAGCTGAAATCCCGGATCGGCGACCCGTTCGCGCATCTCGAGATAATTCTCCAGCGCCATCGAGGCGATCGCCTCGGTGTTCTCCTTGCGCAGTGCATAGAAAGCGGCGAACCGTGCCTCCCAGTCGTCGTGCAGGTCGATGCAGGCGTCGAAGGCGAGGCAGTCCTCGAGGCAGCAGTTCATGCCCTGGCCGTGGAACGGAACGATCGCGTGCGCGCTGTCGCCGACGAGCACCGTCATGCCGCGGTGCTGCCACGGCGCGGCGTGCACCGTGCCCAGGAAGCCGGTCGGATGTTCGAGAAATTCCCGCACGCCGTCGGGCATCAAGGCCAGTGCATCGGGGAAATTGCGCGCGAGAAAGTCCGCGGCGGCTTCGCGCCCGCGCAGCGTGTCGAAACCCGGATCCCCGCGATTCGGCAGGAACAAGGTCGCGGTGAAGCTGCCGTCGTCGTTCGGAAGCGCGATCAGCATGTAGCCGCCGCGCGGCCAGATGTGCAGCGCCTCGCGCTCGAGCCGATAGCCTCCGTCGGAGCCCGCCGGAATCGACAGCTCCTTGTAGCCGTGCGCCAGATCCTCCTCGCGCGCGTCGATCAAGCCCGCATCGCGCAAACTACGGCGCATTTGCGAACCGGCGCCGTCGCAGGCGATCAGCGGCCGCATCGGCACTTGAATGGTCTCGTTCCGGCGTAGATCCCGGATATGGGCGTTGCCGGCCGCGAAGTCGGCATCGACCAGGCGGTGTTCGAACTCGAACTCCACCCCGTGCGCCGTGCGCGCAATGTCGATCAACAGCCGTCCGAGGCGCGCGCGGGAAATCGCGAAGATCGCCTCGTCGGGACGCCTGCCGTAGGGTTGCCGGGTGGTTCCGCCGTCGCGATCGTGGATCATTCGCGCGCGCATCGGCACCATTGCGTCCCGCAGCGCATCGTGTATGCCGACGCGCCGCAGGGCATTGATGCCGCGGGCGGCGAGGGCCAGATTGATCGAGCGCCCCGACTCTCCGGGAGTGCGGCGCGGATCCGGGCGGGCATCGTACACCGTCACCCGGTATCCACGGCGGCGCAGCAGGATCGCGAGCAGCGCGCCGGTTGGACCCGCGCCCGCGATCGTCACGCGCTCCGCCACGTCCGTCATCCGCCGAGCGCGGCGGCGAGCGCTTCGGCGGCGCGCAGCGCGTCGGCAAAGCGGTTATACGAGGGAACCGGCGCCAGACGCAGCACGTCGGGCTCGCGCCAATCGCCGACTATGCCCGCCGCGGTCAGACGCTCGAAACAGCGCGTGCCGCCTCGCGGCACGCGCAGACTCAACTGGCAGCCGTGCGCGTCGGCGGCGCGCGGAGTGAGGATCTCGACGCCGCCCGGAACGAGCCGTTCGATCGCGGCACGCAGGTAGGCTGTCAGCGCGATCGATTTGGCGCGCAGCCGGCGGAAGTCCGCGCGCCGGAAAATATCGAGCGCCGCGTACAGCGGCGCGGCGGAAAGCACCGGCGGATTGCTGAGCTGCCAGCCTTGCGCGCCCGGGATCGGCTCGAAATCGGGACCCATCATGAACCGGGATCCTTTGTCGTGACCCCACCATCCGGCGAAGCGCGGCGCGGCGGGCATTGCACCATGGCGGGCATGCACGAAGCATCCACCGATGGCTCCGGGCCCGCCATTCAGATACTTGTAACCGCACCAAACGGCGAAATCGACGTTCCAGTCGTGCAACTCGAGCGGCGTGTTGCCGATGGCGTGCGCGAGGTCGAGGCCGATCACGGCCCCCGCGGCGCGCGCCGCGGCCGCGATCGCCGCGAGATCGAGCGCCTGGCCGGTGAGATATTGAACGCCCGGCAGCAACACCAGCGCGAGCCGCGATCCTTCGCGCTCGATCGTGTCGATCAGATCCTCGGTGCGCAGGCAGCATTCGCCGGGGCGGGGCGCGAGCTCGATCAGGTGGCTCGCCGGGTCGAAGCCGTGAAAGGCCAGTTGCGAACAAATCGCGTAGCGATCGGATGGGAACGCCGATTTTTCGATCAGAACGCAGGGCCGCTGCGCGGTCGGCCGATAAAAGCTCACCATCATCAAGTGCAGATTCACCGTCAGCGAATTCATCGCCACCACTTCGGCGGCGCCGGCACCGGCCAAAGCGGCGAGCGGTGCGCTCAGGCCTTCGTGGTACTGGATCCAGGGCCGCGGTCCCTCGTGGTGGCCGCGCACCGCCAGATCGCGCCAGGCCGCCAGTTCTTCCTCGACATAACGCGCGGCGGACCGGGGTTGGAGCCCGAGCGAATGTCCGCAAAGATAGACCGCCCGGCGCCCGGCGGCGTCCAGTGGGTGATGGAATTCGTCGGCGAATGGCGCGAGGGGATCCGCTGCGTCCAGCGCTGCAGCGTCCGCCGTCATCCCGCGGGGGCCTGCATCACGGCGCCGCAGCTGCGGCAGGTCCGTTGCTCGATGTTCGAATAGAACCGGGAAAATATCAGCGGTAATTGATTCTCAATATCGGCGACGGCGACGCGCTCACTGTGCAGGCATTGACCGCAATTCTCGCAATACCAGGAAAAACCGTCCAATTCATGCGGCTGCCGTCGACGTTCGACGACGATGCCAACCGTCCCCGCCGGTCGCTGCGGCGAATGTGCCACTTCCGCCGGAAGCCTGAAAATCTCGCCTTGGCGGATTTCGATGTCGATCGCATGCCCATCTTGGATCGTTCGCAGTACGATGTCGCCCTGAACCTGGTAGAAGATCTCCTCTCCGGGGTCATGATGGAAGTCCTTGCGCCGGTTCGGTCCGCCGACCGCCATGACGATGAATTCGCTGTTCCGGAACAACAACAAGTTGCCGACCGGCGGCCGCAATAGATCGCGGTTTCGCTCGATCCAGCGGCCGACGTCGAAGGGCGGTTCGATCTGCATGCGGACATTATAGCCGCGGGGCGAAACTTACGCGCCCGGCGCGCGGTCTGATCCGCAGAGGAGGGGGTGTTTCGAGGGTCAACGGGGTCTATTATGCGGTTCAACAAGGCGATGACAGGATTGTGGTTGATCACGGCTCTGGCCGGCGTCCCGAGTCTCGCGGCGACCGGGGTTCCGTTGCCGGCGGTTTGGAAGGAACACCGCGTGAATTTCGTCTACATGGGGCGCACGTCACGCTATTCCTGTGATGGGCTGTCCGACAAGGTGCGCGCGATGCTGCTGGACCTGGGCGTGCGTCGCGATCTGCGCATCGTCGCGATCGGGTGCGAGGAGTTCGGGCGGCCGCCGGGACCGAATTCACTGAACCCAAGCCTCAATATCGAATTCTCCGCGCCGGCGCTGCCGGACGCCGCGTCCAAACCGCGCCATGCAGGGGATCTGGCCCCGGTCGACGCCCGCTTCGAACCGTTCACGATTTCGGCCGATGCGTTCCGTGACATGAGCGTCGGCGACTGCGAGTTGGTCGAGGAATTCGCCCGGCAAATCCTGCCGCAATTGACGACGCGCGATCTCAAACAGGACATCACCTGCGTGCCGTACCAACTGAGCGGCAGCCGATATTACGTGAGCGGAGACATTCTGCGCGCGCTGCCGGCGGTCGAGGAATCGGCGCTGCGCAAATCGAGAATGCCGAAATAGGCTAGGGTCCGCCAGCGGACTCCGCGCAGGCGACCGATATCGGCCGCGCATCGTCGGCGTCCAATCGCAAGGCCGTCAAGCTCCCGCCCCACACGCAACCCGTGTCGAGGCCGATGACGTCCGCGTCCCGGAAAAATCCGAGCGTCGACCAATGCCCGAAAACGATCTTCGAGCCGCGCCAGGCGCGATCCGCGGCTTCGAACCAGGGCACGAGACTCGCGCTGCGCGATCGCTCGGGCGCGTCCTTGAAACGCAGCACGAGCCGCCCATCGGCATCGACGTAGCGCAGACGGGTCAGGCAGTTCACCGTGAAGCGCAAGCGCTCGGCGCCGCCCAACCCCGCCGACCACAGATCCGGTCCGTCTCCGTACATGGAGTCGAACACGCGCTCCGGTCCTTGCTGCAGTGCGTGCTCGAATTCCCGCGCACATTCGACGGCAATCTGGGCCGTCCATTGCGGCGGCAGTCCGGCGTGGAGCAGCAGCCGGTCCTGCTCAGCGTGGAGCAGCGGCCGCGCGAGCAGCCAGTCGATCAGGACCTTGCGGTCCCGGGCGCGCAGCAGGCCGTCCAGCGTGTCGCCGCCGCGCTGCCGGCCCTTGCCGAGCGCGACGGCGAGGAAGTGCAAATCATGATTGCCGAGCACGCAGACGGCCGCGTCGCCGAGGCCGCGTATCCGCCGCAACACCGCGGCAGAGTCGGGGCCGCGATTCACGAGATCGCCGACGAACCAGAGGCGGTCCCGCCGGGCCGAAAAACCGATCGCTTCCAGCAGCGCGCCCAGCTCGCGATCGCAGCCTTGTATGTCGCCGATCGCGTAGAGCGCCATCGGCTTAGTGCAGGACCCCGGGCATCGCCAGCCTGAACGGTGCGATCGGCGCGTCGAATTGTTTTCCGTCGTCGGCGACCATCTGATAGCTGCCCTGCATCGTGCCGACCGGCGTTTCGATGACGGCACCGCTCGAGTAGCGGAAGCCCTGGCCCGGCTTGAGATACGGCTGCTCGCCTACGACGCCGTCGCCGCGGGTCTCTTTGACGTTGCCGTTCGCGTCCGTGATGATCCAGTGACGGGTCAGCAGCCGCGCGGGCACGGGCCCGTCATTGCGGATCGTGATCGTGTAGGAGAACACGAACCGCTTGTCGCGTGGATCGGACTGTTCCTCGAGGTAGGCGGTCTCGACTTCGACCCGGATGTGCGGGTTCGCCGGCTCGGCTGTCATGGGGCGCATCGCATCACTTGAGCCGCACGGCGAGCACGTCGCAATGCGCGGCGTGCAGCACCGTGTCCTCGGTGAAGTTGACGAGGATCGCGAGCCCGTGACGCTCGCGGCTGCCGAGTACGATCAGATCCGCGCGTTCCTGTTCGGCGACGCGCAGGATCTCGGCCTTCGTGTTGCCGGCCTCGACCCGGCAGATCGTCCGCGGCAGGTCGGCGCGACGCACCAGTTCTTCGAGCCGCTCGCGCGAACGCCTGATCAGTTCCTCCTCGATCTGTATCGGCGGCATCAAGGATTCGCCCATGGGCTCGACGGGGACGAATTCCACGACGTGCAACGCGACGATGGCGGCGTTGGAGATGGAGGCCATTTTGCGGCCCGCGGCCGCAACTTGTTCGCTGCCGTCCGACAGGTCCAGCAGCAGCAGGATTTTCCGGTAATCGCCCATGGCTCCAAGTATAGCGGAGCGGCGCCGGATCTAGCTCGTCGGTGTTTTGGCCGCCTCCCGCCGTCCGTGCAGGCTTGCGGCGAGCCGGCCGAATTGGGCCGGTTCCAGGACTTCCGGCCGCAACGACGGATCGATCCCGCAGGCCGCGATCTCATCGGCGCTCAACAGATCCTGCAGGCCGTTCTTCAGGGTTTTGCGCCGGTGCGAGAAGGCCGTCGTCACCAGCGACCGCAGGGCGGCGTCGCTTCCGAAATCGAACGCCGGCGCGCCGAGCGGCCGCACGCGCACGACCGACGACCACACCTTGGGGGGCGGTTTGAAGGAGCCGGGTCCGACGTCGAACAGGCGCTCTACGTCGGCATGGGCCGCGAGCATCACGCTGAGCCGTCCGTAGGCCTTGCCGCCCGGGCGCGCCGTCATGCGGTCGACGACCTCCTTTTGGAGCATGAAGTACATGTCGGCGACCGCCCCGCGTTGGTGCAGGAGATGGAACAGCAGCGGCGTCGAAATGTTGTAAGGCAGGTTGCCGACGATCCGCAGCGGCGGCCCGTCGCCCCTGAGCGCGACATAATCGGTCGCCAGGGCGTCGCCGACGTGCAGGCGCAGCCGGCCCGCGGCCCGCGGATCGGTCTGCAGCCGCGCGGCGAGGTCGCGGTCGATCTCCACCGCGTCGAGGGACGGCAGCCGTTCGAGCAGCGCGAACGTGAGCGCCCCGCGGCCCGGACCGATCTCGACGACGCGCTCCCCGGCCGCCGGAGAGATGGCCTGCACGATCCGGCTGATCACGCTCCGATCGTGCAGGAAATGCTGGCCGAAGCGCTTACGAACCGGCAACTGCGGCCTCGGTGGCGGCGAGTTTCGCGGCGAGCGCAACCGCCGTCCGCAGACTCCCCGGGTCCGCGCGACCGGAGCGCGCCAGCGCGAGCGCCGTACCGTGATCGACGCTGGTGCGGATGATCGGCAGGCCCAGGGTCACATTCACCGCATCGCCGAAGCTCGCGTGCTTGATGACCGGCAATCCTTGGTCGTGGTACATCGCGAGGACGACGTCGACGTCGTCCAGCGCGCGGCGCGCGAATGCGGTGTCCGCCGGCAGCGGTCCGCGCGCATCGATGCCTTCGCTCCGCGCCCGGTGGATCGCGGGCTCCAGGACCTCGATTTCCTCGCGGCCCAGATGCCCGGACTCTCCCGCGTGGGGGTTGAGGCCGAGCACCGCGATGCGCGGCGCGGGAACGCCAAAGCGGCGGCCGAGATCCGCGTGGACGATGCGCAGCGTGGTGAGCAAGCGGCCCGCCGTGATGGCCCCCGGAACCTCGGCGAGCGGCAGATGGGTGGTCACCAGCGCGACCCGCATGCGCTCATCGACGAGCATCATCACCGGCAGCGCGGCGCCGGTGCGGGCCGCCAGATATTCGGTGTGTCCGCTGAAATCCGCCCCGGATTCCATCAACACGCTCTTTTGCACGGGCGCGGTCACCAGCGCCGCGAACTCCCCGCTCATGCAGCCGTCGCAGGCGCGATCGAGCATTTGAAGCACATAGGGCGCATTGCCGGCGTCGAGGCGTCCGGCGACGACCGGCCGCCGACAGGGGATCGCGAGAATCTTCAACCGTCCGCGGCGGTGCGGTTCGCGCGGCGCGGCAGCACGATACTCGTCGAGTTCGAGCGGCAGGCCCAGGGTCCGCGCCGCCGATTCGATCAGTTCCGGGTCGGCCGCGACGACCAGGTCCGCGCCGCAGTCCGACTGGGCGAGCATGACGCAGATGTCCGGGCCGATTCCGGCGGGCTCACCCGATGTGATGACGATCCTTGGATTGCGCACTACATCCTGACTTCAACGAACGCGTCGTCGCGCAGTCGTTGCAGCCAGAGTTCCGTCTCCTCGTCGGCCTTACTGGCGCGGATCGCCTCGAACGCCTTTTGGCGCCGGATATCGGTCGTGTCGTCGACGGTGCGCTTGCCGAGCAGCTGCACGATGTGCCAGCCGTAGCGCGTCTTGAACGGCATGCTGATCTCGTTGATCTTGAGATTCGCGATCGCCTTGCTGAACTCCGGCACGAAGGTGCTGGGGGATGTCCAGCCCAGATCGCCGCCGTCCGGCGCCGAGCCCGGGTCCTCAGAGGTGGTGGTCGCGATGCCGGCGAAGTCCTCGCCGTTCAGGATCCGCTGGCGGATTTTCAGTAGCTTCTGACGGATCGTCTGATCGTCGTCCAGTTCATTGGGCTTCAGCAGGATATGGCGCAGGTGAACCTGGTTGACGAACACCGGCTTCTCGCCGCTGCGCATCCCGTTGAGCTTGATGATGTTGAAACCGCTCGGCGTGCGCACCGGCCCGCCGATTTCGCCGGGCTTCATTTTCGTGACCAACTGCAGCACGAATTCCGGCAGCT
>JAJXYR010000269.1 GCA_021780475.1 Pseudomonadota bacterium
AAGCAGCGGCGTGGCCAGATTGACTTTGTTCTGGACCTGGACTTCGGCGATGTCCGGGTTGGTCCCGGTGGCGAAGGTGAGCGTGATGACCGACTGGCCGTTGGAGCCGGAATTCGAGCTGAAATAGAGCAGATTGTCGATGCCGGTGAGCTGCTGTTCGATGACCTGGGTGACCATCGATTCCATGGTTGACGCACTGGCACCGGGATAGGTGGCGGTAATGGTCACCTGCGGTGGCGCAATGTCCGGGTAGGAATCGACCCCCATGGTCTGAAGAGACAGCACGCCGAACAGGGTGAGCAGGATCGCGATCACCCAGGCGAAGACCGGTCGGTCGATGAAAAATCGCGACACGAATTGGTTTCCCGTTTAGGCGCCGAGTTTGGCCGTGACGCGCACGCGTCGGGCCGGCTCGAGGCGTGCGAGTGACTCGAAAGACGCGGCCGTTGTCGAAGCGGATCGCTCGGCGTTCCTCCCCGTGCGTGGCGGGGCGGCGGAGTCCTGCAGTTTCGGCGCACGGTGCATTACGGCCTCTCCAGACGTCGCTCCTCGCCGGTGCATTGCGCTCCAGGTCCCTGTCGAGCCTGACAGGCCGCTCGGGTTTCGAGCGTCAGTCACTCTCATCGGCGCGCCCTGGTCTATGGGACGCGCCGCAGCGGTCCTCGCGGGAACGGAACGCCTGGGGATCACTGGCCGACGCGCGGAGAATGCGAGCGGCTGCAAGCGGCAAATGATCCAAGTGTAGCCCGCGCATGTCAACGGAGCCGTTTCGCGCGTGCGGGACTTCGCTGCCGAGACGGCTCCGTGATTTGCGCGCGAGCGATTCGGGCGGGTGGATGTAGGGCGCGATGAGGTGTCGGCGCAGGACATGGGCCCTCCTTGCGCGCTCGATGAACGCGGCGGCGGGGCGCTGGCAAAGCAGTCCGGCGGTATGCCGCCTCGCGCGGCACGGCACCGTAGGGACCTTGCCATACGGCCAAGCCGACGCTCGATCCCCGGTGGTCGCGCCGGGCTCAGATCGGTGCGGGCGGTGGGTCAGTCGCCAGCAGACCCTGGAACTCGGGATGGGAGCGCACGTAGGCCGCGACGAACGAGCATTGCGCGACGATTCGCTCGCCGCGCGCCTGCACCAGCCGCAGAGTACCGTCGACGAGGGCTGCCCCGACGCCCCGTCCCCGCAGGTGGGGTGGCACCAGCGCGTAGGTGAGCGTCAGGACATCACCGTCGCGCCGATAGTCGATGAAGGCTTCCCCGCCCGATCCGTCGAGTTCGAATCGTTTTCGGGCGAAGTTGTCGGTGACGGTAGGCGTCATGGCGCTGCAAGCATACCCGGTTCGCCGTCCCGAGCATGACTGAGGGAAGGGGCGGGATCGGCACGCAGGGTGTCGATCGCCCGAGGTATGCCGCCGGACCGGACTGCGGCAACTGCGAACTTGTGCATTGCGCCGGCCGCGCGCACGCTATCGACGGATGGTGTGCCAGCGCGCTGCTGGGTCAGTGGACTGCGGATTTGCGAACCGTGAGGGGAATGCCGTCATGCGTATCACAAGCTCGTTTCGAATGGTCGCGGCCGCACTGGCCGGGGCATTGATCGTCTCGCTGCCGGTCGAGGCGGCCACGCCCGCGAGCGTGGAGGCGGTCTGGGTGGCGCGGCAGGTTACCTTCATCTACCAGGGATTCACCACCCGCTACTCGTGTGACGGCTTGCGCGATAAGATCCACGCAATGCTCACCCACCTCGGGGCACGCGACCTGAAGGTCCGCGCGATCGGGTGCGCCAGGGTGGTCGGCGTCGAGGACTTTCCCGGTGTCCAAGTCAAAATGGAAGTCCTGTTGCCGGCGACATCGGAGCACGGCAAGACCGGTCCCATCGTTGCGGCGCACTGGCAGAACGTCGTGCTCATGCCGCGCAATTCGAGCATCGACGAGCAGGGCGAGTGTGAGCTGATCGAGCAGTTCAAAGAAACGTTCCTGCCGCTTTTCGCGACCCGCCACATCAGCTATAGCTCGACCTGTATTCCGCACCAAATCACCCTCGGGACGCACCTGAGCGCCGAGGTCCTGATGCCGAGCAAGCCGGCACCGGTGCGCTGAGCGCGCTCGCCGGCGTCGGCCCGGCCGACGCCGGCAGCTATTCCTCCGCTCGGATCGTGCCCGGAATACCGGCGGGCACGGGGGCCGCATCGACGACCGACAGCCGCTTCATCAGCGGTACGATGGCCGCGGACAGGACGGCCCCGATGACCGCGACGACACCCAGACCGTAGAACAGATGGATGTAGAGCGGGAGCGTCTTGACCGGGTCGGTGAGGTTCTGCGGTACGGCGGCATAGGTGGCGACGTAGCCGCCGAGGTACTGGGAAATACCCGTCGCCAGAAACCACGCGCCCATGATGAACCCGCGCAGGCGCGGCCCGACGTAGCGCGAGACCATTGCCAGGCCCAGGCCGCTGATGAGTAGCTCACCGAGGGACTGCAGCGCGTAGCCGCCAATCATCCAGCCGAAGGCGACCTTGCCCTCGACGGCGAACGCGCCGCTCAGAGCGTAAACGAAGAAGCTCACGGCGAGAACGACGAACCCGAGGGCGAACTTCGAGGCGATGTGCAGGTCGCCGCGGCCGCGGCTCATCCAGGTGTACCACCAAGCGAGTATCGGACTCAGGATG
>JAJXYR010000017.1 GCA_021780475.1 Pseudomonadota bacterium
CACCACGTCCTATCCAGGCGCCGATCCCGACTCGATAGCCGGCTTCATCACGACGCCGATCGAGGCGGCCGTGGCGCAGGCCGACGGCATCGACTACATGACCTCGACCAGCGAGAGCGGCGTCAGCTCGATCACCGTCGTGCTGCGACAGAATTACGACACCGCGAAGGCCGCCGCCGAGATCAACATCAAGGTCAACTCGGTGCTCAACCAGCTGCCCACGGGCTCGCAGCAACCGTCCATCACCGTGAAGGTCGGCGACACGATCGATGCGATGTACATCGGCTTCGCCAGCAAATCGCTGGGCCGCAACCAGATCACCGACTACCTGCAGCGGGTGATCGCGCCGCAATTGCAGGCGGTTCCCGGGGTGCAGACCGTCGATCTCATCGGTGCGCAGTACTTTTCGCTGCGCGCCTGGCTCGATCCGCGCAAGCTCGCGGCCTACGGCCTGACCGCGACCGACGTGTCGAAGGCGCTCGCCGACAACGACTACATCTCGGCGGTCGGCTCGACGAAGGGCCAGATGGTCCAGGTCACGCTGACCTCGACGAGCAACCTGCACAGCCTCGAGGATTTCCGCAACCTGGTCGTCAAGCAGGTGAACGGCGCGATCGTCAGGCTGAGCGACGTCGCTTCCGTCTCGCTGGGCGCGGACAACTACGAGAGCTCGGTCGCCTTCGACGGTGTCGGCGGCGTGTTCATCGGCATACAGATCGCTCCGAATGCGAACCTGTTGACCACGATCGGCGGCGTCAGGAGCGCGCTGCCGCGGATTCTCGCGGAACTGCCCCAGGGCCTGAAGGGCCGCATCGTCTACGACTCGACGAATTTCGTGAACAGCTCGATCCACGAGGTCGCCGCCACGCTGATCGAGGCGGTGGCGATCGTGATCCTCGTGATCTTCGCGTTCTTGGGTTCGCCGCGCTCGGTGATCATTCCGATCGTCGCGATCCCGTTGTCGCTGATCGGCACGTTCGCGATCATGCTGGCCCTCGGCTTCTCGATCAACCTCCTGACCCTTCTCGCGCTCGTGCTCGCGATCGGACTCGTCGTCGACGACGCGATCATCGTCGTCGAGAACGTCAACCGGCACCTGTCGGAAGGAAAATCCCCGGTCGCCGCCGCGATCACGGCCGCCCGCGACCTCGGCGCGCCGATCATCGCGATGACCGTCGTGCTGCTCGCCGTGTTCGTGCCGATCGGCTTCCAGGGCGGACTCACCGGTGCCTTGTTCATCGAATTCGCGTTCACGCTGGCGAGCACGGTGACGGTGTCGGCGATCATTGCGCTAACGCTGTCGCCGATGATGTGCTCGCGGCTGCTGGTGTCGCACCGCGACGACCCGGATCACTGGGAGGCCCGCCTGACCCGGTTCATCGACGTGCGGTTCGAGAACCTGCGCCGCTGGTATCAGCGCAAGCTCGAGCGCAGCCTCGCCTACACTCCGGTGATCGGAGTGCTCGTCGTCGTCGTGCTGGCGAGCATCTACTTCCTCGCGACCCATTCGAAGTCCGAACTCGCGCCCCAGGAGGATCAGAACTTCGTGCTGTTGTCGGCGACCTCGGCGCCGGACGCGACCCTGCAGGCGAAGCAGCAGTGGTTCCAAACGCTCTATCCGCTCGTCAAGAAGCTCGGCAAGCCGCAACACGTGTTCCATATCGACGCGCCGGGCACCTCGTTCACCGGCCTCGTGCTGCCGCCGCCTAGCGAACGCGCGAAAAGCGCGACCGAACTGCAGCGCGATCTGCAGACCGCGATCAATCAGGCGATCGCGGGGCAGCGCATCGTCGCCTTCCAGCGGCCGTCGCTGCCCGGGGCGTTCGGATTGCCGATGCAGTTCGTGATCCAGACGACCGATCCGCCGCTGCGCTTGAACGCCGTGTCGCAGGCCTTCCTCGCCGAAGCGCAGAAAAGCGGCAAGTTCATGTTCCTCGACACGGACCTGAAATACGACCTGCCGCAATCGGTGATCGAGATCGACCGCAACAAGGCCGCGCAGCTCGGCCTGACGATGAGCCAGGTGGGTGGGGCGCTCTCCTCCCTGCTCGGCGGCGGATACGTGAACTATTTCAGCATGGACACCCGCTCGTACAAGGTGATTCCGCAGGTACAGCGGCTCTCGCGGCTCAACGTCGGGCAGCTCCTCGATTATCCGATCGCCACGATCGGCGGAGTCTCGGTGCCGCTGTCGACGATCGCGACGATCCGCACCGAAACCATCCCGGAGACGCTGAACCACTTCCAGCAACAGAACGCGGCGACCATTTCCGGCGTGATGGCCCCCGGGGTGTCCATCGGCGATGCCCTCGCCTATTTGCGCGGGCTCGCCGCGCACGACCTCCCGCAGGGTTATTCGATCGACTACGCCGGCCAGGCGCGTCAGTTCGTCCAGGAGTCGAGCGGCATCATCGCGACCTTCGGCTTCGCGATCATCATCGTCTTCCTGTCGCTCGCGGCCTTGTTCGAGAGCTTCCGCGACCCGTTCGTGATCCTGATCTCGGTGCCGATGTCGATCGCGGGCGCGCTGATCTTCATCGCCCTCGGCGTGGGCGGCGCCTCGCTCAACATCTACACGGAAGTGGGCCTGGTCACGCTGATGGGCCTGATCAGCAAGCACGGCATCCTGATCGTCGAGGTGGCGAACGCCGAGCAGGCCCAGGGCAGGTCCAAGTACGAGGCGATCGTCGCGGCCGCGAGCCTGCGCTTGAGGCCGATCCTGATGACGACCGCGGCGATGGTGCTCGGCGTGCTGCCGCTCGTGTTCGCGGTCGGCGCCGGCGCGGCCTCGCGCTACGCGATCGGCCTCGTGATCTCGACCGGCCTCGCCATCGGCACGCTGTTCACCTTGTTCGTCGTTCCCGGGGTCTATCTGATGGTCGGCGCGGACCGGTTCAAGCTCCCCGCCGAAACGCCGGCCGACCGCTGAGGAGCGATGGCGGAACAGGCTGAAATCGCGCCGCTCGTCGGCGCGGCGCGGACGTTCGGCGCGTTCGCGCTCGCGCTCGCGACCTTCATGAACGTGCTGGACACGTCGATCGCCAACGTCTCGCTGTCGGCGATCGGCGGGGATCTCGGCGCCGCGGCGTCGCAATTGACCTGGGTCATCACCTCCTTCGCGGTCGCGAACGCGATCGCCGTGCCCCTGACGGGCTGGCTGACGATGCGCTTCGGCGCGGTGCGCCTGTTCACCGGTTCGATCCTGCTGTTCACGCTGTTCTCGTGGCTCTGCGGCCTCGCCTCCTCGCTGCAGATGCTGATATTTTTTCGCGTGCTGCAGGGCGCGGCGGCGGGACCCATGATCCCGCTGTCGCAGGCCTTGCTGCTGTCGTCGTTTCCAAAGTCGCGCGCCGGCACGGCGCTCGCGATCTGGGCGATGACGACGCTGATCGCGCCCGTCATGGGCCCGCTGCTCGGCGGGTGGATCACGGACAACATCTCGTGGCCGTGGATTTTCTACATCAACATCCCGGTGGGCCTGTTCGCCGCGATGATGACCTGGAATATCTACCGGCTGCGCGAGACGCCGCGCAAACGGCTGCCCATCGACGTGGTCGGGCTCGGCCTGTTGATCTTATGGGTCGGCTCGCTGCAAATCCTGCTCGACAAGGGCGAGGAACTCGACTGGTTCGCGTCCACGACGATCGTCGCGCTCGCGGTCACGGCGGCCCTCGGGTTCGCCGCATTCCTTGCGTGGGAACTGGTCGACAATGCGCATCCCGTCGTTGATTTGCGGCTTTTCAAGAAGCGCAATTTCTGGAGCGGAACGCTCGCTTTTTCATTGGGTTATGGCGTTTTCTTCGGTAACGTCGTGCTCATGCCGCTGTGGCTGCAGGAATACATGGGATATACGGCCACCTGGGCCGGCCTATTGACGGCACCGGTCGGAATATTCGCGCTGTTGTTGTCGCCCTACGTGGGGCGCCGGATCGGCCGGACTGATTCACGCCGACTCGCGACCATCGCATTCTGCATCTTCGGCCTGTCGATGTACCTGCGGACGCGTTACGACACGGATGCGAATTTCGCGTTTCTCGTGGTGCCGATCATCGTCCAGGGCGCCGCGATGGCGTTCTTCTTCGTGCCGTTGATCAACATCATTCTGTCAGGCTTGCCGCAGTCGAAGATTCCCGACGCGTCGGGTCTCGCCAATTTCGTGCGCATCACCGCGGGCAGTTTCGGCACGTCGATCGCGATCACGCTGTGGGACAACCGCGCCCGCTTCCACCATGCGCGCATCGCCGAATCGGTCACGTCGCTGAACGCGAGCGCCGTCGAAACCTTCCACAGCATGCGCGCCGGCGGCCTGTCGACGCCGCAGGCGGCGAGCCTCGTGAACCGCGCCATCGACGTGCAATCGCATCTGCTCGCAGCGAACGACGTGTTCGCGATATCCGCGCTGCTGTTCTTCGCGTTGATCGGCATCGTCTGGCTCGGGCGCCGGCCGACAGCCGGCGGTGCCGCAGCGGCGGCGTCCGCGGCCGGTGGGCATTGATTATTTACTAGATAAAATGACGCAAAAACAGAGCGTTACATTACAATTATCAATTGATTTCCGCGAATCTCGTCCCAAGCGCCGGCCAGACCCGGCACGGCGATCCTCACCGGTCAGCGATTAAAATCCGCGTTGCGTTTTGTGAATTGTCTTGTATATTCCGTCGCTAGCATCTTGATTTTCCACGGCTATCGCCGGAGTTTGTTGCCTCGAAACCACGCTTAATGATCGTGTTTTCGAGCCAGTGAGGCTTACATGACCACTGCTTGGGACAATTTTCACCACGCGACCTTGGAGTTGGTGCGGTCCGCGCCGATCAAGCAGCGGCTGATCTGCGCCTACCGCCGTCACCTGGCCTTGGTCGACAAAGATCAGCTTCCGGGCGAAATTCGCGTACCGTTCGGCCAGGTAGTGCGCTGCTTGAGCGGTGTTCACCCGCTGCGTGGCGAAGACGCGGTCGAAGCCTCGGTGCGCAAGATGTCGAACCATGATGCCGACGAGTGCGCGGCGATGATCGTCGAGATTTTCGGGCAGATCTGCCGTGCCCAGTCGACGTTGAGCCGCGCCGCGAATTCATCCAATTCTTCCGACACCGGCGAGTTCGAAGTGCCCGCCTGGATCGCCAACAGCTAATCCAGCTTGAATTCGATCGTATCCCAGCGCGTCGTTTCCTCGTGGCGCGCCTGACGGCGCAGCGCATCGATCAAATCCCGCTCATTCCAAGCGCTGATCTCGTCGGCGAGGTCGCGTATCGCCTGCGGCAAGGGTTCGCTCGACCCGAAGAACTCGAGCGCGACGATCGGCTTGTCGGCCGCCTTCGCAAAGTTCATCTGAAACGCCGTCAATTCCGGCGCCGCTTGATAGACGCTCGACAACACGATCACGACCTCGCAAGGGGCGATCTGGCGGCGCAGGTCCTCGCGCTGGCTTTCGCGGTCCAGCGGGCGCTTGCCCTGAGGCTGGCTCGTGTTCTTGTAATAGAACTTGCCCGGGGCCTCCAGATACTCGAAAACCCGGTGGTAGTCGTCGCTCTCCTCCCAGATATGGGTCACGAACAACCGGATTGGATTCGACTGCGTGGTCATGCCTGCGTGTATCCCTACGATCACCGAGCGCGACGCGGTGCGCGCCATTACAATGTTGCGCGTGCGCTTGCTGGTTTACAACATCCGCTATGCGACCGGGACGGGTCCGGCGTTCCACTTCCCGGTACCGGGCGCGGGCTACCTGCGGTCGAGCCGCCACGTGCTGTCCGGAATCACCAATTTCATCAAGGTCCGCGACCCGGACGTGGTCGGCTTGATCGAGGTGGACACGGGGTCGATCCGCAGCGGCATGGTCAACCAGGCGGATTTCATCGCCCGCTCGATCGGCCACTATTCGACCTATGAATGCAAATACGGCATCGCCTCGGTCAACCAGATGGTCCCGATCGTACGCAAGCAGTCGAACGCGTTCCTCGCCGCGCCGCGGGTGCACGGCGAGCGCTTCCATTATTTCGACACCGGCATCAAGCGCCTGATCATCGAGCTGGAACTGGACGACGTCGCGATATTCTTGGTGCACCTGTCGCTGAAATTCCGCCACCGCCAGTACCAGCTGCGCTATTTGTACGATCTGATCCGCAAGTGCCCGAAGCCCGTGATCGTCGCCGGCGACTTCAACACCTACTGGGGTGATCACGAGATCTACCTGTTCATGCAGGCGGCGGGGCTGCGCAATGCCAACCTCCGGGGACTTCCGTCCTATCCGAGCCGCGGCCCGCGCAAGGAACTGGACTTCATCCTGCACAGCGACCGGATCGAGATTCAAACCTTCGAAATCCCGGACGTGCGGTTCTCGGATCATCTGCCGCTTATATGCGACTTCACCGTGCGCGCCGCGGCCCGCCAGGCCGCCTGAGCGATGGCTCGCTACTGGAATCTGGAACTCGAACCCGATGGAACCGCGCAGCTCCTGTTCGACACGCCGGATGCCGCGGTCAACGTGCTGTCGAGCGCGGCGATCGCGGATTTGTGCGCCCGCCTCGATGAACTCGCCGCCACGCGCCACACCGGGCTGATCATCCGGTCGGCGAAGAAAAGCGGCTTCATCGCCGGCGCCGACATCAAGGAGTTCACGACGATCCGCACGCCGGCCGAGGGACTGCGACTCGTGCTCGCCGGCCAGGAGGCGCTGCGGCGCATCGAGGATCTGTCCGTTCCCACGGTTGCCGCGATACACGGCTTCGCGCTCGGCGGCGGTCTCGAGCTCGCGCTCGCCTGCACCTACCGGATCGGTGCCGCCGACGGCAGCCTGAGCCTCGGCCTGCCCGAGGTGCGGCTGGGAATCCATCCGGGATTCGGCGGCACGGTGCGCTCGGTGCGGATCCTCGGTGTGCGCGCGGCGATGGAATTGATGCTGCAAGGCAAGCCTTGGGACGCGAAAAAAGCGCTCGCGGCGGGTCTGCTGGACCGGACCGCTCCGGCGGCGGAACTCGTCGACGCGGCGAAATCCTTGCTCGCCGGGCGGCCGCCGCGGCGCACCGCGCCGTTCGGCGACAGGCTCCTGGCGCTGCCATTGCTGCGGCCGATCATCGCCCGGCGACTCGATGCGAGGCTGTCGGGCCGCGTCGCCCGCGACCATTATCCGGCGCCGTACGCGATCGTCGAGCTGTGGCGGCGCCACGCGGCCGATCCACGCACGGGCTACGCGGCGGAAGCGCGATCGATCGGCGCACTGATGTGTTCGCCGTCGTCGCGCAATCTCGTGCGCGTGTTCCTGCTCCAGGACCGGTTGAAGAATCCCGGCGGCAAAGCCGGTCACGAGGTGCGGCGCGTCCATGTCATCGGCGCCGGAACCATGGGCGGCGACATCGCCGCCTGGTCCGCCCTGCGCGGCCTCGACGTGACGCTGCAGGACCTCGGCGACGAGGTGCTCGCCGCGGCCCGGATGCGCGCGCAGGCACTGTTCGACAAGCGCATCAAGGATCCCGAAGCCGCGAGCCTCGCCGCGGCGCGTCTGCGGCTGGACGCCGACGGCGCCGGAGTCGAAGACGCCGACCTGGTGATCGAGGCGATCGGCGAGGATCCGGATGCCAAGCGCGCGCTGTACGCCGCGCTCGAACCACGGCTCAAGCCGCGGGCCATCCTCGCGACGAACACATCGAGCATCGCGCTCGAGACGCTGGGCGCCCGGCTCGCCGACCCGTCGCGCCTGGTCGGCCTCCATTTTTTCAACCCGGTCGCGCAGATGCAGCTGGTCGAGATCGTCGCCGGCGCCGCGACGCGACCCGACGTCGCTGCGGCCGCGGCCGCCTTCGCGCGCAGGCTGGACAAGCTGCCGCTCGCGTGCCGAAGTGCGCCGGGATTCGCCGTCAACCGCATCCTAGTGCCCTACCTCAACGAGGCGATTTTCGCCTACGAAGAGGGCATTCCGGCCGAACTGATCGATGCGGTCGGCCTCGGCTTCGGCATGCCGACGGGACCGATCGAACTGGTCGACGTGATCGGCTTGGACGTAGCTTTGCAGGTCGGACGCGTGCTGGCCGGCGCCTTTGGTCGCCGCGTACCGCAGGTCCTCGTCGACCTCGTCGCCGCGGGGAAATTCGGCCGCAAGAGCGGGCAGGGCTTTTATACCTGGACCGCCGGCAAGGCGCTCCGCAACCCGGGACCGGTCCCGCGGACCCCGGAGGACTTGGAGGATCGGTTGATCCTGCCGATGGTGAACGAGGCTGTCGCGGTGCTGCGCGAGGGGATCGTCGACGACGCCGACCTGGTCGACGGCGCCGCGATATTCGGCACCGGCTTCGCCCCGTTCCGCGGCGGCCCCATCGCCTACGCCCGGGCGCGCGGCACCGAAGCGGTACGCGCACGCCTCGAAGAACTCGCTCTGCGCCACGGAGAACGATTTCGCCCCGATGCCGGCTGGGACGGGACCGCGCTGTGACCCACTCGGCACCCCGGGGTCGTGCCACATATGGTAGTCTTTACGCAGAAAATCATGGGGTTGGATTGACCTCGGCGGCACCGTATCTCGATGGATGAAAGACCGATCGACCTTGCCTTGCTAAAGAGCTTTTCGCCGCTCGACGGCCTAAAGGCCGAGAATCTGCACGCCCTCGCCCGCAAGACCCAGGTGAAGACGCTCGGCGCCGGTCGGCTGTTGTTCAAGGAAGGAGACAACGACAAGCGCACTTTTTACCTGGTCTCCGGCAGGATCGACTACCGGCTCGACGAGCGCACCATCGGCAGCGTCCAGGCACGCTCGCCGGAGGCGCGCGCCGCGCTGGCCCCCGGCCTGCCGCGTAAATTCACCGCGCGCGCCGCGACGGATCTCGAATACATCGTCATCGACAGCGATCTGCTGGACGTGCTCCTGACCTGGGATCAGACCGGACAGTACGAGGTCGCGGAACTGAACGGCGACGTCCCGGGGGAGGAAGGCGACTGGATGACGACGCTCCTGCAGACCAAGGCGTTCCACCGCATTCCGCCGGCGAACATCCAGGCGATATTCATGCGCATGCAGCGGATCAATTACCGCGCGGGCGACGTGGTCATCAAGCAGGGCACCGAAGGGGATTATTTCTACGTCGTGATCGCCGGGCGCTGTGTCGTCACGCGTGAGACGCCGCTCAACAAGGAGGGCATCAAACTCGCCGAACTCGGTCCCGGCGACAGCTTCGGCGAGGAAGCCTTGATCGCGGAAGCCAAGCGCAACGCGACGGTCGTCATGTCGACCGAAGGCACGCTGATGCGCCTCGGCAAGCAGGACTTCCAGACCCTGCTCAATGAACCGCTGCTGCAGTGGCTGGACTACGATCAAGCCAAGGACGTGATCGCCCGCGGCGGCAAATGGCTCGATGTGCGACTGCCGAGCGAGTTCCAGAATTTCCGCATCGACGATGCGGTCAACATCCCGCTCTATTTCATCCGGCTGAAGCTGAACGCGCTCGACAAGAAGACGCCGTACATCGTCTGTTGCGACACCGGCCGCCGCAGCTCCGCGGCCGCCTACATCCTGTGCGAGCGTGGCTACGACGCGTACGTGCTTCGCGGCGGACTCGCCGGCACCGAGGCCACGCGCCCCCGCCCCGTCTGAAATGATCCGTTGCGCGCCGCCGCCGGCCGCGCGCTACATCGTGTGGGTGGGTTTGTCGCCGCCGAGAGCGCCCGCGAGGTAGTTCTCGATCTTCTTCTGGGTGATGCCGCGGTCCTGTTCGCTGAACTGCACGCCGATACCGGCGGTTCTCTTGCCCTGGGCGCCCTTCGGCGTCATCCAGATCACGCGGCCGGCGACGGGGAGCTTTTCCTCCTCGCCCATGAGATTCAGAAGCATGAACACTTCGTCGCCCAGTCGGTAATTGCTGTTCGTCGGGATGAACAGTCCGCCGTTCTTGACGAACGGCATGTACGCCAGATAGAGCGCACTCTTGTCCTTGATCGTCAGGGTCAGCAGACCCGGCTTGTTATTTGGGCTTCGCAATGTCATCAAGTCTCGACAAACCTACGGCTCAAGAGAGCGCGCCCCGGCAGCGCAACAGCAGCGCCTCGAGGGCGAGTTGTTGATTCAGCCCGGTCGACGCAAGCCGTTTGAATTCCCGGGCGGCGTCCAGCAGCGCATACAGGCTTCGTATCTTGGCCTTAAGTAAAGCGCCAGGCAAGCGGACCGGTTCCGCAGTTTGCACGGAACCCGGGCCTCCAAGCGCGGCAACGATCCGCCCTGTGATCCAGTTCTCAAGCCAGGCGACGCGCATCACGGGATCGCCCCGGGTCCAGCGCTCGGCTAGCAGCGTCACGTCGACGGCCTGCGCGGCAAGCTGCGCAACCGCCTCGCGCATGTCGCGGTCCAGCTCCCCGAGCCCGCCGTCCCGAAACTCGGCCGCGAGCAGCGGCGCTCCGCCGGCGAGCGCGAGCGCGGCATCCCAGTCGCCCGGCCCGGCTTCGGCGACCAGCCAGGCGCGCGCGCTGTCGGTGTCCGGCGCGCGCAGCGCAAGCCGCAGGCAGCGGCTCAAGATCGTCGCCGGCAGCCGATGAGCGCGCGTGGCGGTGAGGATCAGAAGCGTGCGGGAGGTCGGCTCTTCCAGCGTCTTCAGAAACGCGTTCGCCCCATTGACGTTGAGCGCCTCGGCGTTCTCGATCCAGCCGACCTTGTAACCGCCCCGGTAGCTCTTTTGGGAGAGCGTTTCGATCAGCTCGCGCACCTGGTCGATTTTTATCTGCTGCGCGTCCTCTTCGCGCCGCACGACATGCGCATCCGGATGGTTGTCGGCCAGCAACAGCAGGCAGGAGGCGCAGGTTCCGCACGGCCGCCCGCGATCGCCGGGGCCGCCGCGGTCGCACAGC
>JAJXYR010000231.1 GCA_021780475.1 Pseudomonadota bacterium
GTCAGCGAGTACACGAGACCGCCGAGCCGAGTCGCATCCGGTGCGGCGGTGGCGAGGCTCACGAACACGGTCAGCAGGAAGCCGGCGGTCCACGCGTAGATCGCGGTCCAGAAGTTCTGCGCCATCACGCTCGGATACACGTGCAGCACGACGATCCATCCGCCCTTGATGCCGGCCGCGGCGTGGGCCGGCAGGCTGAGTCCGTGGTGGAGCGCGGCCGCCGCGGTGCCGCCGAGGAGACCGGCGAACGCACCGTGGCCGTTGGCCCGCCGCCAGAACATGCCGAGCAGGAACGTCGCGAACAGCGGCGCGTTGATGAACGCGAACACCAACTGCAGCACGTCCATGATGTTGTTGAACGCGGACGCGAAGTAGGCGGCCGCGAGCGAGGCGGCGATGCCCGCGACGGTGGCGACGCGGCCCACCCACAGGTAATGGGCGTCGCTCGCGCCGCGCCGGATGTAAGGCCGGTAGATGTCGTTCGTCCAAACGGTGTTGAACGCGGTGACGTTGCCGGCCATCCCCGACATGAAGCTCGCGATCAGCGCCGTCAGGCCGAGCCCGAGCATGCCGTGCGGGAAATAACGCGCGAGCATCTCCGGGATGACCAGGTCGTAATTGGTCGAACCGTCCACCTTGTGGGGCAGCGAGAATCCGCCCGCCGCGGCATGCTGTTGAAGGACGACGGCGATCATGCCGGGCAGGATCACGAGGAACGGAAACAGCATTTTCGGCGCCGTCGCGATCAAGGGCGCGCGCCGCGCGGCCGTCATCGACTCCGCGGCCATCGCCCGCTGGATCAACAGAAAGTCGGTGCACCAGTACCCGAACGAGAGCACGAAGCCCAGGCCCATCGCCATGCCGAACCAGTCTACACCCATGGGGTTCCCGGACGCGCTGCCGAGATGGCGCCACGATTCGCTCCACGCGCCGGGCGCGTAGCCGCGCGCCACGGCGACCTGGGCGAGGCCCGCCTGCAGCCCGTGCCAGCCGCCGACGTCGCGCAGTCCGAGCAGCACGAGCGGCGCGAACCCGAACACGATCAGGAAGAACTGCAGCACTTCGTTGTAGATCGCCGAGCTCAGGCCGCCGAGCACGATGTAGACCAGCACGATTCCGGCGCAGATCCACATGCTCGCGTTGAAGTCCCAGCCGAGCAACAGGTTCAACAGCAGGCCCATCGCGTACATCGATATGCCCGAGGACATCACCGTCATCACCGAAAATGACAGCGCGTTGAACGCCCGGGTCTTCTCGTCGAAACGCAGGCGCAGATACTCCGGCACCGATCTGGCGCGCGATCCGTAGTAGAACGGCATCATGAACACGGCGAGGAAGACCATCGCCGGAATGGCCCCGACCCAGTAGAAGTGGCTGGTCTCCATGCCGTACTTGGCGCCGGACGCAGCCATGCCGATGACTTCCTGGGCGCCGAGATTCGCCGACAGGAACGCGAGGCCGGCGACCCAGGCCGGAATCGAGCGGCCCGACAGGAAGAAGTCGGTGCTGTCGCGGACGCTGCGCTTCAGCACCACGCCGACGCCGATGACGACGAGGAAATAGGCGCCGAGGATCGCCCAGTCGATCGCGGCCAGATGCAGCCCGAGATTCAAGAGCCGTCCGCTCGCGGATCACGGACCGCGGCCCGCACTCGCAGCCGGTTCAACATATATGCGCGCCTCGCCTGACCCCGCACCCAGAATATCCGGCACCACAATCGTTTGCAATCGGCCGCCCAATCCGCCGGTGCGCAGGGTCCGGCGCCGCGCTAAGCGGTCGCGCCGCTCAAGCGTCGGCCCGGCGCGATGTCGTCGACCGAGGTCAGCACTTCGATCAACGCCGGCCCCCCGGCCGCGCGCGCCGCGGCCAGGGCGGGCGCGAACCCGGCGGTGGTGCCGACCCGCGCGGCGTGCAGACCGTAGGCCCGCGCGAGCGCCGTGAAGTCCGGGTTCCGCAGGGTCGTACCGATCGTGCGGCCCGGAAAACGGTTTTCTTGATGCATGCGGATGGTGCCGTAGCTGCCGTTGTTGACGACCAGGAACAGGATGCCGAGCCCGAGCGCGGCCGCGGTCGCAAGCTCCTGCGATGCCATCAGAAAACAACCGTCGCCGGCGACGCAGACCACCTCGCGCTCCGGGTGCTCGAGCTTCGCGGCGATCGCCGCGGGCACCGCATAGCCCATCGCGCCGCTCCCCGGGGCAAGCTGCGTGCCGAACGCGTCGTGGGCGAAGAACCGGTGCAGCCAGGCGGCGTAATTGCCGGCGCCATTGGTGACGATGGAGGTCGGCGGCAGGCTTGCGCGCAGTTCGCGAAAGAGCACCGACAGATTCACGTCCCCGCCGACGGCGACCGGTTCGCCGAACGCCAGGTGCTCGGCTCGGGCGGCCCGGGTCCACGCCGCCCAGCGGCGCGGCGCGGACGGCGGTTCCAGGTTCGCAAGGGCCGCCGCGGCCTCATCCGCCGCGGCCTGTACGGCGAGCCCGGCCGGAAACACGGCGCCGAGGGTCTCGGAATCCGGATGCACGTGGATCAAGCGCGCGGCGGTGGTGGCGCGATCCAGCCAGTGGTATCCGCCGGTTTCAACGTCGCCGAGCGGCGCTCCCAGCACCAACAACAGGTCGGAGCCGCGCAAACGCTCGATCAGCGTCGGCGGCGTGCCGAAGCCGCACTCGCCCGCATAACTTGCGTGCCCGTTCGGAAAACGATCCTTGCGGCGAAAGCTCGTGACCACCGGCAATTCCCAGGTCTCGGCGAATTGCCGCAACGCATCGACGCCCGCCGCGCTCCAACCGCTGCCCCCGACCCATAACAGCGGTCGCTCGCTGGCGGCGAGGCGCACGCCGATCGCGCGCGCGAGCGCCGGTGCGAGTGACGGCGCCTCGATGCGCACGGGGGCGGCGCCCGCGACCGACGCGCAGACCTCGCCCAGCACGTCCTCCGGCAGCCCGACGATCACCGGGCCGGGCCGCCCTGCCGTCGCGAGCTGCAGGGCGCGATCGACGATTTCGGCGGCGCGCCCCGGCACGTCGATCTGCAGCACGCCCTTGGCCAGGTCGGCGAACGTCAACGCGAGATTCACCTCTTGAAATGCGCGCCGATACCGATCCTCGCGCGCGATCTCGCCGACGAACAGCACCATCGGCGTCGCATCCTGCTGCGCGGTGTGCACCCCGATGCTCGCGTGCGCAAGCCCGGGACCGCGGGTGACGAACGCGACGCCGCAGCGACCGGTGAGTTTCGCGGTCGCCTCGGCCATGTTGGCGGCGGCGGCCTCGTGGCGGCAGGTGATCAGCTCGATGGTCCCGCGCGCGTCGAACAGGGCGTCCAACACGTCAAGATAGCTCTCCCCGGCTACCGCGAATACACGACGGACCCGGTGGGCCTTGAGCCGCTCGACGATCGCGTCGGCGACCCGCAGGCCGGCGGCTGATGACGTACCCATGCATACCTCGGTTGAAGACGGATGAGGTTCCCATTGTAACGTGCTTGCCCGCGCCGCCGCGGGTGGTATCCTGGCGGCGCGATGGGTCAACGCACCACAGTCCACGCCGCCTGCCCGCACGATTGCCCCGATACCTGCGCGATCCGCGTCACCGTCGAAGATGGCGTCGCCGTCCGGATCCAGGGTGATCCCGACCATCCTCCCACGCACGGGGCGCTTTGCACGAAGGTCGCGCGGTACACCGAACGCACCTACCACCCGGAACGGCTCCTCCACCCGCTGCGACGCGCGGGACCCAAAGGCAGCGGGCGCTTCACCCGGGTGAGCTGGGATGAGGCGCTCGAGGAAATCGCGACGCGGCTGCGCGCGATCGCGGCGCGCGATCCACAGGCGATCCTGCCCTACAGCTACGCCGGCACGATGGGGCTCGTCCAGGGCGAATCGATCGCCGCCCGCTTCTTTCACCGGCTCGGCGCCTCGCTGCTCGATCGGACGATTTGCGCGAGCGCCGGCGGCACGGCCTTGAACGCGACCTACGGCAGCCGCGTCGGCATGCACGTGGAGCATTATCGCGAGAGCCGGGTGATCCTGATATGGGGCAGCAACAGCATCGCGTCGAACCTGCATTTCTGGACTTTCGCCCAGGAAGCCAAGCGGGCCGGCGCCAAGCTGATCTGCATCGATCCGCGGCGCACCGAAACCGCCGATAAGTGTCATCAGCACATCGCGCTGCTGCCGGGCACCGACGGCGCCCTGGCGCTCGGCATGATCAACGAACTGGTGCGCAACGACTGGCTGGACCACGACTACATCCGGCGCCACACCGACGGCTGGCCGGAATTGTCCGCGCAGGCGGCGCTGTGGCCGGCCGAACGCGCGGCGGCCGTGTGCGGACTCACCGCGGAGGAGGTCCGCGGCCTGGCGCGAGATTATGCGACCGTCGAACCGTCGGCGATCCGGCTGAACTACGGCATGCAGCGCGCCCGCGGCGGCGGCAGCGCGGTGCGTCTGATCGCCGCCCTGCCCTGCCTGATCGGCGCCTGGCGGCGGCGCGGCGGCGGCCTGCTGCTCTCCTCGTCCGGCTTCGCGCCGATCCGCCGTAACGCGCTCGAACGGCCGGACTTGCTGCCGGCCCCGACGCCGCGCACGGTCAATATGAGCGCCATCGGCGAGGCCTTGCTGCGCGAGGCCGCTCCCGGCTTCGGACCGAAAATCGAGGCGCTGGTCGTCTACAACAGCAATCCCGTGGCCGTCGCGCCGCAGTCCCCCCAGGTGGTGCGCGGCTTCGCGCGCGAGGATCTGTTCACGGTCGTCCTCGAACAGTTTCAAACCGACACCGCCGATCACGCGGATTTCATCCTGCCCGCGACGACGCAGTTGGAACACTTCGACGTGCACGCGAGCTATGGACACACCTACGTGCTGGTCAACGAACCGGCGATCGCGCCACTGGGCGAGGCGCGGCCCAACACCGCGATATTCCGCGCGCTGGCCGCGCGCCTGGGGTTCACCGAGGACTGCTTCGCCGATACGGACGAGCAGATCGGCGCCCAGGCCTTCGACGCCACCGTGGACTTCGCGCGGCTGCGGCGCACCGGCTGGTGGCGCCTGCCGCTGGCCGACGCGCCGTTCGCCGACGGCGGGTTTCCGACGCCGAACGGCCGCGCCCAGTTCGCGCCCGCCGCGCTCGGGGTGGCCGATTTCGTCGCGCCCTACGAATCGGTCCAGTCCGCGCCGGAACTCGCGCTGCGCTATCCGCTCGCGATGATTTCGCCGCCGGCGCGGCATTTCCTCAATTCCACCTTCGTCAACGTCCGCAGCCTGCGCAGCATCGAGGGCGAGCCGCTGTTGGAGATGCATCCGGACGATGCCGCCCGCCGCGGCTTGAGCGACGGCGCGATGGTGCGCACGTACAATGATCGCGGCGAGTACCGCTGCCGCCTGCAGGTCACCGACCGCGCCCGGCCCGGCGTCGTCGTCGCGCTCGGCGTCTGGTGGCGCAAGTTCGGCGTCGCCGGCACCAATGCCAACGAACTGACCCACCAACGTCTGACGGACATCGGCCGCGCGCCGACGTTCTACGACTGCCTCGTCGAGGTAGCCGCGTCAGCGCCCGACCAGCTCGCGATAGAGGCGTAGAAACTCCTCCGCGGCACGGTGCACGTTCTCCTGCCAGGCCGCGGCGGCGGCGTGGTCGGCGCCGTCGCTGACGTACTTGACGCAGCCGAAGCGCGCACCCTCCAACCAGCAAACCTTGGCGAGCGCATAGGCCTCCATGTCGACGACGTCGCAGGGCACGCCCGACTCGGCGGTGGCGAAGGAATCGCCGCTGCCGCAAACCGCCTCCGGGAGGCCGGGGAACAGCGGATCGAACTCGATGCAGGCGGGCACGTCCTCGTACGGGGTGACCCCGAGTTCGAATCCGAGGCCGCTCGCGTCCATGTCGCGCTGGACGAAGCGACGGCAGGCCAGGAAGCGGTGCGTGTCGTGGCGACGGCTGCCGGCCGAGCCGAAGTTCAGCACCGTCGGAAGCGGTATCCGCTGATGCGCGCAGCGCGCCAGTTCGCGGCTCAAGGCGCGCGCCGCGTTGACCTTGCCGACGCCGCAATAGAGTACGTTCACGCCCGCGGCCTCGAACACCCCGTTCGATTCAGCCGGCAGGGCCATCATCACCAGCGGTTCGGACGCAGCGGACACGCGCGCCGGCTCAATAGACGATCGCGGCGCGCGCCGGCAGACCGCGCCATGAAAAATCGGTGTTGAGCTTCAGGTCGATCAACACCGCGAGCGCCGCCACCTCGTAGCCGCCGCGCACACACAGGTCGGCGGCGGCTCCCAGGGTCCCGCCGGTCGCCAGCACGTCGTCGATCAACAGCAGCCGTCCGCGGCCCGGCTGTAGTTCCAGCACGCCCGAACCGTATTCCAGGTCGTAGGCCATGTCGACGACCGGAGGCGGCAGTTTGCCCTGTTTGCGCACCAGCACGAATCCCTTGCGGCGACGCGCCGCGAGGGCCGCCCCGAGCACGAAGCCGCGGGATTCGATGCCGGCCAGCGCCTCGATGCCACGCCACTCCGTCTCATCGAGCAGCCGTTCGAGCGCGCTGATCGTGGCCTCGAAGTGGTCGCGCAGCAGCGGCGCAATGTCCCGGAACAAAATGCCGGGCCTCGGGAAATCCGGCGCATCGGCTACGAGTTTTTTCAGATCCAAGGGGGTCACCAGGCGTCGCGCCCGTCATGGGCGCGCCATTATACCGAGTGCGCCGGCGCCGTCCCGGCTGGGATCGCGGATCGGAAAATCGCTGCGCCAATGAGCGCCGCGGCTTTCGCAACGGGCGCGCGCGGCGACGAGCATCGCCTCGGCAAGCGCAATGCGCTGGCGCAGCGCGACCTGGGTGGGATCCACGGCGAGACCGAGTCGCCGCAGCCGCGCGAGCGCGGTCGACAGCGCCGGGCCGCTGCGAACCGGCCCCATCGCGCCCCACATGAGTTTGCGCAACTGCGGCCATTCCGGCCGCGCCAGATCGAGCGCGGCCGGCGCGATCGACGATCCGGTGCGCCCGCGGCGGCTGCAGCCGCCCGCGCGGCGCCGCGCGGCGCCCGCGGCGCTGCCGATCACGATGGCCTCGAGCAGCGAGTTGCTCGCGAGGCGATTGGCACCATGCAGCCCCGTGTAGGCGACCTCCCCCGCCGCCCACAGACCCGGCAGGCTCGTGCGGCCGACCTGGTCGATGACGATGCCGCCCATGTGAAAATGGGCGGCGCAGGTGACGGGGATCGGTTTGGCGGCCGGATCGATGCCCTGAGCGATGCAGGCGGCGAGCGCGCTCGGAAACTCTCCCGCCCTGCCGGAGCCGAAAATCGCGGTCGCATCCAGCCGCACGTCCTCACCGTGGCTCGCGTGCTCCCAGACGCCGCGCGCGACGATGTCGCGCGGCGCCAGGTCCCCGCGGGGATCGAGCGTGTGCATGAACGTGCGGCCGTCGGCGACGAGGCGCGCGCCGGCGCCGCGCAGCGCCTCGGTCAACAACGGCAGCGGGTCGCTGCGACAGTACAGCGCCGTCGGGTGGAACTGCACGAATTCCAGGCCCGCGACCCGGACGCCCCGGGCGAGCGCCATCGCCAGTCCGTCACCGGCGGCATGCCTTGGATTGGTCGTCGCCGCGAACAATTGCCCCAGGCCGCCGGTGGCGAGCATCGTCTGCGCGGCGTGAACCTCCAGGTTGTCACCCCGCAGGCCCTGCGCGACGATCCCGGTGATGCCGGCGTCGTCGGCCTGTAGACGCACGGCGGTGAGGTCGCGACGGATCGTGATGTGCGCCGCGGCGCGCGCGGCGCTCCACAAGGTGGCCTGGATCGCCGCGCCGGTGCGGTCGCCGTCGGCGTGCAGGATCCGCGGCAGAGAATGCCCTGCCTCGAGGTGCAGGTGCGGTTCGCCGCCCTCGTCGTCGAACCGCAAGCCATGCTCCCTCAGGAAGCGGATCGCGTCGGCGGCTGCGGCGACGATCGCGGCCGTTGTCGATTCGCAGCCGGAGTGGTCGGCGGCCATCAGTGTGTCCGTCGCGTGCAGCGCGATCGAATCGCCACGGCCGAGCGGAGCGGCGATTCCGCCCTTTGCCGCCGCGGTACTGGTGCCGTCCGGACCCTCGGGCGCCACCAGCAGCACGGGGCGCGGCGCGGCATGCAGGGCCGCGCTCAGGCCGGCGGCGCCGGCCCCGACAATGAGGATGTCCGTTTCCAGGGATTCCACCGGGCTCGCGGGCCGCGCCCCGCTACAGGGCGAGCATGCGCTCGATCGGGCGGCGCGCGCGATCGGCGAGGGACGGGTCGATCTCGATCCGGTTGCCGGGTTCCTCGAGCACCCGCATCACGCCGTCCAGCGTGATCGACTTCATGTGGCTGCAGAGGTTGCAGGGCTTCAGAAACTCGATTTCCGGGTGCAGCACCGCGACGTTGTCGGCCATGGAGCACTCCGTCAGCAGCAATACGCGGCGCGGCCGATGCACGCCGAGATACTCGGCCATGGCGCCGGTGGAGCCGACGAAATCGGCGCGGTCCTGGACGTCCGCCGGGCATTCGGGGTGCGCGAGCACCACGGCCCCCACCTCGTCGCGGTACGCGTCGACGTCGGCGCCCGTGTACTTCACGTGCACCTCGCATTCCCCGGCATGACTGACGACATCGAGGCCCGTCTGGCGCGCGACGAAACCGGCCAGATGCCGATCCGGCACCATGATCACGCGCGACGTGCGCAGCGACACGGCGACCGCGGCGGCGTTCGCCGAAGTGCAGCAGATGTCGGACTCGGCCTTGACCGCGGCGCTCGTGTTCACGTAGGCGATGACCGGCGCGCCTGGATTGCGCGCCCGCAGGGCACGCACGTCGGCCGCGGTGACCGACGCGGCGAGCGAACAACCGGCGAGCGGGTTCGGGCTGAGCACCGATTTGCCCGGGCACAGCAATTTGACCGTCTCGGCCATGAAGTGCACGCCGCAGACGACGATGACCGGTGCATCGCAGGCCGCGGCGAAGCGCGCCATCGCGAGCGAGTCGCCGACGAAATCGGCGGTGCCGGCGGTGATCAGCGGGACTTGGTAATTGTGCGCGACGACCACCGCGCCGCGCACCGCCTTCAATTCGGCGATCCGTTCGAGCACCGGCAGGGCGAGTGCGATTTCAGCGGCGGGCAGCACGCGCGCCAGCCGGCCCATCAGGTCGCCGCGGTCGATCGACGGCGGCGGGCGCCGCCCGACCGGCATCACGGCTCCCGAACGGGCTTGCGGCATCACGATGGACATGGCGGCAGCCTACGGGCGGGCGGCGCGCCGCATAGTGATCCGCATCAGTTTTACGCCGTCTGGTGCACGGGTTCGGGCCGCTGCGCTATGATGCCGGTCCTGCGATTTCACGGGAACGGCATGGCGGAAAAACGCGCGAAATCTCCTCCGCTATCGGCCGCCGCGCGGCAGCGGCTGCAAATGGCCGACATCGCCCGCCTCGCCGGAGTGTCGACGTCGACGGTGTCGCGCGCCTTGAGCGGGAGCCCGGTCGTCAACGAGGAAACCCGGGCGCGTATCGCCGAATTGGCCCGTTCCGTGAACTATACGATCAACGTCGGCGCCAAGAACCTGCGCCTGCAGCAAAACCGAACCGTTGCGGTCGTCGTCCCTTATGAGGCCGCCAGCGGGCAGCACGTCAGCGACCCATTCTTCCTGCGCATGCTGGGCAGCATCGCCGATGCGCTCACCGAGCGCGGCTTCGACATGCTGTTGTCGCGCGTCGATGCGGAACGTCTGGATGCCGCGGCCCTGCCGTACGACACCGGCCGCGCGGTCGGCGTCATCCTGATCGGCCAGTGGCACCATCACGATCAATTGAACGAGCTCGCCGCGCGCCAGGTGCCGATGGTGGTCTGGGGCGCGCACATGCCGCAACAGTTGTATTGCACCGTCGGCAGCGACAACTTCGCCGGCGGCGATGCGGCCGTCGAGCATTTGATCGGTCTCGGACGGCGGCGCATCGCATTCTTCGGCGACATCGGGCTGCCGGAGGTCGCGCAGCGCCACGCAGGGTACCGCCAGGCCCTGACACGGCACCGTCTCGCGCCGGATCCCAAGCTCGTGGTGCCGATGGCGTTCGTCGCCGCGCGCGCGCGCGCCGCGGTCCAGGACCTGATCAACCGCAAAATCGAGTTCGACGCGATTTTCGCGTGCAGCGACGTGCTCGCCATGACCGCGATCAGCACGCTGCGCGAGAACGGTCGGCAGGTCCCGGCGGACGTCGCGGTCGTCGGTTACGATGACATCGAGATGGCGGCCTATTTCAATCCGCCGCTCACCACGGTGCGTCAGGCGATCGACGCCGGCGGCAAGACCTTGGTGGACGCGTTGTTCTCGGTGCTGGCCGGGAAGCGCGAACTGCCGCAGGTGTTGCCGACCGAACTGATCATCCGCTCGACGACTGCGCCGCCGCGTACTCGCTGAGATCGCGGCGGTCTAGCTCGGCGCGCGCCGGACTGAACAGCCAGTTGGCCGCGAGGCCGGCGAACAGCAGCGCCGCGTACGCGGTGGCCAGATAGAACCCGTAGCGCGGCGCGCCGAATGCGTCGCTGACCGCCCCCATCGCGTACGGCCCGAGCGCCGCGCCGGCGCAGGTGAAAAACAGGATCACGCCGGCCACCGCGCCGTGCTCGGCCTTCTCGAAGCAGCTGATGCCCTTGGAATTGATCGTCGGATAGAGCACCGACATGAACAACCCCGAGACCGGCAGCAGGTAGACCGCGGCGTCGATGCCGCCCGCCGCGCTGCCGAGAAAACAGAGCAGGATGCAGAAGCTGAGCAGCGTCAACGCGCCTTCCCAGGGAATCAGCGCGAGCAGCCAGCCGCCGACGAAGCGGCCGACGGCGCGCAGAATGAAGAATACAGACAAGGCGTAGGCCGCGAGCAGCATCGCCGACCCCTGGTATTTGGCGAGCAGCGTGGGCATCCAGACGTAGATCGCGCATTCGGTCGCGACGTAAAAGAACGCGCCGAGACTGAATCCCATCACGTACGGGTTTTTCATCATCGCGAGCGTGCGCCGCAGGTCCACCGGTGCCGAGACGCTGCGCTCCGTGGTCGGATATCGCACCAACAGCGCGATCAGGATCAGGGTCGCGCAGACTGAGCCGACGATCACGTACAGCCATTGCCAGGAGACGCCGTTGCCGAGCAGGCGCGTGACGATCGCCGGCCCGATGATCGAGCCGACGCCGAAGAAGCCCTCGACCATGTTCATCGTCGTCGTGTGCTGCGAGGTCGAGCGCGAGATGTCGCCGATCAGCGCGAGGGCGCCCGTCTTGAATATGCCGATCGCGCAACCGGACATCAGCAGCAGCGCGATGAACACCGCGAAGCGGTCGCCGACGGCGAACAGGTACGAGGTAAGCGAGAACAGCACCAGGCCGAGAACGATCGAGCGCTTGCGGCCCATCTTGTCGGCGAGGAATCCAAGCAGCAAGCCCGCGACGCCGATGCCGAGCATGGGCGCGTATTGAAAGGACGAGGCCTGCGCCATGCTGAGCCCGAACCGCTTGATGACCTGCGGAATGATGACGCCGACCGAATCGGTGGTCATCGCGAACATCATGAACATCAAGTACGTCAGCCACTTGATCAGTGTGATGTTCGAGCCGGCGCCGGCATCGGCGGTTCGTTCGGTCATTGCGCCACTCCCCCGAGGACTCGAGCTATTACAAACGATTGTCAGGACAAATTCAAAGAATTGATGAAAAAGGCCGTTCGGGCGGCCCGTCTCCCCGATTGCAACCGTTTGCAGCGTTGACATAAACTCCGTCGACGCGATCGAATCTCGACCCAAGCGGACCGGAGCATCCCTACGCCATGATATCCGCGGACACCAGGCTGTTCGGCGCCGTCGAAGCCGGCGGCACCAAATTCGTTTGCGCGATCGGGGACGCAAGCGGCCGGCTGATCGCCGAACACCGTCTGGCGACGCGCGACCCGGCGTCCACGCTCGCCGAGACCTTCGCGTTCCTGCATCGCGTCGAATCGCAACATGGGCGCCTCGATGCCATCGGACTCGCGTCCTTCGGTCCGGTGGATCTCGACCGCCGCTCGCCGACGTACGGCCGGATTTTGAAGACTCCGAAACCCGGTTGGAGTCAGGTCGATCTGGTGGGGGGATTCACGCGGGAATTCGGCGCGCGCGTCGGCTTCGACACCGACGTCAACGCCGCTGCCTGTGCGGAACATCGCTGGGGTGCGGCCCGGGATGCCGACACCCTCGTCTACGTGACCATCGGCACCGGCATCGGCGGCGGCGTGCTCGCGGGCGGCAGGCCGCTGCACGGGCTGATGCATCCGGAAATCGGCCATGTTTATCCGCGGCGCCACGCGTTCGATCGCGATTTCGCGGGAGTTTGCCCGTTTCATCGCGACTGCCTCGAGGGCCTGGCGTCGGGCCCGGCGATCGCCGCACGCTCCGGCGCGCCGCTCGACCGGTTGGAGGATTCGCATCCACAATGGGATATCGAGGCGGATTACCTGGGTCAGTTGTGCGCCCAGTTGGTGTTCACCCTGTCGCCGCAGCGGATCATTCTCGGCGGCGGCGTCATGAACCAGGCGCGCCTGTTGCCGATGGTCCGCTGCCAAGCGCGCCACTGGCTGCAGGACTATTTGGACCGCCCGGAACTGTCGAGCGGGCTCGATCGGTACATCATCGCACCGGGACTTGGGGCGCAGTCCGGCGTCTTGGGCGCCCTGGCACTCGCGATCGACGCCGCCGAGGCGTCGGCCCGCTGAGCGCCGCGCGGGGTGCCGCCGCGGGCGAATCTGCCCGGGCGGCACGACGCAGCGCTAGGCCGCGAACCGGCTCGTCGAACGGTCCTGTTACGGCTTCTGAGCCCAGGCCGAGCACCAACCGCCGACCGGCACGCTGTGGCCGGCGAAGATGTTGCAGCCGCCGCGCGGCTGGCCCGGCTTGCCGAGGAATTGCGCGCAAGTGCCGCATTTCTGGGCGGCGGTGTGGGTCGGATGGGTCTTGTCGTCCACCTTGCTCGAATCGACGGCGAAACCGAGCGCGGACGCGGTCGGATCGGACGGGCTGAGCGGAGTCAGCCCCGCGGCGGCAGCCTCATTGGCGAGCAAACCCAGCGCCGGAACGCAGGCTCCGGCGAGCAATCCACCCTTGATCAGAGTACGACGGGAAATCTTCTGTTGCATCGTGATGTTCCTCTGTTGATGAAGCTGACGCCCGATTCTCGCGCTAATCCGGGCGCCCGTGTCTTAAGGTAAGGTTAAGTTGAGCCTACGTCATCCGCACGGCGGGCGGCGGCGGCAGGTCGCGCGGCTCAGGCCGCCGCTCCCCAGCGCAGAGACAGGTCCAGCAAATGGGCGGCAAGCGCGAGCACCAGGATGACCGCGATTTGGCGCCAGGATCCGGCTCGCAGCGCGATGCGCAATGCGAGCAGCAGAAACAATCCGGGAAGCAGCGCCGCCAACACTGGAAACGGGCGCGGCCCTCCCCGCCGGCGCCTTCCGATCAGCACGAGAATCGATGCCTCGAGTGCCATGAAGACGACGATCGCGTCGACGATGCGTCCCGAAACGAACAAGTCCTTCATCCGCCGAATGGACCGTTCAGTTTGACGATCGTCCAGTTCAACACCGAGGCGAAGCTCACCCACGCGAGGTAGGGCGCGACCAGCCAGGCGGCGGTTACCGAGCCGCGCCGCAAGCGCACGAGCAGCGCGAGGATCGACAGCCAAAGGAACCCGACCTCGAAGAGCGCCCAGTCCGGCCGGTGCAGGCGGAAGAACAGCAGGCTCCAGAAAGTGTTCAGAAATGCATTGATCGCGAACGCCGCCAGCGTGCGCAAGCGCTCGTCGCGGCTCGGCTCGCGCCTCCAGTAAACCACCGCGGCGAGCGCCGTCAGCGCGAAAATCAGCGTCCAGGCGGGACCGAATGCCCAGTCTGGCGGCTGCCAGGCCGGCTTGCGCAGCGCGAAGTACCAGTCGCCGATGTCGGTGGTCAGCGCGCCGAGCGCCGCCACGGCGCTCGCCGCGAGCGCCGCCGCGACAACCGGCTTCCAGCGGGGCGCGACGATCATACGCGCGCGATTCCGAGCAGATGCGCCATGTCCTTGGCGAAGATCCGCATGTGCGCGAGCGGCGTCGAGCGCACGAGTTTCTTGTGCATATATGCCTGCCAGGTCAGGCGCTGAACGTCGGGATCGCGGCAGATGCTGACGAAGCGCTCGCGGCGCCGGTCGCTCGAATACCAGAAGCGCTGCATCAGTCCGAGGATCCAGAACACCTTGCCATGCGCCCGCATGAATTGCCGGCGCGCCGACTTGAGCGCGCGCGCATCGCCGGTGCGCAGGAATTCCGCGACGGCCGCCGCCGCATGGCGACCGCCGGTCATCGCGTAATATATGCCCTCTCCCGACGCCGGCGCGACGACGCCGGCGGCATCGCCCGCAAGCACCACGTCGCGCCCGTTGTCCCAGCGGGCGAGCGGCTTCATCGGGATCGGCGCCCCTTCCCGCCGCAGCGTCTCCTGGCCCGAAAGGCCCGTGCTCTCGCGCAGGGCGCAGACCGCGGTGCGCAGGGAGAAGCCCTTGCGTGCGCTGCCGACGCCGATGCTCGCGGTGTCACCATGCGGAAAGATCCATGCATAGAAATCCGGCGACAATCGTCCCTGATAGTAGACATCGCAGCGCGCGCCGTCGTATCGGGGCGTGGCGTCGGCGGGGGCGCGCACGATCTCGTGATAGGCCGCCACGTAGCGCACGCGCCTCGCGGCCGGAATGCAGTTCCTCGCCACCCGCGACAGCGCTCCGTCGGCACCGATGACCGCCCGCGCCCTCACGGAGAAGTTTGGCTCGTCGCGCGCATCGTCGCCGTAGTGGACGACCGCGCACCCGTCGTCGTCCCGCTCGATCCGATGGAATCCGCCCCGGCGCAGGACCGCGCCCGCCGCGCGGGCGCGGTCGCGCAGCCACGCGTCGAAATGTTCCCGGTCGACCATGCCGACGTAGCCGCCGTCGATCGGCATGTCGACCGCGGCATCCGCCGGCGAGACCATGCGCGCGGCGCGCACCTTGGCCACCAGCAGTTCATCCGGGATGGCGAACTCCTCGATCAACTTCGGTGGAACGGCGCCGCCGCACGGTTTGATCCGCCCACCGCGGTCGAGCAGCATCACCCGCAGGCCCCGGCGCGCAAGATCCGTCGCCGCGGTCGCCCCGGCCGGTCCTCCGCCGACAACGACCACGTCGAAGCCATCCGGCGATCCGCTCATGTCCCGACCCCTCTGAGCGCAATGGCGCTGGCGAGCATTCCCAGCACGTAGAGCGTCACACCGGTTCCGTTGTACCAGGGCGCGCGTTCGCGCGGACTCGCCGTCAGCCGGCGCATCAAGCCCAACTGTGCCAACAGAGCCGCGCCGACCGCGACGGCGAAAACCGGTCGTCCCCAGGCCGCCAGCAGGGCCACCACCACGGCCTGCGGCAGCGCCATCGACCAGCACGCGACGCGCGCCGCACGGGCGACGCCCAGTCGCACCGGCAGCGAGCCGATGCCCATGCGCCGGTCGCCCTCGATCGATTTGAAGTCATTGAGCGTCATGATGCCATGGGCGCCCAGGCTGTAGAGCGCGGCGATCACGAGCGTCGCGGCGGAAGGTGCGGCGGTTCCGGCGAGGAGCGCCGCGCCGGTGATCCATGCGAGTCCTTCGTAACACACCGCGCACGCGGCATTGCCCCACCAGCCGTTCCTTTTCAACCGCAATGGCGGCGCACTATAGGCCCAGGCGAGCGCGAGCCCGAGCAGCGCGGCGCCGAGCACCCAGCCGCCGAGCGCCGCCGCCACGATCGCCGATGCGAAGCTCCAGAACACGGCGAGGTACAGCCCCCACCGCCCCGGGATGCGTCCCGACGGGATGGGCCGGTACGGCTCGTTGATCGCGTCGACATCGCGATCGAACCAGTCATTGATCACCTGGCTCGCCCCGCACAGCAGAGGGCCGCACAGCAACACGCCGGTTCCGATCGCCAGCCACCGACGGTCAGCCGGCGCACCGGCCGAGATCGCGCCGCAGCCGAAGGCCCACATCGGCGGGAACCAGGTGATGGGTTTCAGCAGTTCGACGACCGCGCGCGGCGACGGCAGGTCATGCGAAAGTGCCGAGGCGCCGGGGGCGGACATCGCCGGTCGGCCGCCTACTCGAGCTGCTCGTCGGCCGGTGTCAGCTCGCCGAGCCCGTAGCGGCGCAGCTTCGCATACAGACTCTGGCGGCTTAGACCCAATATCTCGGCCGCCGAGGCGCGATTGTCCCCCGTGATTTCCAGCGCCGCCTCGATGCAGAGTTTCTCGATCATGTCCGTCGATTCACGCACCAGGTCCTTCAGCGGCACGCGCCCGACGAGCTCGGTGAGCTGATCCACGGATCGTGGCTTGTCGCGCGCGACTTGACGGTCGAACGTCACCCGTTGACCGACGTCGCGAATCGTGAACCCGAGGCAGGGCTCGTCGCCGTCGACGACCGACACGGCGCAAATCTCGACATCGACGGTGGAACCGAACTCGCCGCGCAACTGCGTTGCGAACAGCCGCAGGGATCCATGCTCACGGAGTTGGGCCGTCAAGAGATTGAAGTCGACGCCGGGTCGGCCCAGCCAGCGCTCCAGGGGCTCGTTGCGCGCTTGTTCCTCGGTGGCGAGCTGCGCCAGGTCCAGGAAGGCGCGGTTGCTGAACAGGATGCGTCCGTCAAGGTCGGTGACGATGAATCCTTCGGGCGCGCTCGCGACGATTTCGATGACTTTGGATTCTCGTCGCGGCGAAGCCGGATCGTTCGCGCCGGCCCCGGCGGCGGCCAGCCGGATCAGGAAGAATGAGGCTCTCTCCTCGCGGAACAGCGAGGCGGTCGCCCAGAATTCGCGGTCCCCGCCGGCGGCGCGCACCGCGAGTCCGTCGGTCCGGCCCGTCGCGCGTACCGCGGCCAACAGCGACTGCAGGGCGTCGGTGCCCGCCGCATCGAACCCGTCCGGAAAGGTCCGTCCGAGCAAATCCTTCGCACCGGTGCCGAGCAGCACTCCAGCCGCCGGGTTCGCCTCGAGGATCTTGCGGGTCGAGGCGTCGACGATCAACACCGCTTCGGAGGACAGCTGGAACAACAGGCGATGGCGCGCTTCGGTCTGCCGCAGCCGCAGGAATTCCCGCTCCATCGACTGCTGCGCGCTGACGAGCTGCTGCTGCAGTGTGGCCATGGGGCGCATGCTTCGGCCGAAAGCGATGACCTCGCCGCTCTTTTCCACTTTCACGGCGGCGTACAGGATCGGAACATCGGTGCCGGCGCCGGATTTGTGATTGACCATGCGCCACCGCGGCGCGTCGGGACCGGCGGAGTCGCGCAGCAGCGCATCGACCTTCGGGCGGCTCTCGACGGTCACGGTTTCGGACCATGGCTTGCCGATCCACGCGTCCGCGACCTCATCCGCGAGGTCGTTGCTGCCGAACGCCACATCGCGGATCACGCCGGCCTTCGCATCGGCCAGGACCAACGCGATGTCCGATGCGACCGTGATCAGCTTTCCGGCTGTGTCGGCGTCTAGTTCACTGAAGCACTTGTTCTTCACGCTAAACGGTTTCACTTCGTCACCTTGTATCATTCACGCTCCGAAGCAAGCCTTGCGGGCCGCCCCTCCGTCAATTGGTCGCCGTAAGGGCGCGCAACATGTGCTCGGCGCGCACGACCGCCAGTGCCCCGTTGTCGGCTGTGCCGTCGGCGCCGACGATCGGCGTCAGTTCCGGCCTCGCGATCAACAGCGGCCCGCCGACCAGCACGCCGACCGCCCTGTTGCGCGACGTGCGACGCAAATCGGCGATCGTCTCCGTCAACACCTCGATGCGCGTCTCCGTGGCCAGCGACAGTCCGACGACCGCGAACCAATGCTGGCTCGCGATCTCCAAAATCGCCGCTTTAGTGGTCGGCAACTCGTGCCAAACCTCCCACCCCGCGCGGCGAAGGAATTGCGCGACCAAGGCCAGACCGAAGGTGTGCTGTTCTCCCGGGCACGCGGCCAATAATATACGACGATCGCCCGCCCGTTCCTCGACTTCCGTGCGAAAGTCCGCGCTGAGTTCCCGCAACAGCTGATGCAACCGGCACAGGCCGACCGTCACCTGCATGAAATCGCACTCGTCCTCCTCCCACATGCGGCCCAGGCAGCGCGCGGCCGGAGCGAGCAAATCCAGGCAGATCATCTCGATCGTCGCGCCGCGGTCGCGCAGCGTCGCGACGAACGCCGAACAGACCGAAACGTCATGGTGCAGTAACAGCCGCACGGCCTCTTCGACATCCACGGTGTCGGGGGCGCGTGCGGCGGCCGATTCGAGGACGCCGCCGCTCCTCCGTCGCGACAGCACCAAGCGCGGCACGATCTCGCCCTCGATCGTGCGGATCAACCGCGACAGGCGGCCGTCGGACGGTGCAACGCGGCCCGGTTCAGCCTCGGGGGCCGGCGCGCATGACGTCGATTGTTGGGCGGGTTCCCCCCACCCTTCCCTGCAGACTTCGCTCGACTGGTCGCCCGATACGTCTCCAACGTGCATTGCCGATCCCCCCCCCTTGAAACTCGCGGGACCGTCGCGTCCCGCAGGTTGCGCCCGCCTCCTTTGCGGAGGTCATTGCTCTCAATCGATCGCTGTTCCCCATGCCATCCCAAGCGCCCGGAACCCAAGATCGCAAGTCACTATCCGATTGTCAAGCCGACTTGACGTATCGTTTAGTTGACACGCGGGGTGTAACGGGTCTAGGGTGCTTCCAGGGGGACGAAAGACGATGTCGCTATACACAGCGGAAGAACGGCAACGGCGCGATTCGACTCGCTGGACGCTCGTCCAGGGAATCTTGGCTCCGATCCAGTTCTTGGTGTTCTTGGTCAGCGCCACGTTGGTGCTGCGGTTTCTGCTGACCGGTCGCGGATATTCCGCGGCGTCGATGTCGGTGTTGGTCAAGACCGTCGTGCTGTACGCGATCATGGGTACCGGGTGCCTCTGGGAGCGGGCGGTATTCGGCCGCTACCTGTTTGCCGCCGCGTTTTTTTGGGAGGACGTGGTCAGCATGTTCGTCGTGGCTCTCCACTCCCTGTACGTGGTCGCGCTGTTCTTCGGTGCCTTGCACGCGCGCTATCAGATGTACATCGCACTTTTAGCCTATGCCGCTTATATGTTGAACGCAACGCAGTTCCTGCTGAAATTACGGGCCGCGCGGCGTCAGGAAGCGGTAGAAATGACGCGCCATCCACTCTCCGGTCGTTTGGGCGGTCGATCCCCGGAGCGATTGGCGGCCGGAGGGGCGCTGTGAGCGGATCAGGCGTCGAGCGCGGCCAGCGGGCGGTTTTCTGCGGCCTGACCGGCATCATCTGGCTTCACCGCAAGATCCAGGATGCGTTTTTCTTGATCGTGGGATCGCGCACCTGCGCGCATCTGATGCAATCGGCGGCGGGAGTCATGGTGTTCGCCGAACCGCGCTTCGCCACCGCGATCATCGACGAGCGCGACCTGGCGGGCCTGGCCGACGCCAACGCGGAACTCGACCGCATCGTCAAGCAACTGCTTGCGCGCCGGCCGGACATCAAACTCCTGTTCTTGGTCGGCTCCTGCCCCTCGGAGGTCATCAAGCTCGATCTGTCGCGCGCGGCACATCGTCTCTCGACGCAGTTCTCGCCCGCGGTGCGCGTGCTGAACTATTCGGGCAGCGGCATCGAAACCACGTTCACCCAGGGCGAGGATGCCTGCCTTTCCGCGCTCGTGCCGGACCTGCCGGCGGCGGACCGCGAGCAGCCGGCGAATCTGCTGATCGTGGGCGCGCTGGCCGACGTCGTCGAGGATCAGATGCGCGCGGTCTTCGCCGCGATGGGGATCTCGCGGGTGCAATTTCTTCCGCCGCGACGCTCCACCCAGATGCCGGCTATCGGTCCGGGCACACGCTATCTGCTGGCCCAGCCGTTTCTCGCCGACACAGCGCGCGCGCTCGAGGAGCGCTCGGCACGGCGCATCGACGCCCCGTTCCCGCTCGGAGCCGACGGCACGAGCGCGTGGTTCAAGGCCGCCGCCGACGCATTCGGCGTCGACGCGGGTCGCTTTGAGCGTGCGACCGACGCCGGTCGGCAGCGCGCGCGTGGCGCGCTGGGACGCTACCGGGAATTGCTCGCCGGCAAGCGGATCTTCTTCTTCCCGGATTCCCAGCTCGAAATTCCCCTCGCCCGATTCCTCGCCGCCGAACTCGGGATGCAGATCCTGGAGATCGGGACGCCGTACCTGCACCGCGCGCACATGGCCTGCGAACTCACCGCCCTGCCTGCGGCGACGCCGATCGTCGAGGGCCCGCATCTCGACAAGCAGCTCGACCGCTGCCGCGAGCTCAAGCCGGATCTCGTCGTGTGCGGGCTCGGGCTCGCCAATCCGCTCGAGGCGCTCGGCATTGCGACGAAGTGGTCCATCGAACTCGTGTTCACGCCGATTCAAGGATTCGAGCAGGCGGCGGATCTCGCGGAACTGTTTGCGCGGCCGCTGGTGCGCCGTACCCGTCTGGTGGCCTGAGTCCATGCAGCTCACCGTCTGGACATACGAAGGACCACCGCATGTTGGCGCGATGCGCATCGCCACGGCGATGCGGGGCGTTCACTACGTGCTGCACGCTCCCCAGGGCGACACCTACGCGGACCTGCTGTTCACGATGATCGAACGCCTGCCGCGCAGGCCTCCAGTGACCTACACGACCTTTCAGGCGCGCGATCTCGGCGGCGACACCGCCGGCCTGTTTCAGCGCGCGGCGCGCGAGGCGTATGAACGGTTCCAACCGCAAGCCTTGCTGGTCGGCGCCTCTTGCACCGCCGAATTGATCCAGGACGATCCGGGCGGGCTCGCACGCGCGCTCGAACTGCCGATTCCCGTGGTGCCGCTCGATCTGTCCTCCTACCAGAAAAAGGAGAACTGGGGCGCGGCAGAAACCTTTTACCGGCTGGTGCGCGCGATGGCCTCACCCGCGGCGCCGCCGCGCGGAACCCCGCGGCCTGCGCGCGCGCCCGGCATCAAGGCACGCTGCAACGTGCTCGGTCCGACGGCGCTCGGTTTCCGTCATCGCGACGATCTGGTCGCGGTGCGCGAGATTCTCGACCGCCTTGGCGTCGAGGTGGCCGTGACCGCGCCGCTCGACGCCTCTCCGGCGGACCTCGCCCGGCTGGGAGATGCGGATTTCAACGTCGTGCTCTATCCGGAGATCGCGCGGCCGGCCGCCGATTGGCTCGGCCGCACATTCGATCAACCGGCGGTCGTGACGCCCCCGATCGGCCTCGGGGCGACGCGTGAGTTCATCGCCGAAGTCGCCCGCCTCGCCGGCGTCGATCCGGCCCCGGCGCTCGCCGCCGCGTCGCGCGCGGCCTGGTATTCGCGTTCGGTCGACTCGAACTATCTGACCGGCAAGCGCGTGTTCGTGTTTGGCGACGCCACGCATGCGATCGCGGCGGCACGCATCGCGGCCGATGAGCTTGGCTTCACGGTCGCAGGACTCGGCAGCTACACGCGGGAACTCGCGCGTGAAGTACGCGATGCGGCCGCACGGCATGGCATCGAAGCCTTGATCACCGACGACTATCTCCAGGTGGAGGCGCAGATCGCGGAACTGCAGCCGGAACTCGTGCTGGGGACGCAGATGGAGCGGCACATCGCCAAGCGTCTCGGCATCCCCTGCGCGGTGATCTCCGCGCCGGTTCACGTACAAGACTATCCGGCCCGCTACTCGCCGCAAATGGGTTTCGAAGGCGCGAACGTGATCTTCGATACCTGGGTTCACCCGTTGATGATGGGTCTCGAGGAACACCTGTTGACGATGTTCCGCGACGACTTCGAGTTTCACGACGACGCGCCGCCGTCGCATCTGGGGCCGGCGCCCGCGCCGGCAACCGCATCGAAATCGACCCCGGCACCGACGCCGGCCGCGGCGGACGCCTTCCCGTGGCATGCGGATGCCGAGAAGGAACTCGCGAAAATTCCGTTCTTCGTGCGCGGCAAGGCGCGCCGCAACACCGAACGCTTCGCCCGGGAGCGCTCGGTTCCAGTGATCACGGTGGAGACCCTCTACGATGCCAAAGCGCATTTCAGCCGCTGAGCGGAAGGCTGTCCGAATCGTCCTCGTCACGATGGACAGCCATCTGTCGAGCGCGACACGTCGCGCCGGCGACCGGCTGCGGCGGGAGACGCCCGGCGCATCGCTCGAAATACATGCGGCCGACGAATGGGGCAGCGACGCCGCGGCGCTCGACCGGTGCCGCGAGGCGATCGCGGGTGGGGACATCGTCGTCGTGACGATGCTGTTCATGGAGGATCACTACCTCCCGCTGATCGACGCGCTGCGGGCGCGTCGTGATCGCTGCGATGCATTGATCTGCGCGATGTGCGCCGGCGAGGTGGTGCGCCTCACGCGCATGGGACGGTTCGTGATGGACGGCTCGAGCGGCGGCCCGCTCGCGTTGCTGAAGCGGCTGCGCGGCGGCAAGAAGAAATCCGGCGCGGCGGGTGCGGACCAGATGAGAATGTTGCGCCGGATCCCGCAGTTTCTGCGCTTCATTCCGGGCACCGCGCAGGACGTGCGCGCCTACTTCCTGACGCTGCAGTACTGGCTCGCCGGTTCGGAGGAAAACATTCTCAACATGGCGCGCTACCTCGCCGGCCGTTATGCGGGATCCGCCGGGGGCGCGGAGCGGGCCTCCACCGGGGAATTCGCCAGGGCGCTGCCGCCGCTCGAATACCCGGAAGTCGGCGTTTATCACCCCGCTTTGCGCGGGCGCTTCGCCGACGACGCGGGCGCGCTGCCCGCGGGCGGCGGCGCCGGCACGGTCGGCTTGTTGATGCTGCGCTCCTATCTCCTGTCGGGCAATTGCGGCCATTACGACGGGGTCATAGAGGCGCTCGAGGCGCGCGGCCTGCGTGTTGTGCCGGCCTTCGCCGCCGGTCTCGATGCGCGGCCCGCGATCGAGCGGTTTTTCGTGAAGGACGGCGTTGCGCAAATCGATGCGTTGCTGTCGCTGACCGGGTTCTCGCTGGTCGGCGGCCCCGCCTATAACGACTCCAAGGCGGCCGAGGAGACCCTGGCGGCGCTCGACGTTCCGTACCTCGCGGCGCATCCGGTCGAGTTTCAGACGCTCGAGGAATGGGAGAGTTCGGAACGCGGACTGATGCCGGTCGAGGCGACGATGATGGTTGCCATTCCGGAACTCGACGGTTCGTCGGGTCCGATGGTCTTCGGCGGCCGCTCCGCGAACGGCGCGCGCGCGTCGGACATGGCCGCGCATCCTGAACGGTCGACCATGCTCGCCGCACGAGTGGCAAAACTCGTCGCGTTGCGCCGGGCCGAACGCGCCGATCGCAAGGTGGCGGTCGTGCTGTTCAACTTTCCGCCGAATGCCGGCAACACCGGCACCGCCGCGCACCTGGCCGTGTTCGACTCGCTGCACCGCGTGTTGAACGCGATGAAGACCGCCGGATACCGCGTCGACGTGCCGGCGGACGCCGATGCGCTGCGGCAGAGGATCATCGCGGGAAATGCGTCGCGGCATGGTGCGCTCGCCAATGTGCACGCGCGCGTCCCGGTGAACGACCATGTCCGCCGGGAACGTCACCTGCGGGAAATCGAGGCGCAATGGGGTCCGGCACCGGGACGCCATAACAGCGACGGTTCCTCGATTCACATCCTCGGCGAGCGATTCGGCAATGTGTTCGTCGGAGTCCAGCCGGCCTTCGGCTACGAGGGCGACCCGATGCGGCTGCTGTTCGAGAAGGGCTTCGCCCCGACTCATGCCTTCAGCGCCTTCTATCGCTACCTGCGCGAGGATTTCGGGGCGCACGCCGTGCTGCATTTCGGCACGCACGGTGCCCTCGAATTCATGCCGGGCAAACAGAGCGGTTTGTCCGGCGCGTGCTGGCCCGATCGGCTGATCGGCGATCTGCCCAACGTGTATCTTTATGCCTCGAACAACCCGTCGGAAGGCACGATCGCCAAGCGCCGCTGCGGCGCGACGCTGGTCAGCTACCTCACGCCGCCGATCGCGAACGCGGGCCTGTACCGCGGACTGATCGAGCTGAAGGCATCCGTCGACGCCTGGCGCTCCGCGGTCGGCGAAGTGCCGGCCGATGCCGATGCGGCCGCCGCGCGCGCCGTGCTCGCCTCCCGCATCCAGGCGCAGGCCGCGGCGCTGGACCTGGCGCAGCCGGCTCCGGCGTGGGAAGGCGGTGCGGATGCGGCGATCGTCAAGCTCGCCGCGCAGATTTTGGAGCTCGAGTACACGCTGATCCCGCATGGTCTGCACGTGGTCGGCGGTGCGATCGGGCCCGAGCAACGCGTCGATTTTCTCGCCGCGATCGCCGAGGCGTCGCATGGGACGCGCCTCGATCGGGACGCGCTGCGCTCCCTGGTGGACGGCGCCCCCGCGGAACGCGCGCTGGAAGCGGCCGGTGTCCCCGCGGACGACAAGATGCGCGCGCTGTTCGCGGACCTCGGCGATATTGACCGCGCGCTGCGCGAGGAGCGCGAAATCGACGCGATCATCCGCGCGCTCGACGGCCGGTTCCTGCGTCCGGCGCCGGGCGGCGACGTCGTGCGCAACCCGGCGGTGCTGCCGACGGGCCGCAACCTGCACGGCTTCGACCCGTTCCGCATTCCGAGCGCCTTCGCCGTTCTGGACGGTGCGCGCCAGGCCGCGAAACTCATCGCCCGCCACATGGCCGACGGCAATCCCTTTCCAGAGTCCATGGCGATCGTGCTGTGGGGGACCGACAATCTGAAGAGCGAGGGTGGGCCGATCGCGCAGGTGCTCGCACTGATCGGCGCCCGCCCCCGCTTCGACGGCTACGGACGCATCGCCGGAGCGACGCTCATTCCACTCGCCGAACTTGGTCGGCCGCGGGTCGACGTCATGACCACCTTGTCGGGCATATTCCGGGATTTGCTGCCGCTCCAGATCAAACTGCTCGCCGAGGCCTCGTTTCTCGCCGCGTCGGCCGAAGAGCCGCTCGACCAGAATTTCGTCCGCAAGCACGCCCTCCGCTATCGCGAGGAGCACGGCTGCGATCTTGAAACCGCCGCGCTGCGTGTATACGGAAATGCCGAGGGCACCTATGGCGCCAACGTCAATCATCTGATCGAGAACGGCCGCTGGGACGAACAGGACGAACTCGCGGAGACTTTCACCCGGCGCAAGAGCTTCGCGTACGGCCGCTCGGGCCGCGCCGAGCCGCGGCCGAAGCTGCTGGCGAGCGTGCTCGCGGACGTGCAGCTCACCTACCAGAACCTCGAGTCGGTTGAGCTTGGCGTGACGACGGTCGACACGTACTTCGACACCCTCGGCGGGATCAACAGCGCCGTGCGCCGGGCAAAGCGCGGCGCATCGACACCGGTCTATATCGGTGATCAGACCACGGGCGCGGGCACGGTGCGCACGCTGTCCGAACAGGTCGCGCTAGAAACCCGCACACGCACGCTCAATCCCAAATGGTACGAGGGGATGCTCGCTCACGGCTTCGAAGGCGTGCGGCAGATCGAGGCCCATGTCACCAACACGATGGGATGGTCGGCGACGACGGGCGCGGTCCAACCCTGGGTGTACCACCAGATCACGCAGACCTTCATCCTCGATCCGCAAATGCGCGCCCGGCTGGCCGAATTGAACCCGGGCGCGTCCGCCAAGGTCGCGAACCGGCTTATCGAGGCTTCGGAGAGGCGCTACTGGCAGCCCGACGAACAGGTGCTCGCGGCGCTGCGCGCCGCGGGCTCGGAACTGGAGGACCGCTTGGAAGGCATATACGAAGGAGTCGCGGCATGACCCCCGCGTTTGCGCCGGCCGATGGCGAAGGCAGCGTGCAGGTCGCGCTCGATCCGACCGTGAAAATCGACTGTGCGAAGGTGTTCGCCGTCTACGGCAAGGGCGGGATCGGCAAGAGCACGACCTCGTCGAATCTGTCGGCGGCGTTCTCCAAGCTCGGCAAGCGGGTCCTGCAGATCGGCTGCGATCCGAAGCACGACTCGACCTTCACGCTCACCAAACGCCTCGTTCCGACGGTGATCGACGTGCTGGAGTCCGTCGATTTCCACAGCGAGGAGCTGCGCGTCGAGGACTTCGTCTATCAGGGATACAACGGAGTCATGTGTGTCGAGGCCGGCGGACCGCCGGCGGGCACGGGTTGCGGCGGCTATGTCGTCGGCCAGACGGTGAAGCTGCTGAAGGAACACCACCTGCTCGAGGATACCGACGTCGTGATCTTCGACGTCCTCGGCGACGTGGTGTGCGGGGGATTCGCGGCGCCGCTGCAGCACGCGGCCCGGGCGCTGATCGTCACCGCGAACGACTTCGATTCGATTTTCGCGATGAACCGCATCGTCGCGGCGATCCAGGCGAAATCGAAGAACTATGCCGTGCGGCTCGGCGGCGTGATCGCCAACCGCAGCGTCGCGACCGATCAGATCGACAAGTTCAACGAACGGACCGGGCTGCGAACCATGGCGCGGTTTCCCGATCTGGACGTGATCCGCCGCAGCCGCCTGAAGAAATCCACCTTGTTCGAAATGGAATCGGATCCCGAGGTCGACGCGGTGCAGGCCGAATACCTGCGTCTCGCGCAGTCCCTCTGGGAGGGCACGCCGCCGATGGACGCGGGACCCTTGAAGGACCGCGAGATCTTCGATCTGCTGGGATTCGACTGATGGCGCTCGCGGACTACCAGGAGCGGCGCGTCCAGCTCCAGAACTACTTCGATCGCACGGCGGTCGACGCCTGGGCGCGCCTGACATCGACCGCGCCGGTCGGGCGGATTCGCGCGACGGTACGCGCGGGCCGCGACCAGATGCGCGCCGCCCTGCTCGGATGGCTGCCCGCGGACCTGGACGGGACGCGGCTGCTCGATGCCGGCTGCGGCACCGGCGCGCTCAGCGTCGAGGCCGCACGGCGCGGCGCCGCCGTCGTCGCCATCGACTTGTCGCCGACTCTCGTGCGAATCGCGCGCGAGCGCCTGCCGGTGGATCTGGGCGGGGGCCGCATCGATCTACGCACCGGCGACATGTTGGATGCATCGCTGGGCACCTTCGAGCACGTCGTCGCAATGGATTCGCTGATCCACTATCGTACCGCCGACATGGTGCGTGTGCTCGGGGCGCTGGCCGAGAGAACCCGGCATTCCATTCTCTTCACCTTCGCCCCCCGAACGCCGCTGCTTGCGGCGATGCACGCGGTCGGCCGGATGTTTCCCCGGGCGGATCGGGCTCCGGCGATCGAGCCGGTCGCGGAGGCGCGCCTGCGTGACGCGTTGCGGGCCGAACCGCTGCTGCGAGGTTGGCGCCCCTCGCGTACGCTGCGCGTCGCGAGCGGGTTCTACACGTCCCAGGCGCTGGAGATCGTGCGGGAATGAGCCGGTTCAAGGACAAGATGACCCGGCGATGGATGCGGCTGGGCACGGAATTCCTCCCGTTCGCGGACGCGGCGACGACCGAGCTGCCGCTCGGCAGGCTGTTGCGCCTGTCCCTGTTTCAAGTCACCGTCGGCATGGCGACGGTGCTCTTGATCGGCACGCTGAACCGGGTGCTGATCGTGGAACTCGGCGTGCCGGCATGGCTCGTCTCTCTGATGGTCGGCCTGCCGTTGATCTTCGCGCCCTTCCGGGCCTTGATCGGCTTCGCCTCGGACAATCACCGCTCGGCTCTTGGCTGGCGGCGGGTGCCTTACATCTGGCTCGGCACGCTGCTGCAGTTCGGCGGCCTTGCGATCATGCCGTTCGCGCTGTTGGTGCTGTCCGGCGACACCCACGGTCCCGCGTGGATCGGCAAGGTGGCCTCCGCGTTCGCGTTCCTGCTCGTCGGCGCCGGCCTGCAGACGACCCAAACGGCGGGTCTCGCGCTCGCCACCGACCTTGCGCCACCTGCGGTGCGCCCGCGGGTGATCGCCCTGATGTACGCGATGCTGCTGCTCGGAATGGTCGCCTGCGGACTGTCGTTCGGCCGGCTGCTCGCGAACTTCTCGGAGATCCGGCTGATCCAGGTCGTGCAGGGCGCGGCGATGCTGACGATGGGCCTGAACCTCGCGGCGCTGTGGAAACAGGAGGCGCGCCGGCGCGCGTCGGCGGCCGATCCGGCCGACGCGCGGGCTTCGACGGCGAAGTTCGGCGAATCCTGGCGCAAGTTCGCGGCGCATGCGCACGCGACGCGTTTTCTGGTCGCGGTGGGACTCGGCACGATGGCGTTCAACATGCAGGACATCGTTCTAGAACCCTATGGCGGTCAGATTCTGCACCTGACGGTCGGTGCGACCACGACGTTGACGGCGATGCTCGCGGGCGGCGCGCTCGCGGCGTTCTCGATCTCCGCGCGTTCGCTCAGCCGCGGCGCGGACCCTTGTCGTCTGGCGGCATACGGCGCGCTCATCGGCCTGGTCGCGTTCGCAGCCGTGATCTTCGCCGCTCCAGTCGGCTCGCCGGCCCTGTTTCGCGCGGGCACGCTGCTGATCGGATTCGGCGGCGGGTTCTTCTCAGTCGGAACCCTGGCGGGCGCGATGGATCGCGAGCGCAACGGGGAGAGCGGGCTCGCGCTCGGCGCCTGGGGTGCGGCGCAGGCGACCAGCGCGGGCGTCGCGATCGCGCTCGGCGGCGCGCTGCGTGACGGCGTGACCCAGCTGGCGATGCGCGGCGCGCTCGGCGCGGCGATGCGCAATCCCGCGACCGGCTACAGCTTCGTGTACCACCTCGAGATCGCCCTGTTGTTCGCGACGCTCATCGCGATCGGACCGCTGGTGCGGACGGGACGCCGCGCCGGCACGGGCGCGGAAGGTGGCTACGATTTGGCGCAGATGGGTGCTGGAACACGACTTCCTGGGGGGATGGTGCGATGACGACAGGTGCATTCACGGGATATATCGACGTGGCGCAGATCGTGCTCTACGCGTTCTGGATATTCTTCGCCGGCTTGATCCTGTATCTACGGCGCGAGGACAAACGCGAGGGATACCCGTTGGAATCCGCGGGCGGCGGCGCCGGCCGGTACCAGGGATTCCCGGCGATGCCGCCGCCGAAGACGTTCAAGCTGGCCGATGGCGAACTCGTGCTCGCCCCGCGGGTCGAGCGCGAGCCGGCCTCGATCAAGGCGACGCCGACCAGCGTCTACCGAGGCTCGCCGCTCGAGCCGGATGGGGATCCGATGCACGCGGGCGTTGGACCCGGCGCGCACGTCGACCGTTCCAACCGGCCGGACCGAATGCTCGATCACAGGCCGCTGATCGTGCCGATGCGCGCCGCCGCGGGCTTCCATGTGGCCGCCGGCGATCCGGATCCGCGCGGGATGCCGGTAATCGGCGCCGACGGTGACCAGGCGGGCGTCGTCCGGGAACTCTGGGTGGACCGGGCCGAACCGCAGATCCGCTATCTCGAGGTCGAGATCAGCGGCGGCAGGCACGTGCTGTTGCCGATCCATTTCGCAAACATCGACATCGGCCGCGGCCGCGTCAAGGTTCGATCCATTCTCAGCACGCAATTCGCCGGCGTGCCGGCAACCGCGAGCGCCGACGAGGTCACGCTGCGCGAAGAGGACGCCATCACCGCGTACTACGCCGGCGGCACCCTTTATGCGACTCCCGCACGCTCGGAGCCGCTGATATGAGTCACGACGACTTCGCGTTCGAGCCGGTGCGCGGACTGCCCGCCCCCCTGCCGCGCGGCGAATCGCTGTTGTGGCAGGGTAGCCCGCATTGGTGGCGTCTGGCCGTCGATGCGTATCACCTGCGCAAGGTGGCGGCGTATTTCCTCGCGCTGTTCCTCTGGCGGTTCGGCGTGCAAGCCGCCGGCGGATCGGGCATCGCCGCGAGCCTGGAGGCCGGCGTGCCGATGATCGTGCTCGGGACGATTGCCAGCCTCATTCTCGGCACGCTCGCGTCCTTCAGCGCGCGTTCCGCCGTCTTCAGCATCACGACCGCCCGAATCGTCATGCGTCACGGCATCGCGGTGCCGACGACGATGAACGTGCCGTTCGAACTGCTGCAGGGCGCCGCGCTCAAACGACGCGGCGACTCCGGCGGCGACCTCGCGATGCGGCTGCGCGACGATCAGCGGATCGGGTATTTGATCAGCTGGCCTTACGTCCGACCAGGACGGCTCGCGCATCCCGAACCCTGCTTTCGCGCGCTGGCCGATGCCGGGAGGGCGGCGAAGATACTCGCCGACGCGATGATCGCCCATTCGTGGCCCGCGACGGTCCGGCGCGAGTCCCCGCCCGCGCCCGTCGCGCCCGCGCACGAGGAGGCGATCACCGCATGAACGCCCGCATCGAAGATCCGATTCTGCCGCGCGGCGCCTTGCTCGGCGCCGGCATCCTGGTGCTCACCACCTTGGTATTGGTCGCGGCCGCGAGGCTCGCGGGCTATCGCCCCGACCGTCCGGCGCCCTCCGCCGTGGTCTCGCGCATCGACCTGCGCTTTGCGGATCGCGCGAACGGCGCCATCGCGATCTATTCCGCCGACGGCGGCCGCCTTCTGGACACGCTTGCCCCGGGAACGAACGGCTTCGTGCGAGGCGTGTTGCGGGGCCTGGCGCTGGTACGCGACGAGGAGCACATCGGCGTCTCCCCCCCGTTTCGGCTTACCCGATGGGCGGACGGTCGTCTGTCGCTCGACGATCCATCGACCGGGCGTCACGTCGATCTCGAGGCCTTCGGGCCGACGAACTCCGGCGCGTTCGCCGGCATATTGAACGCGACGCTGCGCAGCGAGGGAGTACATCGATGAACACCGCCATCGCGATAGAAGATGCCGAAGGCGCCACGCGCCACGCCGGAGCGGACACGCTGCTCAGTCCGCGGTTCTACAAGACGGACTTTGCCGCGCTCGAGCGGCTCGACATCGGCCCGGTGCGGGCCGAATGGTCCTCGATGATGGCCGAGTTCAAGCGCGATGCGAACCGCGATCACTTCGAGCGCAATGCGGATTTCGACGCCGAAGTCCGCGCGCTTCCGCCGGCCCTGCATCAGGAGTTCCTCGACTTCTTGATCAGTTCGGTCACCGCGGAATTTTCCGGCTGCGTGCTCTACAGCGAGATCAAGCGCCGGTTGTCGCGCAACGCGGATATTCGCGAACTCATGGGCTACATGGCCCGCGACGAGGCACGGCATGCCGGCTTCATCAACCAGGCGCTGAAGGACTTCGGTCTCGCGGTCGACCTGGGATTGTTGCGGCGGGACAAGAAGTACACCTACTTCCGGCCGAAATTCATTTTCTACGCGACCTACCTTTCGGAGAAGATCGGTTACGCTCGCTACATCACGATATTCCGCCATTTGCAGGCCCATCCGGAGCGGCGCTTTCATCCCATTTTTCGCTGGTTCGAGGAATGGTGCAACGACGAGTACCGCCACGGCGAGGCGTTCGCGCTGATCCTGCGTGCGCATCCGCAACTGCTGCGCGGACACAACAGGCTCTGGATCCGGTTCTTCCTGCTCGCGGTGTTCGCGACGATGTACGTGCGCGACCACACCCGGCCTGTCATGTACGAGGCCTTCGCGATGGATCCGACGGAATACGATTACAAGGTGTTCGAGATCACGACCGAGATCTCGAAACAGGTCTTCCCGGTCAGCCTGAATCTCACCGACCCGAGATTGCGGCGGGGGTTCGAGCGTCTGCGCGAGCTCGCGGTGGCGAGCGCAGCGGCGAAGGCGCGTGGCGGCCTCCTCGGGCAGTTGCGGCGCGCGGTGCTCGGCACGGCGGCGTTCGGCGTGTTCGTGAGGCTGTACTGCCTGCCCGTCGTCAAACACGAGTTGCCGGAGCGGATCTGCGCGGCACCGGCCTGGTAGCGGACGCCTCGTCGTGATGACCTTTGCCGCCCCCGCCCTGTTCGCCGCGATGCTCTGGTGGACGCTGACCGGCGTGATCCTGTTTCTCGACGGGCTGCCGCGCGAGACCTTCCGCTGGAGCCTGCTCGGCGCGACGATCACGCTGCTCATCGCTCTCCACGCACTGCATGCCAGCGCCGGCATAAGCGGTCCCGCCGCGTGCTACGCGGCCTTCACGGCGGCGATCCTGGTGTGGGCGTGGGTCGAAATGAGTTTCCTGATGGGCTTCATCACCGGACCGCGCAAGCGGGCGTGCGAATCCGGCTGTGGCGGGCACGCGCATTTCCTGCATGCCACGCAGGCTGTCATCTACCATGAACTCGCGACCGTGGCCGCGGGCCTGCTGATCCTGGCGCTGACCTGGAACGCGGTGAACCGCACGGGCCTGTGGACGTTTTGCGTGCTGTGGGCGATGCGGATCAGCGCGAAACTCAACCTGTTCCTCGGCGTGGCGAACCGCGGCGAGCGATTCCTGCCCGAACATCTGCGTTATCTGACGGGTTTTTTCGGCAGGCGGACGATGAACTTCCTGTTTCCGGTCTCGGTGACCGCGGCGACGATCGCGTTCGCACTGCTCGCGCAGCAGTGCCTGCGGCAGGCGCCAGGGCCGTCGGCGGCCGGCACGGTGCTGGTCACCACGCTGCTCGCGCTCGGTCTGCTGGAGCATTGGTTCATGATCCTGCCCTGGCCTAGCGAGAGGCTCTGGCCGTCTGCGTCGCTCGAACCCGTCGATCCTTCCAACCGTGCTCTCTTGACCTACCCGGAGCCCTAGGGTCTAGACTGACGCTCCTGGTTGGACGGCAGGAGAATCGCGATGAGCGCTGAAGGATCAACGGCTGCGGAGCGGCGGCTCGTGTTGTCGATATCCGGCATGACCTGTGCCGGCTGTGCCAACACCGTCAAGCGGCTGCTGACGGGGGTTCAGGGCGTGACCGCCGTCGACGTCGACCTCGCGCGGGGCCGGGCCGAAGTCGCGGGAACCGCCGCGAGTGCCGACCTGATTGCGGCGGTCGAGGCCGGAGGATTCGACGCCTCATCGTCCGGTTGACGTGCAGCCCGCCGAACCGACGCTGACCCCCGCCGGGGGCGGCGAGCGGCGCGAACTCGCGATCTCCGGCATGACCTGCGCGAGTTGTTCCGGCCGCGTCGAAAAAGTCCTGCGCAAGGTCCCGGGCGTCCTGCACGCCGAGGTCAATCTTGCCACCGAACACGCCACCGTCCTGGGTGTCGACGGCGTGCTGCGGCCGGCGGATCTCATCGCGGCGGTGCAACGAGCGGGATATGGGGCCCGCCTGCTCACCGGCGACGCCGCGCAGGATCGCGCCGCCGCCGAGGAGGATGCGGCGATCAGGCGTCGCGAGGGCCGGCGGGTGTTCGCCGCCCTGGTGTTGTGCGCACCGCTAATCCTGCCGATGGCCGGACTTTCGCTGCCCGGTTGGGTCGCGTTCGCCCTCGCCACGCCGGTGCAGTTCTACTTCGGCCGCCGATTCTACGTGGGCGCCTGGAAGGCGTTGCGCGCGGGTACGGGCAACATGGACTTGTTGGTGGCGCTCGGCTCCTCGGCGGCGTATTTCTACAGTTTCTATCTGCTCGCGGACGGTTCCGGCCGTCCGCTCTATTTCGAGGGCGCGGCGGTCGTCATTGCGCTCGTGATGCTCGGCAAATGGATGGAGGCGCGCGCCAAACACTCGACCACCGCGGCCATCCGCGCGTTGATGTCGCTGCGACCGGAGAGCGCGCGGGTCGAGCGCGACGGCGGGGAGATCGAGGTGCCTGCAGACGCGGTTGCGGTCGATGACGTCGTCGTGGTCCGCCCCGGCGAGCGGCTGCCCGTCGACGGTGTCCTCATGAGCGGGACCGGCGGAGTGGACGAGAGCCTGCTGACCGGCGAGAGCCTGCCGGTCGAAAAGCACCCAGGGGACCGGGTCGTCGGCGGATCGATCAACGGTGCCGGCCTGCTGCGCATCCGCACGAGCGCCGTGGGCGCGCGCTCGACGCTCGCGCGGATCATTGCGCTGGTGGAGAACGCGCAGTCGAAGAAGCCGCCGGTGCAGCGGCTGGTCGACCGGATCGCGGCGGTCTTCGTCGCCGTGGTGTTGGCGTTCGCGCTCGCCACGTTCCTGACCTGGTGGCTCGGTTTCGGACGTTTCGACACCGGCCTCATCGCCGCGATCTCGGTGTTGGTGATCGCCTGCCCTTGTTCGCTCGGTCTGGCGACGCCGACGGCGCTCATGGTCGGGACGGGAACGGCGGCCCGGGCCGGCATCCTGATCCGCGACGCCGAGGCTTTGGAGCGCGCGCACGACCTGACCACGCTGGTGGTCGACAAGACCGGCACGCTGACCGAGGGGAAGCCGGTGGTCACGGACATCGCCGCGGTCGAGCCGGGCGGCGAGGATGCGCTGCTCTGCCTGACCGCGTCGGCGCAAACCGGCAGCGAGCACCCGCTCGCCCGCGCGATCCTGGCGCGCGCGACGGGCCTCTCACTGCGGCCGGTCGCGCAATTCCAGAGCCGCGCCGGACTTGGCCTCACCGCGTCGATCGACGGGAATCACGTCGCGATCGGCAACCGCCGCTTGATGACGGAACACGGCGTCTCTTTCGAGCCGCTCGCGGCGGCGGCCTCCAAGCTGGAGTCCGAGGGACGCACCGTGATGTGGGTGGCTTCGTTGCTTCCGGCTCCGCGGCTCCTCGGATTCATCGCGGTCGCCGATCCGATCAAACCCACCGCGCTCGAGGCGATCCGCGATCTACGCAGCGCGGGCCTGGAGATCGTGCTGCTGACCGGCGACAACCGGCGGACCGCCGCCGCGGTGGCCGCGGCGCTGGGGATCGAACGGGTGCTGGCCGAGGTGCTGCCCGACGACAAGGTCGTCGAGGTGCGCCGCCTGCAAACGGCGGGAAGGCACGTCGGCATGGTGGGCGACGGGGTGAACGACGCGCCGGCGCTCGCGGCCGCGGACATCGGCTTCGCGATGGGCGGCGGCGCCGACGCCGCGATGGCCGCCGCCGGGATCACGCTGATGCGAGGCGATCCGCTGCTGATCGGCGATGCGATCGCCGTCAGTCGCGCGACCTATCGAAAGATCCGCCAGGGCCTGTTCTGGGCGTTCTTTTACAATTTGATCGGCATGCCCGCGGCCGCACTCGGGTTGCTGAACCCGATGATCGCCGGTGCGGCGATGGCGGCCTCCTCGGTCACGGTCGTCGTCAACGCGTTGTTGCTCCGCCGCTGGCGCCCGACGGCGCGGAGCCGGCGCTAGCGGCGGGTGTCGCGGCCGGCGCGGGCGGCGTCATCGTTCCCTCGAGTTCCGGGTAATCCTTCGCCATGCTCACGCCGTACAAGGGTTTGAAAATGCCCTGATGGCAGGTGGCGCAGTCGATCTTCGCAACGTCCCCGAGCACACCGCGGCGGGCCGTCGGAAAGGTCGCGGTCAGCGGCGTCATGTAATCGACGTTCAACTCCCTCGCCATGCGGATGCCGTACCAGGCGGTCACGCGCTTCGGTGTGCTCGTGCTCCAGATCGGCGTCGACCGGGTGTTGTGGCAGTAATCGCAGTTCACGCCGAGCGCCGTCGACATGTGCATCATCAACGCGTAGGTCGTTTCGGTCTGCTGGATCGAACTGCGGTTGCCGTCCGGCAGCGCCCCGGTCGAGTTGACGCGGATCGGCATCGCGTGCAGCAGGTACGGCGTGAACGGATCGTAGGGCAGCGATGATCCGCCGATCGTCGCGAGCGGGGAATACAAGTCCGGATTCGCCGCGGTCATGCCGCCGCCGGCCGACTCGCCCGGGCTTTCGAACCAGACTTGTTGCGGCACGACGTGTCCACGATGACAGGTGTAGCACGTGACGCCCGTCGCGCCGACATGGCTTTTCCAGTCCGAGTTGATGTGGCGGACCATCTGCAGCATCCGCCGCGCCACCACCTTCGTGTAGCGCTGATCGCTCGCCATGTTTGCGACCGAATGGCAATAGCCGCAGCTTTGGTCCGGCGGCGCCACCCACTGCGTCATCGCGACCATGACCCGTGCGAATTGCGCGATGTTGAGGTCCTTCAGGACCTGTACATTCTTGTATACCGACCCGGCAAGCGGGCCCGCGGTCGGCGCAGCCGGCAGCGGCGGCGGCACGCGGTTGTTCGGCGCCTGCAGCGCATCCATCCGTGGGTTGATCAGCGTCACCATCCCGGTGCCGCGATAGCCGCCCTGCACCACGTCGACCGGCGGCCGTTCGCAAGCGGCGAGCATCGCGAGCGTGGAGATGACTGCAAGCCGCGCGACGGACGGGAATCCCGCGCGCCGATCCGATCGTCCGGTGAGTGTATTCACTTGAGCGCTCCGGGCAGACTCGCCGGGTCCACGACCGGCGGAAACACGTGGGGGTACATCGGCGCGACGCCATGCTTGACGGCCCACAGGTACCAGTTGTCTACGACCGTTCCGGTCAACAGGATGCCGATACCGCCGACCAGCGGACACAGCACCGCGAACCACCACGCCCATCGATGAATCGACTCCATCGTCGCGTTGAATCCCATCGTCCAGCGCCAGAACAGTGCGGCGCGCTCCGAGGCCGTGCCCCGATCGACGATCTGTTCGATCTCCCGGTCGCCGCCGAAGCGGCTGACGGCGAGGATCGTGCCGCCGTGCATCGCGAACAGCAGCGCCGACCCATACAGGAAGGCGATGGACAGGCAGTGAAACGGGTTGTAGAAGAGGTTGCCGTACCGGAGCGAGAAGGCGCTGACCCAGTCGAGGTGAGGAAAGATGCCGAAGGGCACCGCCTCGCCGAAGTTTCCCATCAGCACGGGACGGATGATGCCGAGCACGAGATAGAGCCAGATCGCCGCCGCGAACGCCCAGGCGACATGCGTGCCGAGGCCGAGCGCACGGGCGCGGCGATACATGCGCACCCACCACAGCAACAGCGCGCTCGTCAGGAAGAACCCGGCCATCAACCACCAGCCGCCGTTCTGCAGCGTCGGCCAGTGCAGCCCGTTCGCCGGGGACGGTGGCTCCAGCGCGAGCCACGGCAGCAGGCGCACGAACTGGATCGGGTTCCAATGAACCTGCGCGAACATGTTCAGCCCGATGATCTCGAACGCGATGAATCCGCAGACCAGGGACAGAAGGCCCGTGGTTCCCAGATAGATCGGCCCGATCTGGGCATCGCCGAAGCGGCCCAGCCAGTACGAGAAGAACGGCTTGCCCTGCCGGTCCCAGGTGCCCGGTCGCAGCGGCACACCGGAATAAGCGGGCGCGCCGATTTGAACGCGAGTGATGATGTTCTGATATTCGGCCATGATGTCCCCCGCGAATATTGTCAGTGCCAGATCGGCAGGTTGAGCCACCATCCCCACCACGACGGCCAGCCGTGCGTCCAGAACGGACCGCTCAGCAGTATGCACACGGCGCTGAAGAACACCGCGCTGACGGCGAGGAAGAGCCCGAGTCGATGGATGCCGAGCGAACCGATCGAATAACCGATGGCGTCCCGGAAATACGTGTTCTCCTCCTCCACCGATTTGACGGTCCCGCCCCGCGGCGGGTTGGCCGCCGACAGGATGAGTCCACCATGCAGCGACAACGCGAAGGTGGTCGCGAAGAAGAAGCTGACGGCGATCATGTGCGCCGGGTTGTAGTGAAAGCTTAGATATTGGTAGCCCGTGTTGGACACCCAGTCGAGGTGGCTGAAGATCCCGTAGGGAAATCCCACGCCCCAGGCTCCCATCAACAGCGGGCGTATCACGTTGAGCGACACGTAGGCGAATATCGCCATGCCGAAGGCCGCCGGCACGTGGTATCCGATTCCGAGCTTGCGGCAGATCTCCACCTCGCGCAGCGCCCAGGACACGAAGGAGCCGACCGCGCAGATCGTGATGAGCTGCCATAACCCGCCCGCCGCGAGCGGCGCGAACCGCAGCCCGTACTTGATGTCGGGCGGCGCGATGCTGATCTGCCAGATGTTCCAGGTCGGCCCGAGCGCGGCGCCCCAGATGATCAACAGCGTTCCGAGTATCGCGAAGAATGCCGCCGTGACGCCGAAGAAGCCCACGTAGAAGGGTCCGACCCAAAAGTCGAACAGATCCCCCCCGAGCAGGGTCCCGCCGCGTACACGGTATTTTCTTTCGAAGCTGAGCATCGCCATGTTGTTGCTCTCTCGTCTGGAGTTGCCCTTGGTGCCCGGTCACGGGGGCGATCCGCCGAAGGCGGTGAACGCGGCAGCAAGCGGCCCTTCGCGCCACCCACCGCGTCCGCCGCCCCCGACGTCGCGCCCTACGGCTTGGCCGCGTCCGGCATCGTCGACATGTGCTGCGCGGCAGCCGACGGTGTCCCGTGCGCACCCAGCCAGTTGAACCTGTCCGTGCTCAGCAGGATGAAGTGAATCAACAGTGCGAGCACCAGCAGGAACGTGAACAATCCGATCAAAGCCCTGCGCGGATCGAAGAGAAGCCAAATTCGCCACATTTTTCAGTCTCCTTTGCGAGATCGGGAATCTTCAGAACCAGGGACGCCACTGCCACACTAAAAAGTGCGCCACGATGGCGATCACGGTAAAGATGATGAAACTCGTCACGAAGATGCCGTGGAATTCCTTTGCCTCGGATTCCGTCAGCCCCGACAGCGAGCCTCTTTTTTCGTCAGCCATACGTCTCACCTCCAATCAAATGGCCTTGCGGCCGTTGCCACGCTGGTCGTCGCGCGGTTACCCCCGCCGCCGGGCACCGCCCACGGTGCCGGCCGGCTCTTCCACCGCCCGATGGTCTCGGACGGATTCCCTTCGAATCACCGACGCCGCGCCCGGAACATGTCCGACGGCGACGGTGTGTTCGCGCGCCGCGCGCGCCGCGCTCTCGGCGGCATCGCGCAGCCTCTTGGCCGCTGAAATGCGCACGACCATCGGCTCGGCCGCGACCAGGGCGTCGAGCGCCGCGCCCGCCTCCGCGGTCCAACGCATCTCTTCGTGCAGGCGCGCGGGGGTCGGATCGACCCGGTCGAGCTCGCTCGACAGCGGCAGAATGTTGAACAGCGCGTCGAACAACGCGTTGCACACCTCCTGCACGATATAGGTGGCGCCGCCGTATCCCATGAACGGCGTACCGGTATGCCGGCGCACGATCGCGCCCGGAAATGACGCAGGGATGTACATCGCGCGCGCCCCCGCCTCGGCGAGGTACATCCGCTCGTTGAAACTTCCGAACATCACGAGCGGCGGGGTTTCGCGAATGGCCCTGCGCACCGCCTCGTTGTCGGGCTTCACTCCGGCGCGGCGCGCGATCGAGAATCGGCACGGCAGCCCCATTTCCTCCTCGAGGAAGTGCCGGAGGCCGCGCGCGTACGTCTCGTTTGCGACCACCGCGAAACTCGCGGTCGCGAAGAAATCCTGCGTCACCGACCGCCACAGATCCCACAGCGGCTTGATGGTCGTGTGTTTCTCGCGCTCGATGAACGGTTCCGGATCGAGCCCCAGCATCGCGCCGAGCGTGCGCAGGAACTTCGTCGTGCTATGAAGGCCGATCGGAGCCTGGAGGTAGGGCCGCTCGAGCGTCTCGCACAACAGGCGGCCGAACTCGCGGTACATGCAGACGTTGACGTCGGCGTCGATCAGTCGCGGCACGTCGGCCAGGTGGCTGCCGAGCGGGAACGTCAGGTTCACCTCGGCGCCGATGCCCTCGATGAGCCGTTTGATCTCGTGCAGATCGCTCGCCGTGTTGAAGGTGCCGTAGATCGGGCCGATGACGTTGACGCGCGGCTTCTCCCCGTCCTTGCGCGGCGCCCGCGCCGGAATCTTCTTGCGACCGTATTCGCTCCACAGCCAGGCCAACGCCCGATTGGCGCTCTGCCATTGATCCTCATCGATGGTGCGCGGCAGAAAGCGCTGGATGTTGGTGCCCTCGGGCGTCACGCCGCCGCCGATCATTTCGGCGATCGATCCGGTGACGACGACCGCCGGCAGGTCCGGATCGAGCGTCTTGTGGGCGCGCTTCATCGCGCCCTCGGTGCCGTGCTGGCCGAGTTCTTCCTCGGCGAGACCCGTGACTACGATCGGCAATTCGTGCGGCGGGAGCCCGTCCGTGTAGTGCAACACCGAGGTGACCGGCAGGTTCTCGCAGCCCACCGGTCCGTCGATGATGACCTGAAGCCCCTTGATCGCCGTGAACACGTACACCGAGCCCCAGTAGCCGCCGGCGCGATCGTGGTCGAGCACGAGCATCAGACAGGCTCCTCGGTGCGCCGCTTCGCCGCGGCTTTGGCGATTTGCGCCTTGTAGCGCTCGCGAAACTGCGGGTTGTCGACCGGCGGGTCCTGCCATACGCCGGCGGCGAATGACGTGCCGACGCCGTCGAAGAATTCGCGCATCGTGTCGAATCGCGCCTTGTTGCCGAGAGCGCCGCACACGACCTGGGCGAGGGAGCCCGCCCCCGCCGCGCCCATCAACGGGCGCGCGGAAATCAGGTTCGTGAAGTAAAGGGCGGGCGTCGCGCGCTCCTTGGCCTTTTGCACGACCGGCGTGGTGCCGATCGCGAGGTCGGGCTCGAACTCACGCAATGCGGCCAGATCCTGTTCGAGCGATGCGCGGAATTGGACGTGCACCCCTTTCGCTTCGAGCCATTCGCGATCGACGTCCGACCAGTTCGTGCGCGGACAGGCGGTGCCGACGTAGGGCACCTGCGCCCCGCTCTCGATCAACAGCCGCGCAACCAGCAGTTCCGATCCCTCGTAGCCGGACAGCGTGATGCGCCCCTTGATCGGCGCGCCGGCGAGCGCCGCCTTGATCGCCGGCAGCACGCGGTTCTGCGCGAGCGCGACCTTGTCCTTGGAGACTCCGCAGGCGTCACCGACCGAGGCGAGCCAGGCGGCCGTTCCGTCAATCCCGATCGGCGCCGAGCCGACGACCGGCCGGCCGGCGGCCGCGAATTCCCGCAACGATGCCGTGTAGAACGGGTGGACAGCGGCCACCGCCACGCAGTCCAGGGCCGCGTACAGCTCGCGCCATTCGCGCGTCGGCACGACCGGTCCGGCGGCGAGGCCCATCGGCTCGAGCATCATGCCGATGCCGACCGGGTCGGCCGGGAACATCTCGCCGAGCATCGTCACGGTGGGCTTGGCCTGGCGCCCGCCGCGCGGCGCCTGCACGGGCCCGTGCGAGGCTTCCTGGCGCGCGTACCTCAGCATCGCGCCGGCGAGCACGTCCTTCGCTTCGGCGTGGGTCGGCACGCCGAAGCCGGGCACGTCGATGCCGATGATGCGAACTCCGTCTATCTCCTTCGGCAGCAGCTGCAGCGGCACGCCCGACGCCGTCGGCACGCACAGATTGATGATCACGATCGCGTCATAGTTCGCCGGGTCGGCGAGCGCGAAAACCGCCTCGCGAATGTCCTCGAACAGCTTGCCGGTCACGAGGGTTTCGCTGTTGAACGGCACGTAGTTGACGGTTCGGCGCGCGCCGTAGAAGTGCGAGGTGAACGTCAGCCCATAGACGCAGCATGCCGAACCGCACAGCACCGTCGCCGTGCGGCGCATCCGCAAGCCGACGCGCAGCGATCCGAAAGCCGGGCACATGCTCTGCGGTTGATCGTGCGGACCCTGTGGATAGTCGGCCGCGTAGCGCGCCAGGGTCTCGCTCTTGCCGGCGGCGCGGGCGGCGCGCTGCAATTCGGCCTTCCCCGCGTGACAGCCCACCCCGTCGGCGGCGGCTGTATCCGATGCTTCGGGTGCGTTGTTCATCGCGTCGGTGTCGGCCATGGGGTCAGGCGTTGTCGTAGACGACTTCGAGGGAAGTCTTCGCAACGATCGCGCCGCCGCACATGTCGACTTCGGTCGCGGGTTCCAGCACCACGCCGCGGCCGACCGCCTCGCCCTTGAACAGGCCGAGCAGGCTGTCCTGCGTCAACGGCTTCGGTCGCAGCGGCGGCGCGTCGGCGACGCTGCCGGCCAGCTGTTCGAACAGCGGCGCCCAGGTCGAGCCCGGCTTGCCGACGATGTCGTAGTTCGCGCTCTTGCGGCGAATGTCCTCGTTCGCCGGAATCGCGGCGAGCACCGGGATTTGCGCGGCGGCGGCGAAGGCCTGCGCCTCGCCGGTGCCGTCGTCCTTGTTGATCACGAGACCGGCGACGCCGACGTTGCCGCCGAGCTTGCGGAAATATTCGACCGCCGAACAGACGTTGTTGGCGACGTACAAGGACTGCAGGTCGTTGGAGCCGACGACGATGACCTTCTGGCACATGTCCCGGGCGATCGGCAGGCCGAATCCGCCGCAGACGACGTCGCCGAGGAAGTCGAGCAGTACGTAGTCGAAGCCCCAGTCGTGGAAGCCGAGCTTCTCGAGCAGCTCGAAGCCGTGAATGATGCCGCGCCCGCCGCACCCGCGGCCGACTTCCGGTCCGCCGAGTTCCATCGCGAACACGCCGTCGCGCTTGAAGCAGACGTCGCCGATGGCGACCGGCTCCCCCGCCGCCTTCTTGCGCGCGGAGGTCTCTATGATCGTCGGACAGGCACGGCCGCCGAACAGCAGCGACGTGGTGTCGCTCTTCGGATCACAGCCGATCAGCAGCACCTTCTTGCCGAGTTGCGCCATCATGTACGACAGGTTCGCGAGCGTGAAGCTCTTGCCGATGCCGCCCTTGCCGTAGATCGCGATCACCTGGGTCGACTTCACCGGCGGCGCCGATGAAACCGGATCGGGCTCTATCGCGGCTTCCGCGCGCAGGGACTGGATCCGGACTTGTTCGGCGCGCAGCGCGGAGGCATCGGCGGAATGGGTGCTCACGATGGGGATCTCCAGTCGAGGATCATTTTCAGGCACGCAGGGTCGCCGAATGCGGTTCGGTAGGCCGCGGGCGCCTCGGGCGCCTGGTGACGATGCGTGATCAGTCCGTCGAGACTCAGGCGTCCCGATTCGACCAGTCGCTTGACCGCGATGAGGTCGGATTCCCGCCATTCGGCGGCGACGCGCAGACGCGCCTCGCGCATGAACGCCGGCGCGAACTGGAATGTCAGCGGCTCGGCGTAGAATCCTGCGAGCACGATCTCGCCTCCGGGCGCGAGCCGCCCGATCAGCGAGTCGATGAGCCGCGGATCGCCGCTGACATCGTAGATCGCGCGATAGTCGTGGCGCGCATCGGCTTCCGGGGCGAGCACTTCGTAGCCCTGTGCGCCGCCCGCGCGCGCGGGATTGCGCTCCCACACCGTGACCGGTGCCGCGCCGGCATCGATCGCCGCGATGCGCGCCAGCAGGCGGCCGAGCACCCCATGTCCGACGATGAGGTCGGGTCGGGCCGCGTTCGCCGCCGCCATCGCATGATGCGCGGTGGCCGCGAGCGCGAGCAACACCGCTCGCTCGCCGAGATCCTCGTCGACCGTCGTGGCCCGCGCCGCGGGCACCACGATGCGGGCGGACGCGCCGCCAAAGAGGCCGCGCACTTCGCCGTAACAGCGGGCGCCGGGCACGAACACGCGCTCGCCGACGCGTCGACCGCAGCGCGCGCCCGCGTGAACCACGCGTCCGACCGATTCGTACCCCGGCACCAAGGGATAGCCCATTCCCGGAAACGGCGGCATGCGCCCCGCCCACAACAGGCGTTCGGTGCCGGTGCTGATGCCGGACCACTCGACATCGATGACGAGATCACCCTCGCCGGGAGGGGTGAGATCGAGCCGGCTGACCCGGAGTTGTTCCGGCCCTTCGAACACGACCGCCAAGGTCGTGAGCGTCGAATTCGAGCCGGGGTGCATACCATTCATCGGCGCCAACTACCTTCTGGGCGGGTCATTCTGATTGTGGTGTCAGATTACGCTTACTATTTCGATTGTCAACTCGCTGGAACAGTTCTCGTCGTTCCAACGCCTTTACGGGCCACGATCACGCGACTCAGTAGCGGTTGACGGGTACGCAGTGTCTGGGCTGACGCGAAACCTGCCGTGCGCAGCATCGCCTTCAGGACCTCGGGCGTGCGTGGCTTGCCGCTGCCCATCGCGAGCAGGTAGAAGCCGAAATACGCGTCGCCCACCGGCGCGGCGCCCGGCGTGCCGGCCATGGGCTCCGCCAACAAAAGCACGCCGTCGTCCGCAAGCGCCCGATGCGTCTCGCACAGCACCCGCATCGCAGCTTCATCGTCATGGTCGTGGACGACGCGAACGAGGCTGATCACGTCCGCGCCCGATGGCAATGGGTCCCGCAGAAAATCCCCGCCCACCGCGCGCGCGCGCTCATCGAGTCCGTTCGCACTGAAAATTGCCCGCGCCCGCGCGGCGACCGGAGGCAGGTCGAACAACATCACGCCGAGCGTCGCATGACGCCGCAATGCCTCGACACAAAAGCCGCCCTCGCCGCCACCGACATCGAGCAGCACCCGATGATCGGCCAACGGATAGGCATCGAGTATTTCGGCGGCGACCAACGCGTTCGACTCGGACATCAACGTCGTGTAGGCGGCGATGTCGCCACCGCTCAGTCCGGCCGGCGACCCCGTCCGCGCATAGGCCCAGTAGCGCCCGAGTTCAGTCGCCGCGTGTTCGCCGCGCAGCAGCGCCACCGGATCGTTCAAATCCGCGTACAGCATCCGGTGATGCTCGATCATCGATCCAACGCCGGGATTGCCGAGCAGTGCGGCCCCCAAAGGCCCGAGGCCGTAGCGACCGGCGCTGCGCGCATCGACCAGTTGAAGCGACACGGCCGCATCCAACAGTCGTTGCATCGAAGCCCTGGGTACGTTCAACGCGGTCGCAAGCGCCTCGACGGTCTGCGGACCATGCCGCAGGTGTTCGAACAATCCGAGACGCACGCAGGCGAACAGGATCTGCGAATAAACGAAGCCGGCGCAGACGTCGAACAGTGCGCGCGCCTGGGTCCTCGCGGTGCCGCGTGTCAGCGGGAAGGCCGCAGCCCAGCGCTGAAATCGCGGACTCGCGAGCCAGCGATCGCGAATCGCGAGCAGCTTGTCCGGAAAGCGCATGGCGGCGCGAGGCCGCGTTCAGGCAGCCGGCCGCGCCAATTCACGCGGCAGCAAGCGGCTGGCCTCGGCGGTGATATGCGCGCGCAATTCCAGCGCGCCGGGGCACGGCGGAATCGCGGCGATGGCCGACGCGACGAGATCCTCGAGCCGCGCAACGGCGCCGCGCAATCCGAAGCTCGCGACCGCGTTGGGCCGGCCGAGGCTTGCGTCCCGGCCTACCGGTTTGCCGAGATCGCGCTCATTCGACACCACATCCCGAATGTCGTCCGCAATTTGGTATGCCTCGCCGATGCGCTCGCCGAGCGGGTGCCACGAGCGCTCGGCATGCCCGGCGGCGCATGCGCCTCCCGCCGTCGCCGCGGCGAACAGCGCGCCGGTCTTGGCACGCTGATATGCTGCCAAGGCGATGTCTTTTTCGCTTTCCCAGGCCTGTCCCGCGGTGATGCCGTGCGGCGCACCGGCCGCGCGGGCGACGATACCGATCATCGCCGGCAGCCGTGCCGGAGCCCCGCGGCCCGCGTCGGCGAGAAACTGGAACGCGAGGACGATCAGCGCATCGCCGGCGAGGACCGCGATCGGTTCGCCGAAGGCCTTGTGTACGGACGCGCGACCGCGGCGCGTAGGCGCATCGTCGAAACAGGGTAGGTCATCATGGACGAGGGACGCGCAATGCATCAGTTCGATCGCCACAGCCATCGCCGCCGACAAGCCAGGGCGATCGTCCGCACAGGCCCTGGCGACCGCGAGGCAAAGCCGGGGCCGGATGCGCGCGCCGCCGGGAAACACTGCGTAACGCATCGCTGCCGCCAAAGACGGTGGCCCATCGGCCGCGTGCGCGAGTCTCAAGGCCTGACCCAAGGATCGTTCGATCGGTGACATCGAATCCATGGAAGCTCCCCCTTTCAGTCGCGGCGTTGTAGTGTAATGCGAGATTGTCATATCGGTTTGTAATGTATAATAGACGCTATTGTTTATCGAGTCGACAACGCCGTAGAGGTCATCGGTGGCTACGCCGCGCATCGGGATAATTGGAGCCGGCATTGGCGGTTTGGTCGCCGCGCTGGACCTCGCGCACCGCGGCTTCGACGTCGTCTTGTTCGAGCGTGCGGCCTCC
>JAJXYR010000291.1 GCA_021780475.1 Pseudomonadota bacterium
CCTGGGCGGCAGCCTGGGCGGCTCGCGCCGGGGCGTCCGGCGGGCGCTGGCTGGCCGTCATCAGGCTTTCGTCGTAATCGACGGCGGCGATGACCTCGACGCCCTCGTCGATGCGCCGGCTGGACAGGATCACCGCTTCCGGCCCCTGCTCTGCGCGCACCTGGTCGAGGGCGAGTCGCATCGACGCGGACGTGTACCGTTTGATCTTCATATGAACCTCTTTCGGATCAACCATGCATTCAGCGACCGACCGCCGCTATGACGCGGATGCGCCGGTTTTCAGGGATTTCGTTGTAGGCGAGAACGGCGAGATTCGGCGTCGCGTAGCGCATCAAGCGCGCGACCCAGGGGCGGATCCGCGGCGCCACCAACAGCACGGCGGGTTCACCGGCGGCCTCCTGCCGTCTGGCGCTGTCGATCAGCGACTTCTGAATGCGGTCGGCGAGACCAGGCTCGAATCCGGGGCCGGAATCGCCGCCGCTGCCCATCGAGTCCTGCAGGGTCTGCTCCAGTCCCGCATCGAGGGTGATGACCGGAAGCTCCTCGCGCAGTCCGCCGACGCTCTGCACGATGCTGCGCCCGAGGGCGACCCGCGCCGCGGCGACGAGCGCGGCGGGCTCCTGGGTCTTCGGCGCAAGGTCGGCCAGCGCTTCGCATATCGACCTCAGGTTTCGAATCGGCACCCGCTCCTGCAGGAGGTTTTGCAGCACCTTGACGACGACGCTCAGCGGCAGAAGCTTCGGAACGAGGTCCTCGACCAGCTTTGGCGCCGTCTTGCCGAGGCGGGTCAGCAGCTGCTGCACCTCCTCGTGTCCGAGCAGCTCCTGCGCATGGGTCTGCAGAAGGTGCGACAGGTGCGTGGCGATGACGCTGCTGGCGTCGACCACGGTGTAGCCCTGGGCCTGCGCCTGATCCCGCCGCGCCTTGTCGATCCAGACCGCGGCGAGACCGAAGGCCGGATCCTTGGTGACGGCGCCGGGGATCGAGCCGCTCACCTGGCCCGGATTGATCGCGAGCTCGCGGTCCGGGAACACTTCGGCCTCGCCGACCGGCGCGCCGAGTATCGTGATGCGGTAGGCGTTGGGTGCGAGTTCGAGGTTGTCGCGGATGTGCACGGCCTGGATCAGGAAGCCGAGCTCCTCGGAAAGCTTCTTGCGAACACCCTTGATCCGGCCCATCAGCTCGCCGCCCTGATTGCGGTCTACCAGCGGAATCAGCCGGTATCCCACCTCGAGGCCGATCAAGTCGACCTGTTCGACGTCGTCCCATGACAGTTCCCGCTGATCCGATGCCGGCTTCGCCGCCGGCGCCGGCGAGTCGGCCTGCGCGCGCTCGGCGGCGCGCTGCTTGCCGAGATAGTAGGCTCCCGTGCCGCAGATCGCCGCCATCGACAGGAACACGAGGTTCGGCATCCCCGGAATGACGCCGAGGAGCGTCAGGATGCCGGACGTCACCGCGAGCGCGCGAGGCTGGCCGAGCACCTGCGACATGATCTGTTGGCCCATGTCGTGCGGCCGCGAAACGCGCGTGACCAGGATCGCGACGGCGACCGACAACAACAGCGAAGGGATTTGCGCCACGAGGCCGTCGCCGATCGTCAGCAGCGCGTAGGTCTTGCCGGCGTTGGCAAGCGACAAGCCATGCTGGGTCGCGCCGATCACCGTGCCGCCGAACATGTTGATGAAGACGATCAAGATGCCGGCGATCGCGTCGCCGCGCACGAATTTGCTGGCGCCGTCCATGGACCCGTAGAAGTCCGCCTCTTCGCGGATCTCCTGTCGGCGGACCACCGCCTCCGCCTGCGTGATGATTCCCGCGTTCAGATCCGCGTCGATCGCCATCTGACGGCCGGGCATCGCATCCAGCGTGAAGCGGGCGCTCACTTCCGAGATGCGGCCCGCCCCCTTGGTGATGACGACGAAGTTGATGATCACCAGCACGATGAACACCACCATCCCGACCGCGTAGTCGCCGCCGACGACGAATTGACCGAAGGCGGCTATCACGTTCCCGGCCGCGTGCGCGCCGGTATGGCCGTTCATCAGCACGATGCGCGTCGAGGCGACGTTCAGTCCGAGACGCAGCAGCGTGGCGCCGAGCAGCACCGTCGGAAACGCGGCGAATTCAAGCGCGCGCCGCACGTACATGACCGCGAGCAGGATCACCAGCGACAGGGAGATGTTGAACGTGAAGAACACGTCCAGGACCCAGGAGGGCAGCGGCAGCACCATCAGCGCCAGCACCGTCATGACGGCGAGCGGCACGCCGAGTCCGTTGCGCGCGAACTGGTTCACCGTCGCCATGGCGCCCTGCATGCTCATGCGTCCGCGAACTCGTCGCCGACCGTCGGATCGGGGCGCTTCAGCCGGGCGGCCGCGGTCGGCGTCAAATTACGGATGCGGAACACGTACGAGAGTACCTGCGCCACCGCCATGTACAGGCCCGGAGGTATCTCGCGATCGAGGTCGGTCGAGCGATGCAGCGCGCGCGCGAGCTTCGGCGACTCGAACACCGGAACGCGGTGCTCCTCGGCGATGCGGCGTATGTTCGCCGCCACGAGATCGACGCCCTTGGCGAGCACGCGCGGCGCGCGCATCTGCTGCGGATCGTATTTCAGGGCCACGGCGAAGTGGGTC
>JAJXYR010000263.1 GCA_021780475.1 Pseudomonadota bacterium
ATCGCGGGAACTCGCACCGTGCGCCATTCCACCCGACACAGCGCCGGTTCCGGACGCGGACGTCAACTCCATTAGGAAGTCGCCGACGCCGATTTCCCGGTCGTGGCTGCAGCTCAAAATCCGGAAAGCATCGCCATTCGTGACGACGATCGGCGAGATCAGACTTTTGACACGCGCCGCCAGGAATTCGAGATCGAAGGTCAGCAGCGGATCGCCGGCCTTGACCGACTTGCCCTCCCGCGCGTGGCTGATGAAGCCCTGCCCGCCCAACGCCACGGTCTCCAGCCCAATATGGATGAGGATTTCCGCGCCGTTGGCTGCGCGCAGCGTGACGGCATGCTTGGCCGACGACACGACAACGCCGTCGCATGGCGCATGCAGCGTTGACCCGATCGGGTCGATGGCCACACCGTCTCCGAGTATGCGCTCGGAGAATACGGGATCTGGCACCTCGTCAAGCGGGCCGACCCAACCCTGCATCGGCGCGACCAGCACAAGATTGGACACGTCCTACTCCCTTCCCGAGACACCCGGCTTGTCCGCCGGAACAAGTTGCACCCAATCGATCGCCCAGATGGGGTCGACGCTGCGGCGCGTGAAGACAAAACACAGATCGTGGACGCCCATTTGCGGCGCGAGCAGTGCGTGAAGCGTGGTTACGGTATCGTTCGCGACCGCGGGCGCGAGCGGCAGAACGGCGATTCGCTCGCCGGTGCAGGAATCGAGATGCACCTCGAGCTCGCCGTCCGGCGTCTGCGGCGGCAACAGCGCGATCTTGTGGATGTCGTCGCCGACCTGGAAGTTGAACGGCACCTGGCCCACGCCCGCCTCGATCGACGTTATGCCGGAGAGATCGACGTGCCGATAAATCCAGCAGGGATTCATAATATCCACCAGGAAGACCGCGCGCGGACCGTGGACCGGCGCATCATCCTCCAGAGACAGCGGAATATCGTTGGTGCACAGCTTGAGTTCATGACTGTCGCGCCGCAGCAGAGACATCACGGTCAGATTCTCGACCGTGGGCGCGGTAAGTGCTGCACCGTTGAAGAAAGCCCCGGCGGTGATCAGCGACGGCAGCGGCAGATCGAGAGGCGCGTCGTAGAGCGGCGAGTCGACCGTCGGCGGCGTTCCGTCCAGCGTGTAGTGGATCGCACCGAAATCTACTTGATTGGCCAACGACACCGTCGTGCGATTCGCCGTTGGTTCGTATTGCGCCTTCACGCGAACCGCCACTGCACTTTCGGAATGCGTTATTCCGAGCGCACGATAGCGCCCCAGTTGGGCCGGCAAACGCGCGAGAAAGTCTTGCCAATTATGCGTGCCGGCCGGCGACCACGCCAATTCGGCAAGGGCCGCCGCACGGGGAAACGCGGCGTAGTCGACGAGGTCTTCCTTGCGGATGTGCTCCGTCCAGATATTCGCCTGCAGACCGATGATGTGCGCCTGCTCCTCCGGCGTCAGGGACGGCGGCTCCGGGTTGAAATCGTAGACATCCTTGAGCGAGACGATCGCACCACGCCCCGGCGGTTCGTCGGCGCCCTCAGCCTGCCTATTGTCGAAGTACAGCGTCGGCGCCGGCGACAATACGGCATCATGCCCGGTCTTGGCCGCGGCGATCGCACCATCGATGCCGCGCCAGGAGGTGATCGTGGCATCGGGTGGAACACCGCCTTCCAAGATTTCGTCCCAGCCGATCAGGCGCCGGCCATGCGCCGCCAGGAACTTCCCGATCCGCGCCGTGAAATAGCCCTGCAGCGCGTCTTCGTTGGCGATGCCCAAGGTATGCATCTGCGCCTGGATTTTCGGCGAAGCCTTCCATTGATCTTTGACCGCTTCGTCGCCGCCGACATGAATGTACGGGCTTGGAAACAGATCCATGACTTCCGTGAGCACATTCTCGAGGAAGGCAAAGGTGGAGTTGTCGACATTGTAGAGATACGGGAAAACACCCCAGTCGCTGGAGACCTGCTTGGGCGGGTTCTTGACCGAGCCAAGTTCCGGATAGGCGACGATCGCCGCCAGGGCATGGCCCGGCATCTCGATCTCCGGCACGATTGTCACGTTGCGCCGCTTCGCGTACGCGACAATGTCCCGGACTTCGTCCTGGGTGTAGAACCCGCCATAGAGCCTGGGCTTGCCCGTGGCGGGATCGATGTCCGCGGCCGGGCCCGCGCCGGCCGGCACGCGCCAGCCGCCAACGCCCGTCAGCTTCGGGTACTGCTTGATCTGGAGCCGCCAGCCCTGATCGTCGGTAAGATGCCACTGCAGAACGTTGAGTTTGTGCAGCGCCATCGCGTCTATGAACGACTTGACGAAGGCCGGAGACTGGAAGTGACGCACCGAGTCCAATAGCAGCCCGCGCCAGGCAAAACGCGGCGCGTCGGTTATCCGCACGTCGGCCACGTCGATCCGCGACGCCTGGCCCTCGGTCTGTGTCAGCAACTCCCAGAGCGTCACGCAACCGTAGAACAGACCGGCCTGCGTCCCTGCCGACACGACGATACCATTACGCGTCACGTCGAGGCGATAACCCTCATTTCCCGTCGCCTTTGGACCGCTCAATCGCCGCAGCACGATCGCGTTGCTTGGTGTTTCAGCGGTGTCGGCGGTCTGCGGCGCGAGCGACAGT
>JAJXYR010000235.1 GCA_021780475.1 Pseudomonadota bacterium
GCCGACTTTCATCGCGAACGCCGCGGCCGCGAACGGCGCGACCCAGGCCGTGTGGTCGTTCCAGCCGAGATCGCCGCCCTGCTTCGCGGAACCCGGGTCCTGCGAATATTCCTCGGCGAGCTTCGCGAAGTCCTCGCCGGACTCGGCGCGCTTGAAGATCGCCTCCGCCTTGGCCTTCGCCGCCGCGTCGTCCTTCGGGTTCGTCACGGCGATCAAGATGTGGCTGACGCGCCGCTCTTCCGGCTGGACGTAGTTCTGCGGATTCTTGGCCTTCTGTTCGTCGAAGTAGGCGTGCAGCTGCGCGTCGGTGACCTGGACCGCGGCGGCGAGCTTTTCGCGGCTGAGCTCGACGTAGCGCAGGTCCACGGTCTCCGGCGTCATGTACTCGGCCTTGTGGGCGTTGTAATAGGCCTGGATGTCGGCGTCGGTCGGCGTCGCCGCGGCCGCGTAAGCGGCAGCCGGCACCGAGATCCAGCCGATCTCGCGCTGTTCGTGCATCAGCGCCGACACGCGGTCCACTTCGGCCGGCGTCGCGAACGCCGTGGTGCGCATCGCACTGTCGAGCTGTTGGAGCTGGATCTGGCGGCGGATCATGTTCTCGATCTCGTCGACCGACCGGCCTTCGGAGCGCAGCAGCGCGATGGCGTGGTCGGGGTCGAACTTGCCGCCGACCTGAAATGCTGGGATCTGCGCCTCGGCGGCGAGCACGTCGGCGTTGCTGACGCGGTAGCCGAGCGATTGCACGCGGCTGATCAGCGCTTCCTGCGCGACGAATTGTTCGATGACCTGTTTCTTCAGCGCATCGAGGGCCGCGGGGTCGGCATTGCCGTTCGTGCGCTTCTCCAGGTCGCCCAACTGGCGCTGATACGCGTCGCGCACTTCGTTCGTCGGGATCTCGATGCCGTTGACCTTGGCGGCGTAGTCGGCGGTGCCCAGGGACCAGTTGATGCCCCAGAGCGCGAACACCGCGGCGATGGCGCCGAGGATTACATAGGCCAGCCAACCGGTGAGCTTGTCGTGAATTTTTTGCAGCATTGCCTTTAGTCTTCTCTTCGATCGCTTCAGCAGATGAGCGCCCGCGACGCGCCCTGTCGGTTGCGCGCGGGTCTCCTCGATCTAGAAATGGCGGAGTGGACGGGACTCGAACCCGCGACCCCCGGCGTGACAGGCCGGTATTCTAACCAGCTGAACTACCACTCCGCATGTTCTGGTGGGTGCTGAGGGGATCGAACCCCCGACCTTCGCCGTGTAAAGGCGACGCTCTTCCAGCTGAGCTAAGCACCCCATTGCGAGCCTAACGCACCTCCTGGAAGAGGCGCGAGAGTCTACGCGAGGCGCCGCGGCTTTGCCAGTCTTTCAGTGGGCGCGTACCTGGGTTTTGGACTTGGGGGCGCGCCGCGGCCGTTTCTCCGGCGCCGCCTGTGCCTCGGCCGGCTTCACCGGCTCGGGCAGCGGCGAGGGCATGTGCGTGAGGGCGAGCTGGAGCACCTCGTCGATCCACTTGACCGGGCGGATGTCGAGTTTCTCCTTGATGTTGTCCGGGATCTCGGCCAGATCCTTGACGTTGTCGTCCGGGATCAGCACGGTGGTGATCCCGCCGCGGTGCGCCGCGAGCAGCTTCTCCTTCAGGCCGCCGATCGGCAGGACTTCGCCGCGCAGCGTGATCTCCCCGGTCATCGCGACGTCCGAGCGGACCGGAATCTTGGTCAGCGCCGAGATCAACGCGGTGCACATGCCGATGCCGGCGCTCGGGCCGTCCTTCGGCGTCGCCCCTTCGGGCACGTGGATGTGCACGTCCGCCTTCTGATAGAAATCGACCTCCAGGCCGAGCAGGCTCGAGCGGCTGCGCACGACGGTCATCGCCGCCTGGATCGACTCCTGCATCACTTCGCCGAGTTGTCCGGTGTGCGTGAGCTTGCCCTTGCCGGCGACCACCGCCGCCTCGATCGTGAGGAGCTCGCCGCCGACCTCGGTCCACGCGAGGCCCGTAACCTGGCCGACGCGGTTGCTTTCCTCGGCCTTGCCGTAGCGGAAGCGGCGCACGCCGAGATAACGCTCCAGGTTCTCCGAGTCGACCGCGACGCGCTTCTCCTCGGGGTGCAGCAACAGCTGCTTGACCGCTTTACGGCCGATCTTCGACAGTTCCCGCTCCAGATTGCGCACACCCGCCTCGCGGGTGTAGTAGCGGATCATGTCGAGCACGGCGCCGTCGCTGACGCCGAGCTCCTCGGATTTCAGGCCGTTCTGTTTGACCTGTTTCGGCAACAGATAGCGCCGCGCGATGTTGCTCTTCTCATCCTCGGTGTAGCCGGGCAGCCGGATCACTTCCATGCGGTCGAGCAGCGGCGCCGGGATGTTCAGGCTGTTCGCCGTGCACACGAACATGACCTCCGACAGGTCGAAATCGACCTCGAGGTAATGGTCGTTGAAGGTGCTGTTCTGTTCCGGGTCCAGCACCTCGAGCAGCGCCGAGGACGGATCGCCGCGGAAATCCGTCGACATCTTGTCGATCTCATCCAGCAGGAACAAGGGGTTGCGCACCCCGCACTTGGCCAGGTTCTGGATGATCTTGCCGGGCATCGAGCCGATGTAGGTGCGCCGGTGGCCGCGGATCTCGGCC
>JAJXYR010000245.1 GCA_021780475.1 Pseudomonadota bacterium
GACCGATATCTGTTGCGCCAGGCCGGCGGTGAGCGGATCCGCCTGGCCGGCGTGGGTGACCGCGGTGGCCGTCGACAGCGTCACGGTGCCGGTGCCGGTCACGAAGGAATTCGTGCCCGCGGCCGACAGCAGCGTCGCCCCGGACACCGTCAGCCTGTCCCCGGCTCGCGCCGTGACGAGCCCCGAGAGCCGGTCGAACCGGGCGCTCGCGGCGCTCGAACCCGCGTAGACATCGGTCGGCGTGAAGATCACGTCCTGGGTCGCCGAGGAAGCGGTCGCGGTGCCGCTGAATGTCCCAATGGCGACGGTGTAGGCGCCTGCGCCCAAACCTGCGAGCGCGGCGAAGCCTGCGGCGCCCTGCGCCGGGAGCCCATTCACCTCATACGCGGTCGCGCCGTCCGGCGCTGCGATCCAGGAGCCCGCGCTCCGCGCGGTCGAACCGTACGGCGCGACGTTCAACGTGTACGTCGCCTTGGCCGCATCGACGCTCGCAACGGCGCCGCCGACGCGCACCGGCTTCGCATCCAGCGGCACGGTGCTTGCCGCGATCATCGGCGTGACGACGTCGGTTCCTTGCGCAAGGTTCACCGCGTTCGACGCCGACAATTTCATGTCGAGCGCAAGGCTCGACGTCCTGCCCGCATCGACCCTCAGCGCATCCTTCGGATCGAGATTTACCGTGAGCGCGACCCGCCCGAGCGGCATGCCGGCCGCATCGACGGCGGTCAGGGTCGCGCCGGCGGCGCTGCCGTCATCGGCGACGATCAGTGAGTTCGAGTAATCGACGGTGACCACCGCGCTCGTGTAGGTGCCCGGGACGGCGGCGGCCGCGCCCAGAATTTGGTCGACGTCCACGAGTCGCGCAAGGTCGATGGTCGTTCCGGCCGGCAGCACCTGCACCGTCCCCGCGCCGTTCGACGCCTGCAGCGCGACCGAGACGAGCGTGACGCGATACGCGAGGAAATGCACCTGCGAGGCGGTCAATGTCACGACGGCCGTGCCGTCACAGCCGGCGAGCGCCGCCGCCGTCAGGGCGACGAGGGCCGCGCGGCGGATGATTGCGTGAAAAAGCGGCATAGGTCGCGCATTTTACACCCGCGTCGGGACAGATTGCCGGTCAACCGGCGCTGTAATTTGCTAGCATCCCGGCCCCATGTCGCGAAACGCAGCCCACCACCCGCCCCGCCCGCTGATCGTCGGAATCGGCGGCACCACCCGCCCCGGATCGACGTCCGAGCGCGCGGCGCGCTATGTGCTCGCGCGCGCGCGCGAACTCGGCGCGGACACCGAGATGCTCGCCGGCCCACAGATCCTCCTGCCGATCTATGTGCCCGAATCGACCGAGCGCGACGCCGCCGCGCGCCACTTCATCGCGGTGCTGCGGCGCGCCTCGGGCATCGTCATCGCCTCCCCCGGCTACCACGGCTCGCTGTCCGGACTGATCAAGAATGCGCTCGACTATGCCGAGGACCTGCGCGACGACCCGCGGCCGTATTTCGACGACCGCGCGGTCGGTTTGATCGCCTGTGCGAACGGCTGGCAGGCGACCGGCGCGACGCTCGGCGCGCTGCGCTCGATCGTGCATGCGCTGCGCGGCTGGCCGACCCCGCTCGGCGTCGCGCTGAATACCGCGGAGAGCCGGTTCGGCGACGGCGACGTGCCGGCCAACGCGGCGGCCGAGAAACAATTGTCGCTGCTCGCCGCGCAAGTCGTACGCTTCGCCGAACAGCGCGCAGCCTACGAACTCGCGCAGCGTCCCGCGGAACTCGCCGGCTAGCGGCGGTGGGCGGACCGGAGCGGCCGCGCGGCGCACGGCGCACGATGAATGCGGGCTTCGGGCTTGCGGTCCTGTCGCTGATCAATCTGTTCAATTATCTCGACCGCTACGTCGTGCCGGCCTTGTTCGAGAGCTTGAAGCACTCCGCGCTGCGGCTGTCGGACGAGAACCTCGGCGCGCTGATGAGCGTGTTCCTGCTGATCTACACGTTGTCGGCGCCGGTGTTCGGCGCGCTCGGCGACCGCCGCTCGCGCCCGAAGCTGATCGCGGCCGGCGTCGCGTTGTGGAGCCTCGCGACGGCGTTGTCCGGATTCGTCGGATCCTTCGTCGCGCTGCTCGCGGCGCGCGCGTCGGTCGGCGTCGGCGAGGCCGCGTACGGCACCATCGGCCCGAGCCTGCTGGCGGATTACTACCCCGCCGAGCGTCGCGGCCGCGTGATGGCCATTTTCTTCTGCGCGATTCCGGTCGGCTCCGCACTCGGTTACGTGGTGGGGGGACTCGTCGGCGCGCACTACGGCTGGCGCCGGGCCTTTTTCGTCGCCGGCGTGCCAGGACTCGCGCTCGCGGCGCTGTGCCTGTTTTTGCGCGACCCGCCGCGAGGCGTCCAGGACGGCATGGCGGACGCCGCCGCGGCCGGGCCGTCGGCGTCGGCGCGTGCGGCATACCGGGACCTCGCGCGCAACGCCCCGTACGTGCTCACCGTGCTCGGCTACGCCGCGTACACCTTCGCGATCGGCGGCCTCGCGGCCTGGATGCCCTCGTTTCTCGAGCGCGTGCGCGGCATGCCGCGGGCCCAGGCGACGGTGAGCTTCGGGGAGATCGTCGTGATCACCGGCTTCGCGGGCACGTTCGTCGGCGGCTGGCTCGGCGACTACTGCGGGCGTTTCTCGAAGGCCGCGTTTCTGTGGCTGTGCGCCGCCTCCACGCTCGTCGCGGCGCCCTTCGTGTGGCTCGCGCTGACGACCGCCTCGCCCTCGCTGTATCTCGCCAGCATGATCGTCGCCCAGTTCCTGCTGTTCCTGTCGACGGGGCCCGTCAACGCGGCAATCGTCAATCTCGTGTCGCCGTTCGAGCGCGCGACCGCGGTCGCACTGTCGGTGTTCTCGATCCACATGCTCGGCGATGCGATCTCGCCGTTCCTGATCGGCGCGATCTCCGACGCCTCCTCGCTCGCGCAGGCGGTGAAGATCGTGCCGCTCGCGGTGCTCGTCTCCGGCGCGATCTGGGTCGTCGCCGCGCGGACGCAGGAGCGCTCGGTCAGCCTCGCGCCCGGTTGATCGCATCCAGCGACTCGCCGACGTCGGCACGCGAGAATATCTCCGCCAGGTCGACGTCGATCTTGCGGCGCCAGTTCGGATATTCGGCGTGGGTGCCCGGCACGTTGACCGGGTCGACGATTCCGAGCAGGTCCTCGAGCTGCACGGCGACCAAGGCCGCGCTCGAACCGGCGAGGTAGACGTGCATCGCCCGGGCGAGCATCGGCGTGTACGGCGCGTCCACCCGCGACGGCGCCTCGGGCGCAAGTCCCCGCGCGCGCAGCGCGTCGAGCAGCGCGATCCGGTCCTCGCCGCGCTCGCGCAGCACCAGGGCGTGCATCGCGGCGTCCGGATACAGATTCAGCTTTTCCCGCAGATCGATGTCGAGACCGTCCCAGTAGCTGCGAATCGTCGGCATGTCATGGGTGGTCACGGTCGCGAGCGCGCGCCGTGGATACTCGTCCGGCCGGCGGAACCGTCCCTGATCCTTCTCGAACAGCATCACCTTGTAATGATTGAGCGCGTACTGGCCCATCGCCGCCCGCACCTCGTCCGGCACCACTCCAAGGTCCTCGCCGACCACCAAGCATCCGGCGCGCGCGCTCTCCAGCGCGAGCACCGTCATCAGAGGATGCAGCGGATAATGCACATACGCGCCGTCCGCGGGCGAGGCGCCGGCGGGCACCCACCACAGCCGGAACAGCGCCATCACGTGGTCGAGACGCAGTGCCCCATAGCGGCGCATGTTGTCGCGAATCACGCGCGAGAAGCCGCGCAGCCCCTCGGCCTGCATCGCGAGCGGATCCTGCGGCGGGATGCCCCAGCCCTGGCCCTTCAGCGCGAGCGGATCGGGCGGCGCGCCGATTTCCGCGCTCAAGCAGAAATTCCCGGGGTCTGCCCAGACCTCCGAACCCGCCGCATTCGCCCCGACCGCGTAATCGCCGTACAGACCGATCGGCATGCCGAGCGCGCGTGCGAGCGCCTGCGCGGCGCCCAGCTGCCCCTCCGCGAGCCACTGCAAATACACGAAGAACTCCACCTCCACGGCGTGTGCCGCGGCGAACTCGCGCACCGCGGCGGCGCCCGGATCATGGTACTCGGGCGGCCAGTTCATCCAACCCGACGCGCTGCCGCGATCGTGGCGGAAATGGCGGTCCAGCGCCTCGAAAATGGCATGGCGCTCGAGCGCGGCGCCGCCGGCTGCGGCGAACCCGGCGAATGCCGCGGCACGCGGGCTGCCGGCGGCGAGTTCGCGTTCGCGAAACTCGGCGTGCAACAACGCCAGGATCTCGAACTTGGCGGCGGCGACGCCGCGGTAGTCGACCAGCGCGCCGGCGCGCAGGGCCGCGAGCCGTTGCTGGAAGCCGGCGTCGGCGACCCGGGCTTGCGCCGCGGCACAAACGGCGAATTCCGGAACCGCCGGCACCGCCAGATACAGCACATTCAGGAAATGCCGGTCCGAGGCACTATAGGGACTACAGTGCGCGGGATCGGCCGACAAGGCATGCAGCGGATTCAAACCGATGAATCCGGCGCCGCGCGCGGCGACGCCGCGGATCAAGGTCTCCAGGTCGCCAAAGTCGCCGATCCCCCAGTTCGCCTGCGAGCGCAGCGTGTACAACTGCACCGCGAGGCCCCAGAGCCTGCGGCCGTCGGCGAGTGCGGGCGGCTCGAAGCACACCGGCGGCGACATCACCAGGCGGCAGCGCTGCCAAGAGCCGTCGCCGACCGCAAGTTCGAGCTCGTGGTAGCCCGGCGGCAATTCGGGCGGCAGCTCGAAGCGGCGGCGCGTGACCCATCCGCCATCGATCTCGCCGCGCCATAGTTCCGCGCAATCGGCGGCCGCGAGCCCGCCTTCGATCAGACCGCCGTCCTCGAGGCGCACGCGATAGCCGAGGCGCGCTCCGAGGTCGCTGGCGGCGACGTGGATTTCAAAACCGATGCGCGGCCCGTTCGACGCGGCGACCGGCGGCACGAGCCGGCGCGCGGCCGCGCCCTGGACGGCGGCGAGCTGCGCGCGCAGCGCCTCGGCATCGCCGAGCCGCACACCCATCGCCCGCAGCAACGCCGCCTTGGTCACGGCGCTGAAGCGGCACAAGCGGCCGCGATAATCGTAGTACGCGTCGCCGATGCCGCGGAACGCGGCCAGACGCTCGATCAGCTCTTTGCGCATCGACTCAGGACTCCAGCAACGCGACGCTGCGCGCGCCGATCGGATAGGCGCCGCCGGCCGCGGGCCAGGGCGCATCGAAGGGCTCGAGCGCCGTGTCGAACAGGCGCCGCCAGGCCGCGCCCGTCGCAGCCGGCAACACGAATTCGAACCCCGCGGCGGCCGCGTTGACGATCAACAACAGGCATCCCGGAGAACTTGCGCCGCGGCGCAGGCGCACGCCGAGCGTGCGTAATTCACCGTCCGACCAGTCCAGGTGGGTCATTTCCGTGCCGCGCGGGTGCAGCCAGGTAACGTCCTTCAAACCGGCGCGTTGCGGCGCGCCCTTGAAGAACGTCTCACGGCGCAACACCGCGTGGCTGCGTCGGATGGCGGCGAGCGCGCGCACGAAGTCCGAGAGGTCCGCGTGCGCGAGCGACAGATCCCAATTCATCCAGGAGATCCCGTTGTCCTGGCAATAGGCGTTGTTGTTGCCGCCCTGCGAGCGCGCGAACTCGTCGCCCGCCTGCAGCATCGGCACGCCCTGTGACAGGAACAGCGTCGCGAGGAAATTGCGCATCTGGCGGCGGCGCAGCGCCATCACGCCGGCATCGTCGGTCAGGCCCTCCACGCCACAGTTCCAGCTCAGGTTGTTGCGGTTGCCGTCGGCGTTGTCCTCGAGGTTCGCCTCATTGTGGCGCTCGTTGTAGGAGACGAGGTCGTGCAGCGTGAAGCCGTCGTGGGCGGTCAGGAAATTGATGCTCGCGGTCGGCTTGCGGGCGTTGTGGCGGAACAGATCGCTCGAGCCCGCGAGGCGCTCGGCGAACTCGCCGAGGCGGCCGCCGTCGCCGCGCCAGAACGCGCGCATCGTGTCGCGGTAGCGGTCGTTCCACTCCGACCACCCGTGCGGGAAATGGCCGAGCTGATAGCCGCCGAGGCCGAGGTCCCAGGGCTCGGCGATGAGCTTCGAGTACGCGAGAGCGGGCTCCGCCCGCACCGCCTTGAAGAACGGCGAGTTCTCGTTGAAGCCGCGCGCGTCGCGCGCGAGCACCGTGGCGAGGTCGAAGCGGAAGCCGTCGACGTGCATCTCGTCGACCCAGTATTTCATGCACTCGACGATCAAGGAGCGCACCTGGGGGTGCTCGCAGTTGACGGTGTTGCCGCAGCCGGTCAGGTTCTCGTAATAGCGGGGGTCCTCGCGGATCAGGCGGTAGTACACCGGATTGTCTATCCCGCGCAGGCTGAGCATCCGGCCCTGCTCGTTGCCCTCGGCGGTGTGATTGAACACCATGTCGAGGACGACCTCGAGTCCCGCCGCGTGCAGCGCCTTGACCATGGTCTTGAATTCCGACACCGGATCGTCCACCGCATAGCGCGGCTCCGGCGCAAACCAGGCGACCGGATTGTAGCCCCAGTAATTGACCAGGCCGCGCTCGATCAGGAACTCCTCGTCGAGGAAGGCCTGGCACGGCAGCAATTCGACCGTGGTCACGCCGATCGACTTCAAATGCGCGATCACCTCCGGCTCGGCGAGCGCGAGATATTTGCCGCGCAAGCCTGGCGGCACCGCCGGATGCCGCGCCGTATAGCCCTTGACGTGCAGCTCATAGATCACCGTGTCGCGCCACGGCACCGACGGCGCATGGTCCCCGCTCCAGTCGAAGCGCGGATCGACCACCCGGCAGTGCGGCGCCGGCCCCGCGGTCAGCGCGCGCGCAAAGGGGTCGATCAGCGTCGCCGCGGGATCGAAGCGCAGGCCGGCCTCGGGCTCCTGCGGCCCGTCGACCGCGAACAGATAGCGTCGGCCGTAGCCCGCGCGCCGCAGCGACACCAGGCCGTGCCAGACGTCGCCGGTGCGCTCCGGCAGCACGTAGCGGCCCGTTTCCCGGCCGGTTTCCTCGTCGAACAGGCACACCTGAACCCGGGTCGCGTGCTTCGAATACACCGCGAAATTGACGCCATGCTTGGTCCACGTCGCGCCCAGGGGACGCGGCTGGCCGCCCTTGATCGGACGCACTAGACCGGCCCGGTGAAAAACACCGCGCCCAACGGAGGCAGGTCGAGCTCCAGGGAATACGCAAAGCCCTGGCACGCGACCGCGACGCCGGTGGCGGTCTGTTGGCGGCTGTACCCGGAACCGCCGAAGCGCGCGTCGTCGCTGTCGAGAATCTTGCGATAGTCGCCCGGCTCCGCGACCCCGACCCGATAGCCCGGCCGCGGCACCGGCGTCGCGTTGAACACGCAGGTGACCGGCGCCCCCGGGTCGCCGCCGGTCGAGCGGCGCTGGAAGGCCCAGACGCTCTCGTCGGCGTTGTGCAGATCGACCCAGCGAAAACCGTCGTGATCGGCGTCGCTCGCGTGCAATTGCGGACTCGCCAGATACAGCTGGTTCGTCTCGCGGAAGAAATCGCAGAGGCGGCGGTGGTCGGGCTCGCCGGCGAGATACCAGTCGAGCTGATCGTGGTCGCGCCACTCGCGCCACTGGCCGAACTCGGCCCCCATGAACATGAGCTTCTTGCCGGGAAACGCGATCATGTAGGCGATCAACAGCCGGCAATTCGCGCGCTTCTGCCAGTCATCGCCCGGCATCTTCGCGAGCAGCGCGCCCTTGCCGTGAACGACCTCGTCGTGCGAGATCGGCAGGATGAAGTTCTCGGACCAGGCATACATGAACGAAAACGTGATCAATTGATGATTGTAGCGCCGGTAGATCGGGTCGAGCCCGATGTATTTCAGGGTGTCGTTCATCCACCCCATGTTCCACTTGTAATTGAACCCGAGACCGCCGAATGCCGGCGGCTGCGACACCCCGGCGAACGCGGTCGACTCCTCGGCGATGGTCAGGGACCCCGGATGCGCGCGGTGCACCGCGTCGTTCATCTCGCGCAGGAAATCGATCGCGTCGATGTTTTCGCGGCCGCCGTGGCGGTTCGGCAGCCATTCCCCCGGCTTGCGGCTGTAGTCGAGGTACAGCATCGAGGCGACCGCGTCGACGCGCAGGCCGTCGACGTGGTACCGGTCGAACCAGTAGAGCGCGTTCGCGACGAGGAAATTGCGCACCTCGTGCCGGCCGTAGTTGAAGATCTTCGTGCCCCAGTCGGCGTGCTCGCCGAGCCTCGAGTCCGCGTGTTCATAGAGCGCGGTGCCGTCGAAGTACGCAAGGCCGTGCTCGTCGCGCGGGAAGTGCGCCGGTACCCAGTCGAGGATCACGCCGACATCGGCCTGGTGGCATCGGTCGACGAAATACATGAAGTCCTGCGGCGAGCCGTAGCGGGCGGTGGGTGCGAAGTAGCCGGTCACCTGGTAGCCCCAGGAGGCGTCGAGCGGGTGCTCGGCGACGCCCATCAGTTCGATGTGCGTGTACGCCATCTGCTTGACGTAGGGGATGAGTTGATCGGCGGCCTCGCGCCAGCTCGTGAACGGGGGCGTGCCCTGGTGCCAGGGCCGGCGCCAGGATCCCAGGTGCACCTCGTAGATGTTGAGCGGCCGGCGCCGCGGATCGCCCTGCTCGCGACGCGCGATCCAATCGGCGTCGTTCCAGCCGAAGCCCTCGAGCGCGGCGACGATCGAGCAGTTCTCCGGCCGCAACTGCATCGCGAAGGCGTAGGGATCGGTCTTGAGCAGCAGATGCCCCTCGCGCGTGCGCACCTCGTACTTGTAGAGCGTGCCGGCGCCCAGGTCCGGCACGAACAACTCCCACACGCCCGCGACGCCGCGGCCATGCATCACGTGGCGGCCGCCGTCCCAGTCGTTGAACGGGCCGACGACGCTCACGCGCTCGGCGTTCGGCGCCCAGACGGCGAACCAGGTGCCGCCGCGGCCGCCGCTCACCCCCGGGTGGGCGCCGAGCTTCTCGTAGATGCGTTCGTGTTTGCCCTCGCCGAACAGATACAGGTCGAAATCCGAGATATGGCCTTCGCTCAAGGGGGTCACCCGCTCAAATGACGGGCTTTACGCCCCAGATCCAGTCCGCATACTCGCGCACGCTGCGGTCGCTGGAAAAATAACCCATGTTCAGGGAATTGAGCGCCGCCTTGCGGCTCCAATCATCCTCGCGCCGATACAGTTCGTCCACCCGCTCCTGAGCTTCGCAATAAGCGGCGAAATCGGCGAGCACGAGATACGGCTCGTCGTCGGCGAGCAGGCGCTCGACGATCGGCGCGGCCTCGCCCGGACGATCCGGTGAAAAGTGGCCCGAGCGGATCATCTCGAGCACGCGCGCAAGCTCGGGATTCGCGTCGACCTCGGCGCGCGGCCGGTAGCCCGCCGCGCGGCGCCGGACGACCCCTTCGGCGTCGAGGCCGAAGATGAAGATGTTCTCGGCGCCGACGTGGTCGCGGATCTCGATGTTCGCCCCGTCCAGCGTGCCGATCGTGAGCGCCCCGTTCAGCGCGAGCTTCATGTTGCCGGTCCCCGAGGCCTCGAGGCCCGCGGTGGAGATCTGCTGCGACAGGTCCGCCGCCGGAATGATCTTCTGGGCGAGGCTCACGTCGTAGTCCGGCAGGAACGCGATGCAGAGCTTCCCCGCAGCCGCGGGATCCGCGTTCACGGTGCGCGCGACGTTGTTGATGAGCTTGATGATCGACTTGGCGATCGCATAGCCCGGCGCCGCCTTGCCGGCGAACACCACCGTGCGCGGCAGGATGTCCGCGCCAGGGTTCTCGCGGATGCGGATGTAGCGGGCGATGACGTACAGCAGGTTCAGCGTCTGCCGCTTGTATTCGTGGATGCGCTTGACCTGCACGTCGAACAGCGAGTCGACGCCGACCCGCACGCCGATGCGCCGTTCGAGTTCCGCGGCGAGCCGCTCCTTGTTCGCGCGCTTGATCGAGCGGAAGCGGGCGCGGAACTGCGGATCCTCGGCCGCGCCGATCAAGCGCCCGATGTCCTCCAGGTCGTTCTCCCAGCCTACGCCTATGTGCTCCGTGAACAGCGCCGAGAGCCCGGGATTCGATTGTTTGAGCCAGCGGCGCACCGCGATGCCGTTGGTGACGTTGATGAACCGCTCGGGATACAGCTCCGCGAAGCCGGCGAAGACGTTCTTGCGCATCAATTCCGAGTGCAGCCGCGCGACCCCGTTGACGCGGTGACTGCCGATGACGGCCAGATGCGCCATGCGCACCCGCCGCTCACCGTCCTCGGTGATGATCGACAGGCGCCGCTGGCGCTCGACGTCGCCCGGAAACGCCGCGTGCACGCCGGCGAGAAATTCCTTGTTGATCAGGTAGATGATTTCGAGGTGCCGCGGCAGCAGCCGCTCGTACATCGACACGGGCCAGGTCTCGAGGGCCTCGGGCAGCAGCGTGTGGTTCGTGTAGGAGAACACCGCCGTGGTGATGCGCCAGGCGTCCGCCCACGGCAGGCCCCGTTCATCGACGAGGAGCCGCATAAGCTCCGGAATCGCGACGGTCGGGTGGGTGTCGTTCAGCTGGATCGCGATCGCGTCGGGCAGCGACTCGAGCGTGCGGCCCTCGGCCGCGTGCGTC
>JAJXYR010000175.1 GCA_021780475.1 Pseudomonadota bacterium
GCCGTCGGCGCCGGCGCCGCCGCGGAGGGTGCGGACGGCGGCGCGCCGGGCGCTTGCAGCGACTTCAGCAACAGGCGGAACTCGAACCGCGTGTAGAGTGCGCGCAGCGCCTCCACGTCCGGCGGGGTGCCGATCAGGGCTTCCGGCGACGCCTCGAGCGGCAGATCGGTGTCGATCGTCGCGAGCTTGCGCGACAGCTCCAGCGTCGCAAGTTCGGCGCGCAGATTCTCGCCAGCCTTGCCCGGGATCTCGGCGGCGTGCGCGATCAAGGCATCGAGCGTGCCGTAGAGATTCAGCCACTTCGCCGCGGTCTTCGGGCCGACGCCGGAGATGCCGGGGATGTTGTCGGCGCTGTCGCCGACCAGCGCGAGATAATCGATGATCTGTTCCGGATAGACGTCGAATTTCGCCTTCACGCCCTCGCGGTTCAGCCGCGTGTTGCTCATGGTGTTGACCAGTTCGACTCCCGGACCGACCAGCTGCGCCATATCCTTGTCGCCGGTCGAGATCAGCACCTGGAATCCGGCCGCGGCGCCGCGCTTCGCGAGCGTGCCGATCACGTCGTCCGCCTCCACTCCGGGTACGCGCAGCAGCGGCAATCCCATCGCGCCGACGGCGTCGAGCAGCGGCTGGGTCTGCGCGCGCAGATCATCCGGCATCGGCGGCCGGTGCGCCTTGTACGCTTCGAACAGATCGTCGCGGAACGTGCGGCCGGGTGCATCGAACACCACGGCGATGCGCTGCGGCGCTTCTTCCTTGACCAGCTTGTTCAACATGTTGAGCACGCCGAGCACCGCGCCCGTGGGCTCGCCGCGCGAGTTCGTCAACGGCGGCAGGGCGTGGAACGCGCGATACAGGTAGGACGAGCCGTCGACCAGGACGAGTTTGCGCGCGTTCATCGGCTCTTGGGCGCGCCCGCCTGGGGCACCGGCGCCGCGGACGCGGGTGCCCGCGGAGTCGTCGGGACCGCGGGGTGCGGATGCCGGTCAGGCAGGATCAGCGGTCCCTTCTGGCCGCAGCCGCACAGCAGGGCCGCGGCAACGGCGGTGATGCACAGAAATCTCATCCGCCAAGTATAGCCCGTCCGTCCCAGGGGGACGGACGGGCCTGCGCGGATCCGCCCCGGTGCTAAGGGGTCTTGGGCGGTGCGGCGGGCGCGGCGGGAGGCGCCGGCGGTTCGGCAGGCGCGGCGGGCGCGGCCTTGATGCTGAGCAGATTCACGTCGAAGATCAGCAAGGATCCCGGGGGAATGCCGGGCCGCGGGCTCGAGCCATAGCCGAGATCGGGCGGCACGAACAATTCCCAGCGTGCGCCGGGCTTCATCATGACGAGCGCTTCCTGCCAGCCTTTGATCACGGCATTGACCGGAAACGTGGCCGGCTGGCCGCGCTTGTAGGAACTGTCGAACTCCGTGCCGTCGGCAAGGCGGCCGCGATACTGCACGGTCACGGTGTCGGTCGGGGCCGGCGCGGCGGCCGTGGTGTCGCCGGCGGCGATGACCTTGTATTCGAGGCCCGAGGCGGTCGTCTTCACGCCCGCGAGCTTCGCGTTGCGCGTGAGAAACCGTTGCGCCACCTTCTCGTTGCGGGCAAGGCTCGCCTGCATCACCGAGCGCACGAACACCTGCAGCCGCTGCTCATCGGCGGCATTCGGCTTCTTGCCGGCCAGGCCGTCCTTGATGCCGCGGGTGATGGCCGGGATCGACACTTCGTTCGTGACCCCGATCCGTTGCATCTGGGAGCCGAAGTTTACGCCGAGGAGGTAACCCGCCTCCGCCGCGGTCGGCACCGCTGCGGTCGCCGGCGCGGCGGGCTTCGCCGCCCCGGCGGCTTGCGCGACCGCCATGACCGATGCGCCGCAAAGCGCCCAGGTTGCGCAGGCGCGCGTCAGCAATGCTCTCGTCCTATTGTTGTTCATGATTTTCATCGATCCTGATGTTGGACTGAATCGAGCCTATTCTACTTCTTTTCCCGCAGTTCGGCCGCCACCCGCCGGTAAGCCTCGCGAAACGGAATGCCGTCGGCGGCCACCAGCGCATTGGCGCGGGCGGCGGCGTCGATCGACGGGTCCAGCCGGATATTCGCCGGCCGGAATCGCACTCCCGCAAGCGCGCCCGGCAGCACGTCCAGAGTCTGGGCGCAGGAGTCGATCGCGCGGAACAGGGGCACCTTGATCAGCTGCAGATCCCGGTGATAGCCCGAACCGAGCTTCTGGGTCACCCCGAGGACTTCGTTCAAGGCCGCCTGCGCGACGGCGCTGCGGCCGCGCATCAGTTCGAACACGTCGGGATTGCGCTTCTGCGGCATGATCGAGGAGCCCGTCGTGAACTCGTCCGGCAGGCTGACGAAGCCGAACTCCTGGGTGTAGAACAGCAACAAGTCGGCGGCGAGCCGGCCGAGATCCTGGGTCAGCAGCGTGATCTCGAACAGCAGCTGGGCCTCGGCCTTGCCGCGCGACAGTTGCACGGCGGTCACCGGCTCGTGAGTCTGCGCGAAACGCAGGCTGCGGCGCGTCGCTTCGCGGTCGATCGGCAGATTCGGCGTGCCGTAACCGGCGGCTGAACCCAGCGGATTCTTGTCGATGCGCCGCGTGCTCTGGCGCAAGCCTTGCGCATCGTCGCGTATCTCGGCCGCGAAGCCCTCCGCCCACAGGGCGACCGTGCTCGGCATCGCCTGCTGCATATGGGTGTATCCCGGCAGCTTCACGCCGCCCTCACGCGCTGCGAGCGCCGCGAGCGCCTCGGCGACCGTCAAGGCGCCGCGCTCCAAGTCGGCCGCCACATCGCGCAAATAAAGCCGCAGCGCCGCGAGCACCTGATCGTTGCGCGACCGGCCGGCATGCACGCGGCCGCCGGCGGCGCCGATGCGCGCCGTCAGCCGGTTCTCGATCGCGGTCTGACAATCCTCTTCGTCGAGCGCGACGCGCCACTCGCCGCGCGCGTGCTCGGCGCCGATTTGATTCAGGGCGGCGACAATCGCCGCCAGATCCGCGGCCGTCATCAGGCCCTGCGCGGCGAGCATTTGCGCGTGCGCGACCGAGGCCTCGACGTCGTAGCGGACCAGCCGGTCGTCGAGCGCATGGTCGTCGCCCGCCGTGTAGGCGAGGACCCGCGCATCGAGCGGCACGCCCTTGTCCCAGAGCCGCGTCACCTGCCTGAGTCCGCGCTTTGCTGCTCGGCCGGGCTCAGGGCGTTCAAGTCCGCCACCACCAGCGTGCCGGTTCCTTCGTTCGTGAACACCTCCGCGAGCAGGCTGTCGCCAGCCTTGTAGGAGATCACGTGCACGCGGCGCACGCCGCCGCGGATCGCGCTTTCGATCGCCGCGGCCTTCGGCAGCATGCCGTCCCGCAGGCTGCCCTGTGCGCGCAGCCGATTCAGGCCCTTGATGTCGGTGTACGAGATCAGCGAGGTCGGATCCTCGACGCGTTCGAGGATGCCGGGCGCGCCGGTGCACAGCATCAGCTTCTCGGCCGCCAGGCCGGCGCCGATCGCCGCGGCGACGGTGTCGGCGTTGATGTTGAGCAGCATGCCGTGCGCGTCCGCGGACAAGGGGCTGACCACGGGCATCAGGCCGTCGGCGAGCAGCTGTTCGATCGCCGCGGTGTCGACCGAGTCGATGTCGCCGACGAAGCCGTAGTCGATATCCTCGTTCGAGCCGTCGGGATTGCGGACCGGCGGGCGCTTGTGCGCGTTGATCAGGCCGGCGTCGACGCCGCTGATGCCGATCGCCTCGATGGCGAGTTCGCGGCAGATCGCGAGGATCTGCGTGTTGATCAGGCCGTTCAGCACCATCGCGCTCGCCTCGATCGATTTCTGATCGGTGACGCGGCGGCCGGCGATCATCCGGGTCTCGATGCCGAGCGCGGCCTGGATGCCGTCGAGCTGCGGTCCGCCGCCGTGGACCAGCACGGTCTTGATGCCCACCTGATGCAGGATCGCGACTTGTTCGATCAGCGAACGCGTCGACTCGCGATCGGCGAAGGCCGCGCCGCCCGCCTTGATGACGAAGACCTTGCCCTTGTACATGCGTATATAGGGGGCCGCGCTTTTCAGCGCGCGCACGGCGATGGAGGTATCCGGTCGACTGATGATCATGAGTGACTCCGCTGGGGCAGCCGTCTTCAGGCAAGCATGCGGTGCAGAACGGCCATCTGCACCACCAGGCGATTGAAAGCCTCGCGCTTCACTACCGCGCGGGGGCCATCGAGGACTTCGTCGGCGACGGCCACATTGCGCCGCACCGGCAGACAGTGCATCAACTTGGCGTCGGCGGCGGCGTTCTTGAACCACCGTTCGCGCACGCACCAGTCGCCGAGGTCGGCGCGCAGGCGCGAGTCCGCTTCCACGTCGCCGTAGTAGGTGGTCGTGCCCCATTCCTTCGCGTACAGCACGTCGCAGCCCGCGAGCGCCGACGCGCGCTCCGAGGTCTCGCTGACGGTCCCGCCCGACAAAGCCGCGGCGGCGCGCGCCTTTTCCATGATCTGCGGCGGGAGCTGGTAGCCCTCCGGACGCAGGACCACGACCTCCATGCCGCGCATCGCCGCCATGTGCAGCGTCGCCGCGGGTACGGCGAGCGGCAGTGCCCGCGGGTGATAGACCCAGGAGAGCACGAACTTCGCGCGCCGCGGCACCGCGAGTTCGTCGAGAGTGCGCCAGTCGGCGAGCGCCTGGCACGGGTGATTGACCGACGACTCCAGGTTCACGAGCGGCTTGTCGCAGAGCCCGTCGATCATGCTGAACAGCGACTCGGCCAGGTCCGCCTGCAGATTCCTGCCCTCGGCGAAGGCGCGCACGCCGAGCGCGTCGCAGTAGGACGCGAGCACGGGAATGCCCTCGCGGATGTGTTCGGCGGCCGCGCCGTTCATGATCGCGTTCAATCGCGTCTCGAGCTGCCAGGTGCCCTGGCCGGGGGTGATCACGAACGAGCTGCCGCCGAGGCGCGCCATGCCGGCCTGGAAGGACGCCAGCGTGCGCAGCGAAGGATTGAAGAATACGAGACCGAGGATCTTGCCGGCGAGGGCCCGGGACTGCGGCTTGTCCTGCAGCGACTGCGCCAGCGCGAGCAAGTCCACGATCTCATCGCGGCTGAAGTCGGCCAGATCGAGGAAGCGCTTCATGGCCGGATCTGCGCGAGCGCATCGCACAGCTGGTCGACGTGGCGCTCGTTCATGATGTAAGCCGGCAGCAGGCGCAGCACGTGCGCATCGCCGCTGGTGCCGGTCAGGATGTTCTTCTCCATCAGCGCGGCCTGGACTTCCTTCGCCGGCCGCGACGTCTTCAGTCCCAGCAGGAATCCGAGTCCTTGGACGCCGGTGATCGGCCCGACCAGGCAATTGTTGCGGATATAGGCCGAAACCGTGCGCACGTTCGCGAGCAGCGATTCGGACTCGATGGCATCGATCACCGCTTCGGCGACCGCACAGGCCATCGGCCCGCCGCCGAACGTCGTCCCCATGTCGTCGTATTTCAGTTCGCGCGCGACGCGCTTCGAGAGCATCAGCGCCGAGACCGGAAAGCCGTTGCCGAGCGCCTTGGCCGCGGTCAGCATGTCGGGCGCGATGCCGAAATGATTCGCCGCGAACGGCGCGCCGCTGCGCCCCATCCCGCATTGGACCTCGTCGAATATCAACAGCGCGCCCGTCTCGTCGCAGCGCTGGCGCAGGGCCTGCAGCATCGGCCTCGCGAGGTCGTAGGCGCCGCCGACGCCCTGTACGGGCTCGACGATGACCGCCGCGGTGTCGCGGTCGATCAGGTCGGCGAGCGCCTCCGGCCGGTCGCGCGGCGCGAAGCTCACGTCGAACGGCCGACGCGGAAAGCCGTACCACTTCTCCAGCGCGCCCCAGGTCACGGCGCCGGCCGCGGCGGTGCGCCCGTGCCAGCCCTGTTCGAGCGCGACCGCCTTGGTGCGGCCGGTCATCCTGAAGGCCATCTTCAGCGCGTTTTCGTTGGCCTCGGCGCCGCTGTTGATCCAGAAAACCGTGTCGAGCCCGAGCGATGCGAATTTCACGAGCTTCGCCGCCGCGCGCTCGCGGATCGCGATCGGCAGCGCGTTGGTCTGAAACGCCATCTGCCGCGCCTGGCGTTCGAGCGCCGCGAGCCAGCGCGGGTGCCCGTAGCCGAGGCCCGCGACGGCGTGGCCGCCGTAGAAGTCGAGATACTTGCGGCCGTCGCGCGCGTGAATCCACACCCCCTCGCCGTGCAGGACGTCGATGGGGTATTGCGCGAACACCTGCGCGAGATGACCGTGATACGCCTCGTCCGGCGCCTTGCCCGCGATGCTCATGTTTTACCTCAAGTCCAGCCCGGTGCCGGCGCGGTGAGCCCGGCGGTCTCGTCGAACCCCAGCAGGCGGTTCATCCACTGCACGGCCCCGCCGGCTGCGCCCTTCGTCAAATTGTCGATCACCGCCATGACCGCGACGCTCGCGCCGTCGGCGGCGACGCCGAGATGGGCGTAGTTACTGGTGACGACGTCCTTGATGCGCGGCATCGAGGCGCCGACGGCCACGAACGGATGACGCGCATAGTATGCCGCGAAGATTTCGCGAATGGCGTCGGCCGGCAACGGCCGCGTCAGTTGCGCCTGCAGCGTGACGTGGATGCCGCGCGCGAACGGGCCCGAATGCGGCACGAAATGCAGTTCGGCATCGACGCCGGTCGCCGCGCGGGCGCAGGCGAGGATCTCCGGCACATGCCGGTGAGTGAGGGCGCCATAGGCGACCAGGTCGCCGTGCCGGCGCGGATGATGCGTGCCGTCCACCGGCTTGCGGCCGGAGCCGGTGCTGCCGGTGACGCCGCTCAGGAACAGGTGCTTCTCGGTCACGCCGGCGGCGAGCAGGGGGACGAGCGCGAGCAGCGCCGCGGTCGCGAAACAGCCCGGATGGGCGACGTGACGGGTGGGCGCGACGTCGAGGTGCTCGGGAAGCGCGCAGGTAAAGTCGGCGATGCGCGCCGGCGCGGCGTGCGCGTGGCCATAGACCGCGCTATAGGCGCTCGCGCTTCGATAACGAAAATCGGCGGAAATGTCGACGCAATGGGCGCTACATCCGGCGGTTTCGGCGGTATTCAGCAGGGAATCGATGATCGAGGCCGCCGCGCCATGCGGAGCCGCCGAGAAAATCGCCACGTGCGGCACCGTGCCGATCAAGGCCTCGATCTGCGCCAGATCCGCAAAGCGCTGCGTGGGGTAACAACCGAGCAAATGCGGAAACGCCGTCGCCACCGCGCCGCCCGCCTGGCTGTCCGACAGAATCGCGCCGAGTTCGAGTCCGGGGTGCGCGGCGATCAGGCGCAGCAATTCTCCCGCGACGTAGCCGGTGCCCCCCAGCACGATCGTGGGAACGCGCGCGCTCATTCCGCCGTGATCCGCGACTCGCGCACCCGCTGCAGGCCGAGCTTGGAGATGATGTGGTCGCCGAGGTCGGCCGGACTGCTGATCGCGTTGAACGCCTCGACGCCCATTTGGTCGCGGATGATCTGGATGCCGACCTGGTTGTCGGTCGCCGGGCCGGTGACGACACAGGGTTCGATCAGAAAGCGCTCGCGCAGCAGCTTCACGCCGCCCCAGGCCGCGACCGGATCGTTGGCCGACAGGGCGACGGCGCTCAGCGCCGGTTTGATCTGCGGGTCGCGCAGGATCGAATCGACGCCGTAGGCGCCGAGGAGTCCGTCGCCCAATTCGAACACGATCACGTCCGGGGCGCCCGCAGCCATTTCCGTCAACATCGTCCGGGTGAGCGCGGGTCCGTTCTTCTCGGTGGTCGTGACGATGCCGAGATCGGTGAAGATCATCGTGCGCCGCGCGCCGGCGTCCTCGAACGCGAGGATGTCCCGGCGCAGCGACACGCCGGTCGCCTTGAACGCATCGACGGTGAGGCCGCGGTGGCGCATTCTGGCGATGATCGCCGCCGCCGCCGCCGTCTTGCCCGCCTCCATGCAGGTGCCGGCCAGGGCCACCACGGCGACGCCGCGCGCGTCGAGCGGAGCGCCGTAGTCGAGCGCCTTGTAGCCCGCCTTCGCCGGTATGCCGATGCGCTCGCCGAGATAGGGAAATGTCAGCACCGCGCCGAGCACGCGGCAATCGAAGGGCTTGCCCTTGTCGGGGGTCGCCGAGTCGCACACTCCGAGCACGCCGCCGATGTTCAGCATCTGGATCACGTCGCCCGGCTTCAGCGTCGCCGGTATGTGGCCCGAATAGCCGAACAGCGCGCGGCGGTGGCCGAGCGCGCCGACGACGACGTCGCCGCGCGAGACCTTCGCCATCCGGCCGCTGGTCAGTTCGAGCGTGTTGTAGCTCGACTTGTTGTTCAGCACCTCGACGACGATGACGATGCCTTCCTCGCAGACGATGTCCGCCGATATGCGGACCTCGCGCGCGAGTCCGCAGGCCTGCGTCACCGACGCGATCTTGTCGACGACCACCGTGCGCATGCCGCTCATTTCTCGTTCACTCCCGCCCGTTTGTAGAAAATCCCCGGCAGGGACAATATCTTCGAGTAGCCGAGCGCGTCGGCCGGCGTCCATTCCCCGGCGGACTCGCCGTAGACGCCCTTCGAGGCGGCCATCAGCGAGTAAGGCGAGATCAGCCCTTCGACGAAGGCGCTGCCCGGGCGCAACATCACCGTGACCACGCCGCTCACGCGCCGCTGCGACGACGACAGCAGCGCCTCGATGTCCCGGCATGCCGGATCGAGGTGCTGTCCCTCGTGCACCATGTCGCCGTAGGGCTGGGCGAGGGTGTCCTTGATGCGCGCCTGCCTGCCGGTGAGCACCAGCTTCTCGAGTTCGCGATGCGCGTTCAATAAAACCTCGGCGGCGGGGGCCTCGAACGCCACCCGTCCCTTCGTGCCGATCACCGTGTCGCCCAGGTGGATGCCGCGGCCGATGCCGAAGGGCCCCGCCAGCGCTTCGAGCCGCTCGATCACCTCGACCGCGGACATCGCCGCCCCGTCGAGCGAGCAGGGCACGCCGCGCTCGAATCCGATCGTGTGGCGTTCGGGCGCGCGCGGGTGGGTGAAGGCCTCCTTCGAGAGCACCCACGCGGACTCGGGGATGCTGCCCTCCGAGGTCAGCGTCTCCTTGCCGCCGATCGTGACGCCCCACAGGCCGCGATTGACCGAATAGGCGGCGCCGAACGGCGGCACGGGCAGCTTCCGATCCTCGAGAAATTTCAGCTGCTCCGGGCGCTTGAAAGCGCGGTCGCGCACCGGCGCGATGATCTCCAGATCGGGCGCGAGCGTGCGCAGCGCCACTTCGAAGCGCACCTGATCGTTGCCCGCCGCGGTGCAGCCGTGCGCGACCCGGGTGGTGCCGAGCGTGAGCGCGATCTGGGCGATGGTCTGCGCCTGGAGCACGCGTTCGGCGCCGACGCACAGCGGGTACAGCTGTCCGCGGCGCACGTTGCCCATGATCAGGAATTTCAGCACCTGGTCGAAATAGGCGCCGCGGGCGTCGATCAGCCGGTGATCGATCGCGCCCAGCCGGCGCGAGCGGTCGGCGAGCAGCGCGGCCGCCGCGGCGTCGATGCCGCCGGTGTCGACCGTGACCGTGATGACCGGCCGGCCCAGGGTCTCCGTCAGCCACGGCACCAGGAAGGAGGTGTCGAGGCCGCCGGAAAATGCCAGAAGAATGGGCTCGCCGCCCGTCGTCGAGGGAGTTGTCATGGGTGTCAGATTCCGAAGATCGCGAGAAGGCGTTCGCCGAGTCTGCGCTGGTCGCGAACATTGCGCGTGGCGATGAATATGGTGTCGTCGCCGGACAGCGTGCCGACGACCTCGGGCCAGGCGGCCGCGTCGATCGCGACGGCGACGCTTTGCGCCGCCCCGATCCGGGTCTTGAGTATCGTCAGATTCGGTCCGGCCGTCAGGCGGGCGCCGACGAACTGGCGCAGCGTCGAGAAATCGCTGCGCGGCCGCGCCGCCTCGTCCGAGAGCACGTAGCGCCGGCCGAGCTTGGCGACGCCGAGCTCGCGCAGGTCGCGGCTGATGCTCGACTGGGTCGCCGCGTGGCCGCGCTTGCGCAGCACGTCGACGAGCTCGGATTGCCGCTCGATCGTGTGTTCGCGCAGGATCTTCGCCAATAGATTGCGGCGCGCGGGTGCGCTGTTGGCGTCGATCATCGCGGCGGGTTCGTTGCGGCGTGCATAAATTTGCGCGCATCCTGCATAAAAATGCAGCCGCTGTCAATCGCCGGAGCACCGGGGCTGCTGCGGCCGGCCCCCCGGGCGGGAGACATTCCGGCCGAAGCCTAGTACGCTCGCACCATCTTGCTGGACACGATCGACATAGAGACCGGCGCGAACCCGGACGCCGCCGTCATCTGGCTTCACGGCCTCGGCGCCGACGGGCATGACTTCGAGCCGGTCGTGCCGCAGCTCGTCCGCGGCCGCGAGCGGGCGTGGCGGTTCGTGTTTCCGCATGCGCCGATCAGGCCGGTCACGCTGAACAACGGCATGCGCATGCGCGCCTGGTATGACATCAAGACCCTCGACCGCCGTTCCGCCGACGACCTCGAGGGTTTCCGCGACACCGATGCGCGCCTGCGGGAATTGATCGCGCGCGAAGCGGCGCGGGGCGTCGCCCCGGGCCGGATCGTGCTCGGCGGCTTTTCCCAGGGCGGCGCCGCTTCCTTGTATACCGCGCCG
>JAJXYR010000201.1 GCA_021780475.1 Pseudomonadota bacterium
AAGTGCTTCAGGTAACCGAACGACGACAGACCCGAGCCGAAGTCGTCGAGTGCGAATTTGCAGCCCTGGTCCTTCAGCGCCTGGATGAAGCGGTTCGCCTGCGAGAAGCTCGCGATCGCGGCCGTCTCGGTGATCTCGAAGCAGATCTTGGTCGCGTCCAGCCCGCTGCGCGACAGCTGTTCGATGACGTACGGCAGGAACTTGTCGTCCCCGAGGCTGAGGCCCGAGAGGTTGATCGAGCACATCGCCAGCTTCTCGCGCTCGTCGGCATCCGACACCAGCCACCGGAACGCGTTCTCGATGACCCAGCGGTCGATGTTGGGCGTGATGCCGTAATGTTCGGCCGCGGTCATGAAATTGTCGGGCGTGACGATCTTGCCGTTCTCGTCGCGCATGCGCAGCAGCAGCTCGTAATGCGCGCCGGTCTCCTGCTCGCGCAGCGGCAGGATCGACTGGCGGAACAGCTCGAACCGGTCCTCCTCCAGCGCGGTGTTGATGCGCGCGGCCCACTGCATCTCGCGCCGCCGGCGCATCAGGTCGATGTCGTTCTCTTCGAAGCTGTGAACGCGGTTGCGCCCCGCCTGCTTCGCGGCCTGGCAGGCGCTGTCGGCCGCGCTCAGCACCGCGGCGACATCGTCGTTTTCGACCGAAATCGGCACGACTCCGATGCTGGCGCCGAGGCGGAACGTCCGCTCCTCCCAGGTGAATTTGAAGTTGCGCACCGCCTCGCGCAGCGTCTCCGCCATGCGCATCGCCTCTTCGAGCGTGCAGCTTTCCAGCAGGATCGCGAATTCGTCGCCGCCCAGCCGGGCGAGCGTGTCGCGCCATCGCACCTTCGATTTCAAAAGCCCGCCGACCTGGCCGAGAAGCGCATCGCCGGCGCTGTGGCCGCAGGTGTCGTTGACGATCTTGAACTGGTCGAGGTCGATGTAACACAGCGCATAGGACGTCTCGCGCGCCTTGGCGCTCTTCAGCGCCCGCTCCATGCGGTGCTCGAACTCGCGCCGGTTCACGAGGCCCGTGAGCACGTCGTGGCTCGCGTGGTAACTCAGGCGCCGGTTCAACTCGCGCGCCTCGCTGACGTCGTGGAACACGAGAACGCCGCCGGAGACGGCGCCGCTGCCGTCGCGGATCGGAGAGGCGGTGCTCTCGACGTAGATCTCGTTGCCGTCGCGGCGGATCAGGAGCATGGGTCGCACGGACTTGATCGAGCGCGTGCGCCGTATCGCCACGCTGAGCGGATTCTCCAGCGGTTCGCAGGTCTCCTCGTGGAAGGCGCGGAAAACCTCCTCGATCGCCCGACCCTGGCTGTCCTCCAGGCGCCAGCCCGTCAACTGCTCGGCGACCGGATTGATGTAATCGATGACCCCGTGCGCATCCGTCGTGACCACCCCGTCGCCTATGCTCTGCAGCGTGATCTGCGCGCTCTCCTTCTCGCGGAAAAGCGCCTCTTCGTACAACTTGCGCTCGGTGATGTCGAGTTCCACTCCCACGAGGCGCAGCAGGCGTCCCTTGTCGTCCACCCGCGCCTTCGCGCGGCTGATCACCCATCGCCATTCGCCGGTCGCGTGGCGCATGCGGTGCATGCTCTCGAACAGCGGCGTCTTGCCGGCGACGTGATCGCGGATCGCCGTCTGCACCCGCGACATGTCGTCGGAATGCACGAGCGTGCGCCAGTCGGGCGTCGGTTCGGACCCGGTTTCGTCGTAGCCCAGCATTCCCTTCCAGCGCGGCGACAGATACACGCGGTTGTGCAGCGTGTCGAAATCCCAGAGGCCGTCATTGGCGCTGGGCAGCGCCAATTCGTTGCGTTCGACCAGATCGGCGAGCCGCGCCTCGATCGCCAGCCGCGTCAGGCCGGTGGCGAGACTGCTGCCCACCAGCTTCAACAACAGGTGCAGCTGGACGTCCCAGTTCTCGCGCGGCCGCGCACCGGCGATGCCGAGTATTCCGGCGGGCCGGTCCTCGACGGAGTAGGCGATCGTGAGCACCGAGCCGATCCCGAGCGAGCACCACAGTGCGCCGTCGGCGGCCTGTTCGCCGCGCGTCTTGGCGGTGTCGCGCAGCTCCGAAATGCGCAACGGCGCGAGCCGGGAGCGCAGCCAGGGAAGCGCATCGAGTGACTGGCCCCGCAATTGTTCGGGATTGCCGGTCGCGAGCAGACTGCGCGCCGCCGCGATTTCCTCGAACGCGCCCGTCTCGGGATCGAGCGACATGTGGAACGCGGCATCCGCGCGGGTGGCCTCGCGCAGCAGCTCCAGATTGGCGCGCAACCGCTCATCGACGCTCGCCGCGGTCATCGACTGGAAGTCGACCGCGATCTTGATGCAGATGACGTCGAGTCCCACGGGCGGCGCGGGATTGCGCCGCGGCCAGACCTGCGGCGAGAGAATATCCGACGCAGTGAGGTCGGGATACCGCGTATCGTTTGGAACTATCGCCATGCGCTTCGCAGTGCCCTGATGATTTGTATCTCGCTTCCCGAGCCTTTAGTGTGCCATCCGGCATGCGTTAGATACCGAATGCGTCACACACTTCCCGAGAATCCCCATATCGGCATCTACAACGCAATTCTCGCATAACTTCTCACGAATACAAGCTAAGCGATTGATTAATTTAGCTTCGCGGCATTACTCCCCTAAATCCGCCGCGCTCGGCAGGACCGCGGCCGTAACCTGCAGTACCCCGCCCACGAAAACCCCCTGTAAGTCGACGGTCGCGCCGGCGGCGGCGCCCGCGAAGAATTGCGCACTGGTGATCGTCGTTTCGGCGGAATTGCTGAAGCGCGTGTTCGAACCGGTCAGCGCGGACACGCCGAGCAACGTCAGCGAGGGAGCGGCGACGCTCGTCGCCTGTCCGCGCAATTCAGTCTCGCCGCCCGGCTCCTCGCGCGTCAGCAAGCTCGCGGCGACGGCGTTGGCGGACGTCAGGCTGCCGTGAATCTCGACGAAATCGCCGACCGCGACCGCGCCGAGATTGAACGGCGACACCGGTGCGGCCGATTGGTCCTCGAATCGCGTGGTCGCGCTCGTCGCGACGCTGATCCCGAGCACGGTCAGCGTATTGGTCGAGGGATCGACCGCATCGACGCTGCCCTTCACCAGGATCGGCGCGCTGCGCGCGAACTGCACGCTCCCCGCAACCAGCGTGCCGGTCGCGTCGAAATCACCCTGCACGGAAATCTCGACACCGGCCGCGAGCTGGGAAGCGGAGCCGTTCTGGAACAGCGTCTGTGCGTTGGTCGTCACCCGCGTGCCATCGACGTCGAAATCCGTCGTGGATGCGAAGCGCGTGACGTCACCGTCGATATCGCCGCGAGTGCCGCTTCCGCCGCTCGCGCCGGCGAGCAGGGTGACCCGCGTGGCGAACAAGGTCCCCGTAGACCGCCCGGACGCGGTCGCGATCTGAACCACGTCCCCGGGCTGCACGCTGCGCGCGCCCGGGAATCCGATCAGCGTGGCGCCGCTGAAATCGATGCGCGCGCCGTTGATGAGGAATTGATAGGCGGGCGCGTTGACGGAGCTCACCGCGCCGGCGATGAGGTAGTCGGCGACCTGCGATCTCAGCTGCACGCGGGTCGCCGAGATGTCTCCATTGGCGTTGACGAAACCGCTGACCGAAACCTGCGCACCGGCCGCGAAGGACGCGAAATTCGGCGTGCCGCCGGCATCGGCGGCGAGCGAGGTCTGCGGGCTGATGCGCACCGTCTGGCCGAGCACCGTCAGCGTCGACGCCGCCGCGTTGGCCGCGGCGACCGGACCCTGTACGTTCGTGTCGAATTCGACCTGCGCGGCCTTGCCGGTGGTGCCGTTCGGGTCGATCGAGCCTTGCACGAGGACGACCTGACCGACCCGCAAATCACCGGCGGCGGCGCCTTGGCCATCGATTGAAACCGCCGCCGTCGTGGTGTCGTATTCCACTCCGTTGACGAAAATGCTGCCGAAGCGGCTGATCGTGCCGGCGGACACGGATGCGACCTTCGCGCCCGTGCCCTCGATGCCGGCGGTGATGCCGGATCCGCAGCTCGACGCCAGCGTCGCCAGCGCCGCCAGCGCGAGCGCCGCGGCGGGTCCACGCCAGCCGTGGCGCGGTGGCGACCGCATCAGCGCGCCGCCTTGGCGTTGACGACGGCTTCTTCGATCAGATAGGCGCCCGCGCCGAGCCGCACCGCCGGCGGCGACTCCCCGCCGGCCGGCCCCGGCGGATCGCCCGTTCCGTTCCGGACCAGCCACGCGTCCACCCGCTCGAGGAATCGCTGCCCTTCGGCTTCGACGAACTCGCGGAACTCCGGCACCGCGGAGCGGCGCACTTGCAGGTGGATCGCGCGGCGCTCGAATCGCGCCGGCGCGCCTTCGGACCGGGTGACGTTGTGTGCCAGGGTCGCGGCCATGTCGTGCAAGATGCTGCCCCACAGCCTTATTTGATTGGGGTCGAAGGATTTCGGAATGTAGCTGCGCCGCGTCGCGATCAACAAGCCATCTTCCGATAATTCGATCGCGCCGGCCGCGGACAATTCCTTGAACAGCGCGATGTGCGGCAGATCGGGCGCATAGTGCCGCACCAGACTCTGAAAACTCGGCGCATCCCCTTCGAGCGACAGCGGCGCCGGCTTACCATCGCCGTCGACATACCCGGCGTCCAAGTGCCAGCCCGACAGGATCCGCGAGCCCGGGCTCATGAATACCGAGTCCAGCATCCGCAGGGGCACGGCATGGCGGATGCGGGCGACGTCTCGGCGGTTCAAACCCGTCAAAATGGCGGTTCGCGACACGTTCGTCGGCCGGCCGCGAATGCCGAATTCATTGGTCGCGATCTCGACGTAGGCGAATTTCGCCAGCTCGCTGAATTCGCGAAACGGCACGCCGGCCCGCAACAGCACGCGCACGATCGGGCGCAACAGCAATCGCGCCGACGCCAGCACCACTGCGTGCAGATCCGTGTCCATATGTGCATTTCTCTCACACATGTGGAAAAACCGCAATTGTCGCGTGGGCGCGCCGCCGGCACTAGTCGAGCTTCGCGCGCGCCGACTCGAACAAGGCCTGCAGACGCCGCTCCATGTCTGCTTGCAGCGTCTCGAGCGCGGCGACATTCAGCCCCTTCGGCACCCACACCGGCTCGCCGATGGCGATCACGACGCGGGCGAACGGCATCGGAATCACGAAGCGGTCCCACTGAATCTTCCACGCCCGCGAAGCGGCGAAGGTCATCGGCAAGATCGGGCGGCCGGAGATCTGCGCGAGCAGCAGCGCCCCCGGCTTGAATTTCCACGGCGGGCCGCGCGGTCCGTCCGGCGTGATCGACGGCGACACGCCGTCGCGCACCAGCGCCTGATAATAGTCGCGCAGCGCGCGCGCGCCGGTGTACGACGAAGAGCCGCGGATGGCCACTCCGCGCAGCCGCGCGATCAGGCGTGCACCGATCTCGCCATCGACCGACGGGCTGATCAGGAAGCCCGGGGTGACGCCGGCGCGACGCAGGTCGAGCAGCGCCTTGACGCAGAACAATTGGTGTTGGTGCCAGTAGACCGGGATGAACGACGGCGCGCGGCGCAAGGCCTCGTCCACGTGCCCGCGGCCGGCGACCTCGCGCACGCGGCACCATCCCCAGACCAGCCGGATCAGGCCGAGCGCGAGCGGCGCGAGCGCCGCGTAAAGGCCCGAGCGCGCGGGCGTCAAGCGCCGCGCGGAACGCGTTTGGCGCTTGTAAATGGTGTTGCGAAGACCGCCGTCGTCAGGATTGGTGGGCACGGCGGGCATTGTCTGGAAGCGCCGCCCGCTACGCAATAGCCACGGACCGCGCACCCATCGTCGTCAGTTACAATGAGCGGATGAATGACACCACGACCCCTCCGGGGCCCGACGAGGGCTTCGACCTCGGCGGCACGGACGAGTCTCTGATCCGGATGCGCGAATATTTCCGCGTCCACGGCGACACGTACAGGGTGTTTGCGCCGGGCCGCGGCGCCTATTTCTACGTGATCAACCATCCCGAAGACATCAAGCGCGTATTGCTGACGAATCACCGCAATTACACCAAGGGCGAAGGGATGGACCGGGTCAAGATCCTCCTCGGCAACGGCATCATGACGAGCGAGGGCGAGCATTGGCGGCGCCAGCGGCGCATGATCCAGCCGGCGTTCCACCGGCGCGTGCTCGAACAATTCGGCGCGCTGGTCGGCGCGGTGAACGACCGCTACGCCGATCGCTGGGCGGCGAAGGCCGCGCGCGGGGAACCGATCGACATCTCGGACGAGACCAGCGAACTCACCCTCGACATCGTGCTGCGGTCGATCTTCGGCACCGACCTCGACCGCCTCAAGCGTGAACTCGGCGAGAACCCGTTCGCACTGGTCGCGAAGGAGACGAACCGCGACCTGAAGTTCGCCTTCCGCTTCCGCGCGCTCGGCAAACTGATCCAGCAACTCATCGCCCGGCGGCGGCGCGAACCGCAGGACCATTTCGATTTCCTGGCGATGCTGATGGCCCAGGTGTCGCGCGACACCGGCGAGGGCATGAGCGATGCGGAACTGATCGACGAGGTGATGACCTTGATCGTCGCCGGCCACGAGACGACGGCCGCCACGCTCACCTGGACCTGGTATCTGGTCGGCCGGCACGGCGAAACGGCCGAGCGCCTGCGCGCGGAGGCCGACCGCGCCGGCGAGGCGCGCCCGCTCGCGCTCGAGGAGACCGAAGCGCTGGAATTCACCCATCAAGTGCTGCAGGAGTCGCTGCGGCTGTATCCGCCGGGGTGGCTGTTCACCCGGCGCAGCATCGACGCCGACGTGCTGGGCGGCTACCCGATCGGTCCGCGCACCGATGTGTTCATCAGCCCCTACATGCTGCACCGGCATCCCGCGTTTTGGGACGCACCCGAGGAATTCCGGCCGGCGCGCTTCGCCGCACCGGACGCCGCCCTGCGGCACCGCTTCGCCTACATCCCGTTCTCGGTCGGACCGCGCCATTGCATCGGCGAGCACCTGGCGATGTTCGAGATGCTGGCGCACGTACAGACGATGAGCCGGCGGTTCCGCATCGAGCGCACCTGCGACGAACCGGTCGAATACGAAGCGCAGATCAATCTGCGGACCCGATCCAATCTCATGATGACGGTAACGGAACGATGAATCACACGACCTTGGTGGACATGCTCGAGAACAACCGCAGCGTCGATCGCTCGGTTTCCTACGTCGACGGCGAGAACTCCGAACGCCGGGTCGGTTACGGCGAACTGTACGACCGGGCGCTCGGGATCTTGAACCATCTTCAGGCGCTGGGCGCCGCCCGCGGCGACAAGCTCATCATATTCCTGAACGACAACGAGCAGTTCATCGACGGCTTCTGGGCCGCCGTCTGCGGCGGGATACAACCGGTGCCGCTCGCGGTCGGCATCAGCGACGAACACCGCCACAAACTCCTGCGCGTCGCGCGCAAGCTCGGCAATCCGTGGCTCTACACCGACTCGAAGAATCTCGAGCGGCTCCAGGCGCTCGCCGCCGAAGTCGGCGAACAGGCGCTGTTCGCCGAGATCAAGGCGCGCGCATTCCTGGTCGAATCGATCACCGACGTCTCACGCCCCGGCAAGCTGCACCGCCCGGATCCGCAGGATGCAGCCTTCATTCAATTCTCGTCCGGATCGACGAGCGAGCCGAAGGGCGTCGTCCTGACGCACGCCAATCTGATCGCGAACACCCGCAGCGCCACGATCGTCGATCGATTCAGCCGCGACGACGTGTCGCTCAGCTGGATGCCGCTGACGCACGACATGGGCTTGATCGGCTTCTTTTTGATGCAGTTCGCCAATCAGGTGCACATCAACCTGATGCCGACCGAACTGTTCGTGCGCCGTCCGCTCCTGTGGCTGCAGGTCGCCTCGAAGAAGCGCGTGACGATCACCTGCTCGCCGAATTTCGGGTACCGGCACTTCCTCAAGGTGCTGGGCGACCGGCGCCTGGCCGACCTCGACCTCTCGGCCGTGCGCCTGATCTACAACGGCGCGGAGCCCATCTCGGTCGACCTGTGCAACCAGTTCATGGACGCCCTCGCCCATACGGGCCTTGCGCGCCGCGCGATGTACCCGGTTTACGGACTGGCCGAGGCCTCTCTGGCGGTGAGCCTGCCGCCCGCGGGATCCGAATACCGCTGGATCCGGGTCGACCGCAACCGCCTCAACGTCGGCACCCCGATCGAGCTGAATCCGGCCGATGCGCGCAAGACGCTGGAACTGATGTGCGTCGGCCAGCCGGTGCCGGACACCGAGGTGCGCATCGCGGATGCCGGGCGCGCGCCGCTGCCGCCGGAACACGTGGGTCACATCCTGATTCGCGGACCGAACGTGACGCACGGCTATTTCGCCGATCCGCAGGCGACGGCATCGGCCATCGACGCGGATGCCTGGCTGGACACGGGCGATCTCGGCGTGATGCACGAGGGCTCGCTCTACATCACCGGCCGCAGCAAGGAAATCATCTTCGTCAACGGCCAGAACTATTACCCCTACGACCTCGAAAACATCGCGCAACGGGCGCCTGGGCTGGAACTCGGCAAGGTCGTCGCCGCCGGCGTGCGGCGGCCGGGCTCGCAGGGCGAAGACCTCGTTTTCTTCGTGCTGCACCGGTCCGGGATGGAGGAGTTCCTGCCGACGGCCGCGGCCGTGGCGCGCCTGATCAATGAGCACACCGGGCTCGAAGTGACCGAGGTGGTGCCGGTGAAGCGCATTCCCAAAACGACGAGCGGCAAGGTTCAGCGGCATCTGCTGGAACAGGCCTTGATCGACGGCGAGTTCGACGCCGAACTGCGCGATCTCGCGGCGCTGCGCGCGGGCGCCCAGGGAGCCGCGCACATCCAGGGCACGCAGCTCGAGGACCGCCTGCGGGCGATTTGCGACGCCGCGCTGCCGGGCAAGCGCATCGACATCGACGACAACCTGTTCGACATCGGCGCGAGCAGCCTGAAGCTGATCGAAATCCACGAGGCGATCGAACGCGACTATCCGGGCATGATCGATCTGACCGAATTGTTCGACCATCCCACCGTGGCCGAGCTCGCCCGCCACCTGCAGCAGAAGATCGCGGCCGCCGCCACCTGAGCGCGCCGGAGGGGGGGGGGCCGTCTGTCTCTGGGCGACGACAGTTCCGCCCGGCGCGTGTCCGGGTGCAGAATCGCGCGATGAACAACCGCAGACCGCGGCTCATCGCCCCCTGGATCATCGCCTTCGGCTGGCTCGCAGCGTGGCCGGCTCACGCCGCCCTCGGCGGCGATGCCGCGAGCGTCGACGCCGACGCCCGCGGCATCGGCGGCACCGTCAGCGTGACGCCGATGCAAGCCTACGACATCCGTGAAATCGCCTGCGCCGACGGCCTTCGAGTGCGGGAGTTCCTCGACCGGACCGGCGCGGTGTTCGCCGTCGCGTGGAACGGTCCCGTGATGCCGATTTTAAGCCAATTGCTCGGCACCGATTATGGCGCCTACGTCCGCGCGATCGACACGCTGAAACGGCCTGGACTGCATCGCGAGCTGCGGGTCGTGCTGCCCGACGCCGTCGTCGAACTGGCCGGCCACCTGCGGGCCTATTCCGGGCGCGCGTACAGGCCGGCCGCCATCCCGGCCGGCACCGCCATCGCCGATCTACGTTGAGCCCGAAACCCTAAGGCCGCCCGTGCGCAAACTAGCCATATTCGCCGCCATCGCGACGCAGGGTGCCCTGCTGCTCGGCGGCTGCGTCGGCAATAATCACGCGACCGGCACGGCCGTTGCGCCCCCGCCGCCGACCGTGAACGCGCTCGCGGTCACCGTCGACTCGGGGCCGGCCGCCGCGCCAGGTCAGATCAACCACGCGTACGTGACGGTGAAGGTGTGCGCGGCCGGCAGCCAGACGCAGTGCGCGACCATCGACCACGTGCTGCTCGACACGGGCTCCTCGGGCCTGCGCCTGGTGCGCTCGGTGCTGACCGCCGCCGGCGTGACGCTCGCCGGTGCGACCGATGCACAGGGCCAGTCGCTCGAAGAGTGCGTGGCCTTCGGCGGCGGCGATACCTGGGGCCCCGTGGCGTCGGCGGATGTGACGCTGGCCGGCGAACGCGCGAAAAGCGTTCCAGTGCAGATCCTGGACGACAGCGCCGCGGGCGCGCCCGCGCCGGCCAGCTGCGGCGCCAACGGCACGCTGATCAACGGCGTCGGCGGCTTCGGCGCGAACGGCTTGCTCGGCGTCGGCTTGTTCGCCCAGGACTGCGGATCCGCCTGCGTCGGCGCCGCCGCGCCGCTTCCGATCTATTTCGGCTGCGCCGCGAGCGGCACCTGCGTCGCCGAGAACGTGGCGCTCACCGCGCAGGTGACCAATCCGGTCACGTTGTTCGCGGCGGACAACAACGGCGTGATCGTCGAACTGCCGACGACGGTCAATGCCAACGGCGACGCCTCGCTCACGGGCCAGGTACTGTTCGGGATCGGCACGCAGGCGGACAACGCGCTGCCGCTGACGGGGCTCACCGTGCTTGGCACCGATGCAAGCGGCTATTTCACCGCCACCTACAATGGCGCAGCCACCGCGCAGCCGGCCGAAATCGACTCCGGCACCGAATCGATTCAACTCGACGACCCGACGATCGCCCACTGCGCCACG
>JAJXYR010000057.1 GCA_021780475.1 Pseudomonadota bacterium
ATCTACATCTCCGGCGCGCCGCATTCGTCGGTGACGATGTGCGCGTTCGGATGACAATAGACGGCCCCGAACGGCGGCACGAGCTGCGCGAGCGCGAGCGCATTCGCGGCGGTGCCGGTCGACACCGGAAAGATCGTCACGTCCTTCTCGAACACCGCGCTCGCGACCGCCTGCAGCCGCGCGCTGAACTCGTCCGCCCCATACGAGCGGGCGAACCCGGTGTTCGCCTCATTGACGGCCGCGAGGATCGCGGCCGCGGCGGGGGCGACGTTGTCGCTGGTGAAATTGCGGTTTGGCATCGGCGGGCCCAGGGTGCGGTCAAACGCGCAGTGTAAGCGATCCGGGACCCGGTGCGCCCGCCGGCCGCTGCACTCAGCCCGCGGGATCGGGCCCGGCGAGCGCTTGCTGGATCTTCTCGGCGAGGCGGCGCCGATCGTAGGGCTTGTGCAGCAGCGCGGTGCCCGGATCGACGCGGCCGAAATGGACGATCGCGTTGTCGGTGTATCCCGACGTGAACAGCACCCGGAGATTCGGGCGAACCTTCCTGATGTGCAGCGCGAGTTCCGGACCGCTCATGCCGCCGGGCATCATCACGTCGGTGAACAACAGATCGATCGTTCGCTCCCCGCGAGCGATCTCGAGCGCTTCGGGACCGTTTGCGGCCGGGAGCACGCGGTATCCCAGGCTCTGCAGCAGGCGCGTGGCATGGCTTCGAACCAGGCCATCGTCCTCCACCAGCAGGATGAGTTCGTCCCCGCGCGCAAGATGCGCGGACGTGGCGGAGTCCCGGGACGGCTCGCCCGCCGGACCGCCCGACGCTCGCGGCAAATACAGCTTGACGACGGTGCCGGCGCCGACCTCGGAGTAGATCTTCACGGCACCGCCCGACTGGATCGTGAATCCATAGACCATGCTGAGACCGAGTCCCGTTCCCTTGCCCGCCGGTTTGGTCGTGTAGAACGGATCGAAGACGAGCGCCAGTTGATCGGCCGGAATGCCGCTGCCGGTGTCGGCGACCGCCACCATCACGTAGTCGCCCGCGGGCACGCCGACTTCGGCCGCGACGTCGTCGCGGCTCAGCACGACGTTCGCGGACTCGATGACGATCCGGCCGCCGCCGGGCATCGCGTCCCGGGCATTGATGCACAGATTCAAGAGCGCTTGTTCGAGCTGGCCCGGATCGACGTGTACGGGCCAGGTGTCGGGTTCCGCCACCACGTCGATCTCGATGTGCGCGCCGAGCGTGCGCCTGAGCAAGGTCAGCACGCCGTGGACGATCGCGGCTGCTTGGATCCGTTTCGGCTCGAGCGCCTGTTTGCGGGCGAACGCCAACAGCCGGCTGGTCAGTTCGGCGCCGCGTTCGCCGGCGATCTTCACGGTCCCGGCGAGCTGCGCCAGCTGCGGCCGATCGTGCAACTCCTCGATCAAGTCCTCCGAATTCCCAATGATCACCGTCAACAAGTTGTTGAAGTCATGCGCAATGCCGCCGGTCAGCTGGCCGATCGACTCGAGCTTCTGGGCGCGCGCCACGCGCGCCTCGCTCTCCGCCAGGCGCGCCGCGGCCAGCTTGCGCTCGGTGATGTCGCCCCGGATGCCCACCAAACGCACCGCCCGGCCTTGCGGATCGAATTCGGTCGCGCGGCCGACGCTGTTGACCCATCGATAGGTGCCGTCCGCGTGGCGGATGCGGTATTCGATGTCGAAACGTGGCAGCCCCCGATCGCGCACGTCGAGCATGGTCTCGACGACCCGCTGCCGGTCGTCGGGGTGCACCCGCTCGCTCCAGAACTGCCGATGCGCCGCGTGCACGCTCCGGTCGTATCCCAGCATGTGGAAATACGTTCCGTTGGCGCTCCAATCGTCGACGCGCAGATCCCAATCCCAGATGCCGATTTGCGTGACCTCGAGCGCAAGGCGCAGCCGCGACTCGCTTTCGCGCAACGCGAGCTCCGCGACCTTGCGCGCCGTGATGTCCACGATCGTGCCGAGCAAGGTCTCCGGTTGACCGGCCGGATCGCGGCTCAACACCGCCTGGGCGTGCACCCAGATGACGCCGCCATCGGCGCGGATCATCCGATGATCCAGGTCGTAATCCGCCTCGCCCCGCGCGGCCCGCTCGAGCGCCTCGCCGACTCGCGTCCGGTCGTCGGGGTGAACCATCTCGACCAAATGCACGTTCATCGTCGGCCCGATCTCCCGGTCGAGTCCGAGCAGACGATAGACCTCGTCGGAGAGTTCGACCTCGTTGGTCGCGAGGTTCCAATCGATGAAGCCCATGCGCGCCACCCGTTGCGCGCGCAGCAGGCGCAATTGCGTGTCGCGTGGTGCCGCGCCCTTGCGGTGCGCAGGTTGATCGTTCGTCGGCATGGCACCAACTCCGGTGGGTGAACGGCCGCCGCTGATCAGCGTCGACCCGGATCCGGTCGATGCGCGCGGAGCCGGTCTTGTACCGCGGCCAGGAAGGCGGTGCGGGTGAACGGCTTGCCGACGACCGGATCCTCGATCCCGCGTCCCTGGCGACCGGCCGACGCATCGATCGGGGTCCCCGACATGTAAATGACGCCGACGGACGCGTGCCGCTCGCGCACGGCGCGCGCCAC
>JAJXYR010000254.1 GCA_021780475.1 Pseudomonadota bacterium
GAAACGATCGGAGCGATTGACGCTATCTATCAATTAGCCGAAGCGTCGCCAACGCCGGCGCGCGTCGCGCCGATTTCGGCCGCGTCGCCCGCCGCGCGTGGCGCTAGAATGGCCGCGAGAAATTTCCCCGGAGTTCCGATGAGACGGATCCTGACGACACTGATGTTCGCCGCGCTTTGTGCGGCGCCCGCGGCGCCCGCGGCGCCCGCGGCGACGCTGCGCATCGTGGCCGGCGCACAAAGGGTCACCTACACCGGCGCGCAGCTGCTCGCCCGGCGCGACCTGCGAACGCTGCACATCGTCGACAGCATCTACGGGCGGAGTTTCACGCGCTTCGAGGCGGTCCCTCTCGCCGGCCTGTTCGCCGGACTGAAGGTTCCGAGCCTCGCGGTGATTCAATGCGATGCGACCGACGGCTTCTCGGCGGTGCTGCGGGCCTCCCGTCTGCTCGCCACGGAACCCGGGACCTCGACGGCCTACCTCGCGATCGAGGATCCCGCGCACCCCTGGCCGCGCCTGCCCGGCAAGACGGCCTCGGCGGGCCCGTTCTACGTCGTCTGGACGAATTCACGGGCGTCCGCGATCGGCGCCGAGGAATGGCCCTATCAAATCGCCGCGTTCCAAGTGCTGTCCGATCCGCGCGCCGTGTTTCCTCATGCCTATCCGGCCGGCGATGCCGCCGCGAACGTCACGGCCGGCTTTCGTGTATTTCAGAAGAATTGCTTTGCCTGTCACCGGATGAACGGGGACGGCGCCGCATCGATCGGGCCCGACTTGAACCGGCCGATGAACCCGACCGCCTATTTGACGCCGCGGGCGCTGCTGCGGCTGATCCGTGATCCGGCGAGCGTGCGCAGCTGGCCGGGGATGCAAATGCACGGGTTCTCCGTGGCCGCGATTTCGAACGCGGATCTGGCCGATTTGATCGCCTACCTGGCCTACATGCGCCTGCGCGAGCCGGCACGGTAAGCGCGCTACCACATCCCGCCGAGCGCGACCGTGATCGCCTCGCCGTTGACGCCGCCGGCCGCCTCGCTGCACAAAAAAGCGATCACCCGCGCCACCTCGACCGGCTCCAGCACGCGGTTCTGCGGATAGATCGCGGCGCGCTCGCGCCACACCTGCTCGACGCTGATGCCCCGCTGTTGTGCGTTCATCGCCGCCGAGCGTTCGGCCATCGCCGTGCGCACCCAACCCGGCAGCACGGCGTTCGAGGTGACGTTGAACGGCCCGGCGTCCTGCGCCAGCGCGCGGGCGAGTCCGATGAGTCCATGTTTGGAGGCGCTGTACGCGCTGCCTGAACGCTCGGCCTTCTCGCCGGCGGTCGAACTCGTGAAGACGACGCGGCCGTAGCCGCGCCTGCACATGCCGCCCACCGTCAGGCGCGCAAGCTCGAACGGGCCGTCGAGATTGATGCGCATCGTGTCGCGCCAGACCGCCGGGTCTTGTTCCCAGACGAGGCGCTCGTGCGCCGAGCCGATGCCGTGATTGACGACCAGCGCGTCGATCGGCCCCAGCCGGCGCTCGGTCTCGGCGACGGCGAGCGCGCAGCCCTCCGCGGTGCCGAGGTCGGCGGCGACGTAGTCGGGGCCGACGTCCGCGAGTTCGCCCGCGCTGCGTGCGACGATCATCACGCGCGCACCCGCCGCGGCGAGCAGCAATGCAGTCTCACGCCCGATGCCGCGCCCGCCGCCCGTCACCAAGGCCACTCGTCCCTTCATCTCAGAACTCCCCCTCGTCGTGCGCGCCCCATCACTCTGGCTGGATCCACACCAGGCTCTGGAGGGGCAATCGGTCGAACAGCCACAGCAGGTCCGCATCGGCGAGCAGGATACAGCCGTGTGAGGCGGGCCTGCCGATGACCGCCTGATCGCTCGTGCCGTGAATGTAAATGAACCGCGCGTGAGAATCGACCGTACCGCCCTGGTTGACGCCGGGCTCGAGGCCCTCGAGCCAGAGAATCCGCGTGGTGATCGTCGCGTCGGCGAAGGCGGCTTCGGCGGTGTGGCCGACGACCCGACGGCCCTTGAACACCGTGCCCGCCGGTTCGCCGTCGCCGATTTTCTCGGCGACCCGATGCAGACCGAGCGGCGTCCGATACGAGCCCTCGACCTGGCCCACGCCGAAGCGCGACGTCGAACAGCGCAGCGTTCGCGCCAGCACACCGTCCTCGTACACGGACGCCGTCTGCAGCGCGGCGCTGATCACCACGACCTGTTCGGTCGGCGCGATAGCCCGGCGCGCACAGGCGGCGCGGCAGGCGGCAGGGAGCGTTCTCATGGCGTGCGCGTTGACTCCGATCCGGCGGCGAGCGTATCGTAAATTTCCCGCCCGGAGTAAGACATCCAGCCGGGCAACGACACCTTGAGTGGACGAGTCACAATCATGCCTCAACTTCGACCAGTGATGCGCCTGTGCGCGACCGCGGCGCTCGCAGGCCTCACGCTTGCCGGCTGTGTCACGTCGCACGTGATGGTCGGGGTCGCGCGGCCGCCGATCTCGCCGGACCAGGTGAAAATTTACCTGCAGCCGCCGGCGGTGCCCTATGAGCGGATCGCGATCCTCGAGACCTCCAGCCGGGAATCCCTGGCGTTCACCGCGCAGGGAAAGACCGACGCGGTGATCGCGCGCCTCAAGGGCGAGGCGGCGAAGCTCGGCGCGAACGGCGTGCTGCTGCAGGGCCTCGCGGACCGGCCGGGCGGATCGGTCGGTGTCGGCATCGGCAACACCTCGTATTCCGGCAGCGGAGCATTCGGGCTCGGGCTCGGCACCTCGGCGGTCATGATGCAGAAATCGGGCAGTGGCATCGCGATCTACGTCGAGCCGCCGGCGTCCAAGAAGCCCTAGTGGCTCCCGCGCTCAAGCTGCTGTCGTCGATGGCGGCGCGGGAGGTGCTCGCCCTGCTCGCCGCGGCGTTCGCGGCGACGACCGGTCGCCGGGTCGACACCGAAGCGGCGGGCGGCGTCGATGTCGCCCGGCGGGTTGCGGCCGGCGAGGCCGTGGACGTCGTGGTCCTTTCGGGCCAGGCGATCGACAATTTGATCGCTTCCGGCCATCTGGCCGCCGGCAGCCGCGTCGATCTGGTCAAGTCGGGCGTCGCGATCGCGGTGCGCGCGGGCGCGCCCGTTCCTCCGCTCGCCGACGAGGCGGCGGTGAAGGCCGCCGTGCTCGCGGCCGGATCGCTCGCCTATTCCACCGGGCCGAGCGGCGTGTATCTCGAGAAGCTGTTCGCGCGCTGGGGCATTCTCGAACAAATCCGCGCGCGCATCGTCGTGCCGCCGCCCGGCATCCCGGTGGGCTCGCTGGTCGCGAGCGGCGCCGCGGAACTCGGTTTTCAACAGCTGAGCGAGCTGCTCAACGTGCCGGGGATCCGCGTGGCGGGCCCGTTGCCGCCGCCGATCCAGACCATCACGACGTTCTCCGGCGCCATCGCGGCGAACGCGGCGGAGCCGGCGTTCGCGCGGGCGTTGCTCGATTTCCTCGCATCGCCCGCGACGGCGCCCATCAAGGAGCGCTGCGGGATGAGTCCGGCCTAGGCGGCGCAAGCGGCGCGCAGCGCGCCTCCAGCCAGGCGCGGTCCGCGCCTGCGACCCGCGGCGCGAGTTCGCTCAATACCCGCGCGTGGTATTGATTCAGCCAGTCGCGCTCGGTCTCGTCCAGCAGCGCGGGCTCGAGCGCGCGCGTGTCGAACGGGCACAGCGTGAGCGTCTCGAATTCGAGGAAGCGGCCGAACTCGGACGTGGCGGCCTCGCGCACCACGGCCAGGTTCTCGTGGCGCACGCCGTGCCGGCCTGGGCGGTACAGGCCGGGTTCGATCGAACTGATCATGCCCGGTTCGAGCGGCACCAGCGCGCCGCCCGCGACCGGCGGACGGATCCCGTGCGGGCCTTCATGGACGTTGAGGAAATAGCCGACTCCGTGGCCGGTGCCGTGACCATAGTCGGTCGCGGCGGCCCACAGCGGCGCCCGCGCCAGCGCATCGAGTTGCGGGCCGCTCGCCCCGGCTGGGAAGCGTGCGCGGCTGAGGGCGATCAAGCCCTGGAGCACGCGTGTGCAATCTTCGCGTTCCTCGCGCGACGTCGTTCCAAACGCCCAGACGCGGGTGATGTCGGTCGTGCCGCCGAGATACTGGCCGCCGGAGTCGACCAACAGCAGGCCGCGAGCCGCGAGGACGGCATGGTGATCGTCGGTGGCGCGGTAATGGGGCAGCGCGCCGTTCTCGCCATAACCGGCGATGGTCGCGAAGGAGGGGCCGACGTAATCCGCCTCCCGGCCGCGTTCGCCGCCGAGGATCGCGTCGACATCGAGTTCGGTGGTGCGCTCGCCGCGCCGCAGCCGGGCCTCGATTTCGCGCATGCCGCGCACCAAGGCCGCGCCGTCGCGGCGCATGGCCTCGCGCCAGTGCGCGAGCTCGGCCGCCGACTTGCGCGCCTTGGCGGCCGTCGAGGGATTGGCCCGTTCGACGCGTTCGACGCTCGCCGGAATCGCGGCGGCGAGCGCCGCGGCGATGCGCGCCGGATCGAGCAGCAGCCGCGTCCCCACGGGCAGCGCCGCGAGCGCCGCGCCCGCCGCGGCGTAATCGGCGCATTCGATGCCGTCGGCCGCGAGCGCCGCGCCGGTCGCGCCGTCGATTTTGCCCCGCGGGACGAACAGCGTGGCGTCGGTCGGCCCGACCCGCATATGCGCGCAAAAGACCGGGTTGTAGCTGACATCGGCGCCGCGCAGCAGCGTGAGCCACGCGATGTCGTCGAGGGCGCTGAGAAAGTGCTGCGTGGCGCCGGCCGCGCGCATCGCGGCACGCACTTCCGCGAGCCGGTCCGCGCGCGTCGCGCACGCGAACGCCGCGGGGTGCGCGTAAACCGGTCCCTCCGGCAGCGACGGCCGGTCGCGCCAGATCGATCCCGGCAGGTCGAGGTCGAGTCGCAGGCGGATGTCGCGCGCGCCGAGCGCGGCTTCAAGCGCGCGTTGCTGCGCGAGACTGATCGAGTCGCCGGCGACGGCGACGGTGGTCCGCGGCGCCAGGTGGTCGGCGAGCCAGGCGATGTGCTCGGGCGCATGCGGGACGCGCTGACGCATCAGCTCGATGCCGCTGCCGGCGAGTTCGCGTTCGCCCTGCTCGAAGTAGCGGCTGTCCGTCCACAGCCCCGCCGTCGCCGGGAGGGCGACCAGCGTTCCGGCCGAGCCGGTGAAGCCCGACAGCCACTCGCGTGCCTGCCAGCGCGGCGGCAGGTATTCCGACAAATGCGGGTCGGCGCTCGGCACGATGCAGGCGTCGACCCGCGCCGCCGTCATGGCCGCGCGCAGCGCGGCGAGTCGTTGTGGATCGGCCATTCGAATCCCCGCATCAGCCCATGTGGGCGATCGCGTAACCATGTTCCTGGGTGCGATTGAGCGCGACGATCCCGGCGGCCGTCAGATGCCCGTTCGGAATCATCGCGGCGATCAGTTCGGCATGGATGTCGGCGGCCCGTGCCTTGTCCTTGCCGGCCAGATGGTCGGCGATCCCCTGCGTCGCGAGACCGCAAACGGCGAAATGGACGCCCTTCTGCGCCAGCGCGGCGAGCGTCGCGGTATTCTCCTTCTCCTTATCCTTCTTCTCCGCGTCCGACTCCTCATCGTTCAGGTAGACGTTCCGAACCGGCGCCGCCTTGGTCTTCGGGTCGGTGAATTTCAGCATTTTGCTGAACTCCGCGCCGTATTTCGCCCAGATCCGGTCGTCGTAGGCGAAGACGGTGGCGTAATGACGCAGGATCAGGATCACCGCGAGATCGGTTGGAGCCAGGTGGTAGCCGCTCTGATTGGCGCGGTAATAGGTGTCCGCGAAATCGACGCCGTCGCCGGCGCCGGTCGCGCTCGCGCAGTCGAATACGAAACGGTGGCGGCCGGGAAGATCCATCCACGCGTCTAGGTTCTCGAACGTCGGTTGCCAGCGCGCGGGGAGCGAGTCGGCCTCCCCGGCGCGCGCCCGGCCAGCCGCCGCGGCAAGCGCCGCCGTGGCGGCGCCGGCACCGGTGACGAAGGCGCGCCGAGCGATCGAATTCTGGTTCTTGCTCATCGAGTTCCCCCTGAAGTGAAGCATGTTCGTGCGGCGTAGGCGGCTCGCGCCGTCCCCGATTGTATTACGGGCCGCGATGCGCATGCGGCTGCGTTAAACTCGCCCCGGGAGCCTCAGCCTACGGGTCGAACAATGAACAATGCGCGCCGGGTGATCTTGATGTCGTTGGCCGTTCTCGGCTCCGGCCTGTGGCGGCCGGGCGTTGCATCCGCCGCGGTGGACGTCGCCGCGGCCGCGGCGCAAGTGCGCAAAGCGGATGCGGATTGGAACGCCGCGGCGCACGACGCCGGCGTCGATGCCTGGATGGCGTTCTACGCGGACGATGCCATCGTGCTGCTGCCTCAGGATCGGCTCGTGAGCGGCCGGCAGAGCGTGCGCGCGGCGGTGACCAGGCTCCTGGCGCGCCCCGGCGTCTCCTTCGAGTGGCGCCCGCTGACGCTGAAAATCGCCCCGAGCGGCGACCTCGCGTATGTGCTCGACGCGTACGAACTGCGTTTCGACGGCGCCACGGGCGCGCCGACGGCGATCCGGGGGCGTTTGGTCGAAATCTGGAGAAAACAAGCGGACGGCGCTTGGAAATGCGTCGTCGACACCTGGAATGCCGAGCCCCCGCGCACCGCCGAGGTCGAAGCGCCGGCCGATGCACGGGCGGCCGGATCGCCGGTCGCGGTGGCACCCGCCGTCGCACCGACCGTTGCGCCCGCCGCCGCGCCCGCGTCCCTGCCCAATATGGCATTGACCAAGTACGGTGACGAGCCCGTGCATTATGTGGATGCCATCCGCAATTATTTCCAGGACCATCTGACCGATCCGGGCTCGCTGCAACTGCGCGCCCTGTCCAAACCCGCTCCGGGTTCGCTGACCTCGGTCGGCGGCGGGCTGTTGATGAGTGAGAAGCGCCGCTTCGGTTGGATCGTCGTGGCGACGATCAACGCCCGCAATGCCAAGGGGCGTTACGTCGGCTTCAAGCGCTACACGTTCCTGTTCCGCGGCGAGAAGATCATCGATGCGCACCTGCCGCTGCCCGACGGTGAAATGAACTGATCCGGCCGCCGGCGCCGCGCGGGGGCGCGGCCGGTCAGCGCGGCGGCGTCACGAACGCGTCGTTGATCGGCCGTGCGAACGCGTCGTTCGCGGTGAACGCCGGCAGCCCGAGCGCATTCTCGATCGTGCGGCCGGTGCTGTAATGATCGTAGCGCGTGCGGCTGACGAAGCCGCGACGCACGCTGCCGCGCGAGCCGGTGAGAATCGCCGCGACGTGGTTGGTGGTCGTCGAACTCGACTCGTCCCAGGTCAGGATCAACAGCGACCGCTGCGTGCGCCACGCCGCCGACGCGAACAGCGGCGTCAGCGTGCGTTTCAGCCACGCGTCCTGGGCGCGCAGGCTTGCCGGCGAGCCGTTGCCGGCGTCTTCGCCGTCGTCGAAGTCGTCGGCCGCGATCCACGCGAAATCCGGCGTCGTGGCGGCGCTGCGCAGATCCGAGACCAGGGTCTTCGTGTCCGCCAGATGCGCCTGACAGCGCTGCGGGTCGCCGATGACGTCGATGAAATTGACGAACGGCGCATCGTCCGGCTCGTAATATTTGTCGTACCGGGTCGTGGTGTTGCACGGAGTGCCCATGCCCTGCTCGTACGCCTTCCAGCTCTTGCCGGCCGCTTCCAGGCTGTCGCCCAAGTGGCGCAGCGTCAGGTGGATGTGCGGAAAATACACCGCGCCGCGCACCGCGGTGTCGCCATCGGCGACCGCGAGGTAGTTCTCGTCGCTCGGGTGATAGACCGCCGTGTAATTCGCGAGCAGCGTGCCCTGGGCCGCGAGCTGGTGGATGAAGGGCGCATCCGCCGCATCACCCATCACCTGGCGGTAACTCGTGTTCTCCATGAATATCAGGAACACGTGGTCGAAGCGCGGCACCGTCGACGGCGGCGGCGCGGCGGCGGGCGCGGGCAGGTCGGGCTGCAGCGAAAGGCCCAGCCGGGCGGCGTAGGCGCTACCTCGTTTCGGGCCGGCGCCGGCCTCGAGGCGCAGCACCACGCGCATCGAGCGCGCCCGCCTCGGCACCGTGCCGCTCGCGCTACGGTCGGCGTACGCCGGCTGGGCCGCGGCTGGCGGGCTCTCGATGCGCACCGACCCGGGCAGAGGCCGGCCGGCGGCGTCGCGGAATATCACGGTCAGGCTCGCGCGGGCCGTCGGCGAACCGGTCGCTCCCAACCACCCGCTCAAGCGGTAGGTCGCGGTGCCGTCCTCGATGGCTCGGCCCGCGGGTCCGAGGTCGATGTCGCGTTCCAGCGCGGAGGAACCGTAGGGACCGCTGATGATGCGGCCCGGCGCTATCGCGGCCGCTCCGGCGCCGCCGATGCCGGCGACGCTGCGGCACCACAGCGCCGGGCTGCCGGCGATCGTGGTCCACCCCGCAATCGTCGTCGAGGCGGCCGGATCCGTGGTGCAGTTCGCGCTGCTCGCGACATCGATCAGATTCGTGCCCGCGGCCGCTTCGCATAGGCCGGTTGCGGGCATCAGGGTGGTGACGGCCGCGGCGAGCAACAATTCGGCGAGGGGATTTTTCATCGGTTCACGCCATGGGCCGGAGGGACCGCGATGATAGCAAACGCGGTGCAGCCGCGGCTTCGCCACGGCGCGGCTTGCATCGGCCGCGGCGAATCGGCAGGATCGAGCGCTCGCGCATGACGGTGTCCGCCGGCGACCCGCAGGAGTATCGAGCACGATGAGCACCGCGCAGGACTTGGGAGCCGAGACCGCCGTGCGCGAGGGCTACGAGATCGACGGCGCGCGGCTCGCCGAGTACCTGCGGTCGCGCATCGAAGGCTGGCGCGGCCCCTTGACGGTGCGCCAGTTCGCCGGCGGTCAATCGAATCCAACCTACCTGCTGACCGCCGGGGATCGCGAATACGTCCTGCGGCGCAAGCCGCCGGGTCCGCTGCTCGCTTCCGCGCACGCGGTGGACCGCGAATACCGCGTCCTCTCCGCGCTCGGCGCGCACACCGACGTTCCCGTGCCCAGAACCTACGCGTTCTGTGCGGACGAATCGGTGATCGGGACGCCGTTCTACGTGATGGAGCGCGTTAGCGGACGTATTTTTTGGGACAGTGCGTTCCCCGAACTCGCGCGCGCCGAGCGCGCGGCGTATTTCGACGCGATGAATGCGGCCCTGGCCGCGTTGCACTCGGTCGATCCGGGCGCGATCGGCCTCGCCGATTTCGGCAAGCCGGCGGACTACGTGCGGCGCCAGATCCATCGCTGGTCGACGCAATATCTGCAGGATGAAGCCGCGGGCCGCGTGCCGGCGATGGACCGTCTGGTCGAGTGGCTGCGCGCCGATGCGCCGGCCGACGCGCGCGTCGCGGTCATCCACGGCGATTTTCGCTGCGACAACCTGATTTTCCATCCGACCGAGCCGCGGATTCTGGCGATCCTGGATTGGGAACTGTCGACCCTCGGCGACCCCCTGGCCGATTTCGCCTATTTCTTGATGACATACCGCCTGCCGACGCTCGCTTATCCCGGCCTCGCGGACCTAGATCTCGACGCACTGGGGATCCCGTCATTCGACTGGAACGTCGCCGCGTATTGCGCGCGCACGGGCCGTGAATCGATTCCGGACCTCGAATTCTATCTCGTGTTCAACCTGTTCAAGGCCGCGGCGATCTGCCATGGGATCCGCGGCCGCTTGGTGCGCGGCACGGCCGTCAGTGCGCGCGCGCAGGGCTACGCCGCCGCGGTCGAGCGGATCGCCGCGATCGCCTGGGCCCGCGCCGAGAGCGTCAAAACCAGCGCCGGCCCGGCGTGAACGGCAGCGTGCTGGTAAGTCCGCCGTCGGCGGCGATCGCCTGGCCGTTGACGTAGGAGGCGGCATCGCTCGCGAGAAACAGCGCGAGCGCGGCGATCTCGTGCGCCTCGCCGGCGCGGGCGAGCGGATTGAGCTGACCGATTTTCCCGAGCTTGCCGCGTGCGCGCGCCTCGTCGAACAGGGGCCGGGTGATGCCGGTCTCGATCAGGCCGGGACAGATCGCGTTGACGCGGATGCCGGTGCCGTAGAACTCATTGGCGAGCGTCTGCGCGAGGCTGATGAGGCCGGCCTTGCTGGCCGAATAAGGGATCGGACCCGCATTGGCGCCGATGCCGGCGACCGAAGCGGTGAAGATGATCGATCCGCCGCCCGCGGCGCGCATGTGCGGGGCGGCCTCACGCGCCGCGAGGAACGGTCCGATCAAATTCACGCGCAGCACCTCCTGCCACAACGCGACCGTCTGATCGGACAGCGGCCCGAGCGAGCCGGCGATGCCGGCGTTGGCGAACAGCACGTCGACGCCGCCGAATTCGGCGACGCAGCGCGCGACGAACCCGCGCACGTCCGTCTCGTCGCCCGCGTCGGCGGCGAGTGTGATCAGCGCACCGCCGCCGCCGTCCGCGGCCGCCTCCGCCGCGGTGTCGCGCAGACCGCCGGCGTCGCGGTCCACCGCGAGCACCCGCGCCC
>JAJXYR010000034.1 GCA_021780475.1 Pseudomonadota bacterium
GAAGAAAACGATGCCGAAGGCGAACAGCAGCAGGCCGCCGACCATTCGATAGGGCGGGACGCCCGCGGAGGCATCGACGTCGGCCTTGCCGAACAGGGCGGCAAGCACCGACAGGACTCCGATCGATGCCGGCGCGATCCAAATCGCCCGGTTTTCCCACAGCTCCCCGCGTATCAGCCAATAAGCGTTCTTCATGCGGACCCACCCGAGAGCTTCGCGACGAACAGGTCGGCGACGCTCGGGGAGCGCACCTCGCCGAGCGCGGCGAGCGCTTCCCGGTCGGCGTTGTCGAAAAACAGGATCCGCTTGCCGAGCGCGGGGCGCTCGTGGAACGGCCGCAACGCGCGCGCCGCATCCAGCCGGTCGGCGCCGACGGCGACCGCCGCGAACCGGGTCGCGATGGCATCCAGCGAGTCGTGCAGCACGACGCGTCCTTGGTCGATCAACAACACGTCGGTGAGCAGATTTTCTATCTCCTCCACCTGGTGGGTGCTGATCAGGATCGTCCGCGTCTCGTCCATGTAGTCGTTCAGCAGGGCGTCGTAAAAACTCCGGCGGGCCAGCAAATCGAGGCCGAGCGTGGGTTCGTCGAGCACCAGAAGCTTCGCGTCCACCGCCATCGCCAGCGCGAGATGCACCTGCGTCTTCATCCCCTTGGAAAGTTCGCGCAGGCGGTCTCGCGGTTTTATCGGCGTCTTGTCGAGCAGGGCCAGCGCGCGTTCGCGACGGAACCGCGGGTGCACGCCCGCGACGAATTCGATTGCCTGGTCGACCCGCAGCCACGAAGGCATCACGGCGACGTCGGCGATGAAGCAAGTCTCGTGCATCAGCGCCGCGCGGGCATGGAGCGGCTCCATGCCGAGCACACGCAGATATCCTTGATAGGGCGAGAGTCCCAGCACGGCGCGCAGGATCGAGGTCTTGCCGGCGCCGTTCGGGCCGACCAGACCGACGATGCGGCCGGCGTCGATCGTGAAGCTCGCATCGTCGACGGCCAGGCGTGAACCATAGCGCTTCCTCAATTCCCTGGCATCGACGATGTGCGGCATGTTCTTCCGCTACCGCGCGGGCGCGGCGAGCAGATCTTCGAGTGAGAAGCCGAGACGCTGGATCGTCGCGGCGATCGGCGGCCACTGATCACGCAGGAAGCGCTCGCGCTCGCCGGCCAGCAGCGCGGCGCGAGCTCCGCCGCCGACATACATGCCGCGACCGCGGCGCTTCTCGACCAAGCCCTCATCGGCGAGCGTTTGGTAGGCCTTGAGCACCGTGAGCGGATTGAGCCGGTAATCCGCGGCGACTGCGCGCACCGAGGGCAGCGGATCGCCTTCCGGCAGCGACCCCTCGAGGATCAACGCCACCATGCGATCGCGCAGTTGCCGGTAAATCGGCCTGCTGTCGCTCCACTCAGGTTCCATGGCTCGGTGCGCCCGGCAGACGCGGTCGTTCTGGTGACATGGTGTTATAGTTATATAAATCAGCAACCAACGCAAATTCGGCGTCGACACGACGCGCCTCAACCCCATTGAACCGACATGGGCGTTTATCGCCAGTAGAGCTCCGCGGACGTATGCTAACGCCCATGGATCTCGCCGATTACGACGGAGAACTCATGTTGCGCTACGGTGGCGGCGACGTCGGCGCGTTCGAGGCCCTGTACGCGCGCCAGAAGGGGCCTCTGTATCGATACTTGTTGCGCCATGTGCGCGACGAAGCCGCGGCGAGCGATTTGTTCCAGGAAGTCTGGTCGAAGGTCATCGCGGCGCGCGCGCGGTATGAGGCGCGCGCGAAATTTTCGACTTTTCTATTTCATATCGCGCATCACTGCACCATCGACCATCACCGACGAGGCCGGAAGGGGCCGTCGCAAACCGCCGCCGACGAGCAGACCATGGCGTACGCGGAACCGGAAGTACCCGAGCATCAGCGCCCGGATCGGCTCGCCGAAATCAGCGAGCAACGCTCGGCGCTGCTGGAGGCCTTGGCCGGACTCCCGGTCGAGCAGCGCGAGGCGTTCTTGTTACGTGAAGAGGGCGGTCTGGGCGTCGAGGACATCGCCCGCATCACCGGCGTCGGCGTCGAGACGGCCAAGAGCCGGCTGCGGTACGCGGTGCGAAAATTGCGCCTGGCCTTGACCGAAAACCCGACGACGGCACAGCGGGAGCCGCATCCCGGAGCCGTGCCGGAACGCATGCCGGCGCGTGCCGTATGAACCCGCCGAAGTCGACGATGCGCGTGGACCAGGAGGACGAATTCGAGCGCTATTTGCGCGGTGGCAGCGAGGTCTCGTCCGCGTACCGGCGGGCATCGCAACCGCTTCCCGCGCGCGCCGCCGACCGGCGCGTACTCGACCTGGCGCGCGCCGCGCGCCGCGCGCCACCGCGCCGCGACGTTCTGGCCTACGCGGCCTGCGCACTGCTGGCCGTGGCTGTGTTGTTCACGATTCAATTCTCGCCGCATGCGGCCGGCGGCCCCGACGATTCACCGCGATTGGTTCGAACGGCGCTGCCTGGCGGCGCGGGGCCCGGCCTGCGGCTGCGCGATGCGGTGCTGGGCGGACCGGATCCCGCCGCGAGCG
>JAJXYR010000161.1 GCA_021780475.1 Pseudomonadota bacterium
CAAGGCGTTTTTGAAATCCAACCCCGACATCACCACCAAGATCGAAGCCGCGATCCGCCAGAACTCAGGACTGATTTCCGAGCAGATCCTGGCCGGCACCCCCGAGCGCGATGCCGACGGCGAAGAGCCGGCGGAGGAGTAAGGTCTCGTGCCCGGGATTCGGTGCGTCATGAAGTGGTGCGCCGCTTTGGCTCACGTGTCCCGGACGCGTCGCAGCATGCAATGATGCGACGCAGATCCGGGATCCACGTTCTGCAATCGAATTTTGTTCATCCGATTTGAAGCTGCGCGGCGTTCGAGGCGAAACGGGCATGGATGCCTCGTGCTTTGTCTACATTCTTGCCAGCAAGCGGAACGGGACGCTGTATGTCGGCGTCACAAACGATCTTGTGCGCCGGATGTCGGAACATAAGGCCAAGCTCGTCTCCGGTTTTACGCGCAAGTACGACGTCGATCTTCTCGTCTACTTCGAAGCTTTCGATTCCATTCTTCAGGCGCGCGCCCGCGAACATGCATTGAAGCGGTGGCGTCGCGCGTGGAAGATCGCATTGATCGAGAAGCTCAACGCCGGTTGGCGTGATCTATCGACGGAATTGAATACCTAAGACATTCCCCGGACGCAGCGAGCGTTCTTGCGGTGCGCTCCTGATCCGGGGCCATGGATTGGCTGCAAAGGAGCTGGGTCCCGGCTCTGCGACGCATCGCTACGCGCTGCGCCGCGTCCGGGACACGGGAGCTGCACCTTTCGCGCTACACACTCACTCCGCGGCTTGCGCGTAGTCGGCAACCGGCGGACAGGAGCAGACGAGGTGGCGGTCGCCATAGACGTTGTCGACCCGCCCGACCGGGCTCCAGTATTTGTCCGTGCGCGAGGTGCCGGCCGGGAAGCAGCCCTCGGCGCGGCCATAGGCGCGAGCCCACGCGTCGTCGGCGATGTCGTGCACGGTGTGCGGGGCGTGGCGCAGCGGCGAGGCCTCGACCTTGAAGCGGCCGCTCTCGATCTCGGCGATTTCCCGCCGGATCGCGATCATGGCGTCGCAAAAGCGATCGATCTCCGCCTTGGATTCTGATTCCGTCGGCTCGATCATCAGCGTGCCCGGCACCGGGAAACTCATGGTCGGCGCGTGGAAGCCGTAATCGATCAGCCGCTTGGCAATGTCGTCGACGGTGACGCCGGTTGAATTCTTCAGGAGCCTTGGATCGATGATGCACTCGTGGGCGACACGCCCTTTGGCGTTGCGGTAGAGCACCGGGAAATGCGCTTCCAGCCGTGCGGCGATGTAGTTGGCATTCAGGATCGCAACCTCCGTCGCCCGCGTCAGGCCTTTGCCGCCCATCATCAGGATGTAGATATAGGAGATGGTGAGGATCGAGGGCGAGCCGTAAGGCGCAGCCGACACCGGACCCACGGCGCTGCCGCCATTTGCGGGATGGCCATTCTCCGGATGACCCGGCAGGAACGGCGCCAGATGCGCCCTGACGCCGATCGGCCCCATGCCCGGGCCGCCGCCGCCATGCGGGATGCAGAAGGTCTTGTGCAGATTGAGGTGGCTGACATCGGCGCCGTATTCGCCGGGCCGGGCAAGGCCGACCTGCGCGTTCAAATTGGCACCGTCGAGATAGACCTGGCCGCCATGACCGTGGACGATGTCGCAAATCTCGCGGATATGCTCCTCGAACACGCCATGCGTGGAGGGGTAGGTGATCATCACGGCGGCGAGGTTCTTGCCGTGCTGCTCGGCCTTGGCACGGAGGTCGTTGACGTCGACGTCGCCGCGCGCATCGCACGACACGACGACGACCTCCATGCCGGCCATGTGCGCCGAGGCGGGATTGGTGCCGTGGGCGGAGGAGGGGATCAGGCAGACATTGCGATGGCTCTCGCCGCGGCTCGCATGATAGCCGCGGATCGCAAGCAGTCCGGCATATTCGCCCTGCGCGCCGGAATTCGGCTGCAGCGAGATCGCGTCATAGCCGGTGATGTCGCACAGCCACTTTTCAAGCCGCGCAAACAGCGCGTGGTAGCCTTGCGCCTGCTCGCGCGGCGCGAACGGATGCAGCGAGCCGAATTCCGCCCAGGTCAGCGGCATCATCTCGGTCGTCGCATTGAGTTTCATGGTGCAGGAGCCGAGCGGAATCATCGCGCGGTCGAGCGCGAGGTCGCGGTCGGCGAGCTTGCGCATGTAGCGCAAGAGCTCCGTCTCCGAGCGATGGGCGTGAAACACCGGATGGGTGAGGAACGCGCTGGCCCGCGCCAGCCCGGCCGGCAGGGCGTCGCTGGCGGTCTTCTCGACCTCGGCGTAGCTGAATTCGCCGCCGAAAGCGCGCCAGACCGCCTCGACCGTCTCCTCACCCGTGGTCTCGTCGAGCGCGATGCCGAGCACGCCATCGCCGATCCGCAAATTGATCCTTTCGGCCAGTGCCCGCGCGACGATTGCTTTCTGCTGGTCGCCGACCTCGACCGATACCGTGTCAAAGAACGCTTGCGACCGCGGCGCAAAGCCCAACTTCCGCAGTCCCTCCGCCAGCACGGCCGTGCGGCGATGCACGCGCCGCGCGATGTGGGTCAG
>JAJXYR010000042.1 GCA_021780475.1 Pseudomonadota bacterium
ACGCGTGCATTTCGGCCATGGTACCGACAATGCCCGCGACGAGGAGGCCGAGCTCGCGCTGTTCGCCGCCGGCCTCGCGCACGCGCGCGGCGCGCGCGCCTACCCCGAGCGGCTCGCGCCGGGGGTTCGCCGGCGCATCGCCGCGCTGCTGCGCCGGCGCATCGACGAGCGCAAGCCGCTCGCGTATCTGACCCGCCGCGGCTTTTTCGCCGGCATGGAACTCTACGTCGACCGGCGCGTGTTGGTGCCGCGGTCGCCGATCGCGGAGCTTGCGCTGCATCGCTTCGCGCCCTGGATCGCGGCGCGGCGCGTGCGCCGCGTGCTCGATCTCGGCACCGGGTCGGGCGCGATCGCGCTCGCCTGCGCGCGCGCGTTCAAGGCGGCGACCGTCGATGCGGTCGACATCTCGCCGGGGGCGCTCGCCGTCTGTCGCCGCAACGTGCGCAAACTGGGCCTCGAGGATCGCGTCGAAGTCATCCGGTCCGATCATTTCGCCGCCGTTTCCGGACGCCGATACGATATCATCGTCAGCAATCCGCCCTACGTGGGGCCTCGGGAGATGCGCAGCCTGCCGCCGGAATACGGCCACGAGCCGCGGCTCGGCCTCGAAGCGGGGTCGGACGGACTCTCGTCCGTGCGGGTGATCCTCGGCGCGGCGCGCGAGCACCTCACGGAACACGGCATTCTGGTCGTCGAGGTCGGCAACACGGAACGCGCATTGATGCGCGCCTACCCGCGGACCCGGTTCATCTGGCCGCCGTTCACGAACGGCGGCGGCGGCGTATTCTTGTTGCGGGCGCAGGATCTGGAACAGTAGACAATCAAGTGGCTGGCAATACATTCGGTCGCATCTTCACGCTGACGAGTTTCGGCGAAAGCCATGGGCCTGCCCTAGGCTGCATCGTCGACGGTTGCCCGCCGGGGCTCGAGCTGTCCGAGGCGGACCTGCAGGGCGACGTCGAGCGGCGCCGCTCCGGCACGTCGCAATTCACGAGCCAGCGACGCGAGCCCGACAAGGTGCGCATTCTGTCGGGCGTGTTCGAGGGCCGCACGACCGGCACGCCGATCGGCTTGCTGATCGAGAACGAGGATCAGCGTTCGCGTGACTACGACAAGATCAAGGACCGGTTCCGGCCGGGCCACGCGGACTACAGCTACCAGCAGAAATACGGCTTTCGCGATTATCGCGGCGGCGGGCGTTCGTCGGCGCGCGAGACCGTCACGCGCGTCGCGGCCGGGGCGATCGCGCGCAAATACCTGCGCGAGCGGGTCGGCGTGCGCATCTTCGGCTATCTGGCGCAGATGGGCCCCATTTCGCTCGATCCGGTCGATCCGCCGAGCGCCTATGAGAATCCGTTCTTTTGTCCCGATCCCGGCCGCGTCGCCGAACTCGAGGCGTTCATCTGGAATCTGCGCGAGTCGGGCGACTCGATCGGCGCGCGCGTCACCGTCAAGGCGGACGGCGTGCCGCCGGGCTGGGGCGAACCGGTCTTCGACCGGCTGGACGCCGACATCGCCGGCGCCATGATGAGCATCAATGCCGTCAAGGGCGTCGAGATCGGCGCCGGTTTCGGCTCGGTCCTGCAGCGCGGCAGCGCGCACCGCGACGAGATGACGCCGCGGGGCTTCAAGTCGAACAACGCCGGCGGCGTTCTCGGCGGCATCTCCTCGGGCCAGCAGATCGTCGTCAGCATGGCGCTGAAGCCGACGTCGAGCATCACCACGCCGGGCGAAACCATCGACGTCGCCGGCGAACCGGCGACGGTGGTGACGACCGGCCGCCACGATCCGTGCGTCGGTCTGCGCGCGACCCCGATCGCCGAGGCGATGCTCGCGTTGGTGCTGATGGACCACTATTTGCTGCACCGGGCGCAATGCGGCGACGTCGTGTCGCCGACGCCGGTCATCACGGCGCGCTCATGACGGCCGTCAGCCGCCGTCCGCGCATCGCCGTCGTCGGCGCCGCCAGCCTGATCGGCGAGGCGCTGATCGCCGAGCTGCGCGCCCGCAACGTCGCACACGCGTCGCTGCATGCGCTCGACGATGCCCGCGACCTGGGTCGCGCCGTCGGCGAGGACGGGGAGAGACTGCCGGTCGGCGACGTGGCGACCTTCGATTTCTCCCAGGTCGATCTCGCGTTCTTCTGTTCGCGTTCGCAGGTCGCGGCGCATTTCGCGCCGGCGGCCGCGGCGCACGCCTGGGTGGTCGACTGCTCGAGCGCGCACCGGTCGCTCGACGAAGTGCCGCTCGTCGTCGCCGACGTCAATCCCCAGGCGCTCGATCGCATCGGCGCGCGCGGCCTGGTCGCGTGCCCCGGCAGCGCGAGCGTCGCGCTCGCGACCGCGCTCGCGCCGCTCGCGCAGCTCGCGGGCCTCGAGCGGGTGGACGTGGCGACCTATCACGCCGTCTCCGGCAACGGCCGCGCCGCGGTGGAAGGCCTAGCCCTCGAGACCGCGGCCCTGCTCGGCGGCCGGCCGGCGCGGGGCCGGACGTTCGGCCAGCAAATGGCGTTCAACGTGCTTCCGCTGGTCGACGCGGCGGGCGAGGATGGCGTCTCGGCC
>JAJXYR010000061.1 GCA_021780475.1 Pseudomonadota bacterium
GGCCTCGGCCGGCGCGAGGCAGGGCGCGCGCCCGGCGCCGCGAACGATCGCGCCGGCGCACGCGCGCGCGCATGAAGACAACGAAGCTTAAAGGTCGAATCAGCCATGGCGAAACGTTCGGATAGGAATTTACTGGTCGGCCTCGACATCGGCACGAGCAAGGTCGTCGCCATCGTCGGCGAAATCAAGGCCGACGGCACGCTCGAGGTCATCGGCATCGGCAGCCACCCCTCGCGCGGCTTGAAGAAGGGCGTCGTCGTCAACATCGAGTCGACGGTGCAGTCGATCCAGCGCGCGGTCGAGGAGGCGGAGCTGATGGCCGGCTGCGAGATCCACTCCGTGTACGCCGGCATCGCCGGCAGCCACGTCCGCAGCCTCAATTCCCACGGCATCGTCGCGATCAAGGACAAGGAGGTCGTGCAGGGCGACGTGGAGCGGGTGATCGACGCCGCCAAGGCGGTCGCGATCCCCGCCGACCAGAAGATCCTGCACGTGCTGCCGCAGGAATACATCATCGATTCGCAGGAGGGGATCCGCGATCCGATCGGCATGTCCGGCGTGCGGCTCGAGGCGAAGGTGCACATCGTCACCGGCGCCGACAGCGCCGCCCAGAACATCGTCAAGTGCGTGCAGCGCTGCGGCCTCGCGGTCGACGACATCGTTTTGGAGCAGCTCGCCTCGAGCTACGCGGTGCTGACCGAGGACGAGAAGGACCTCGGCGTGTGCCTCGTCGACATCGGCGGCGGCACCACCGACATCGCCGTGTTCGGCGGCGGCGCGATCCGCCACACCGCGGTGATCCCGATCGCCGGCGATCAGGTGACCAACGACATCGCCGTGTCGATGCGCACGCCGACGCAGTACGCCGAGGACATCAAGCTTCGTTTCGCGTGCGCGCTGTCGCAGCTCGCGAACCCCGATGAAACGATCGAGGTGCCGAGCGTCGGCGACCGGCCGCCGCGCCGGCTCGCCCGGCAGACGCTCGCCGAGATCGTCGAGCCGCGCTACGAGGAGCTGTTCGCGCTGATCCGCGACGAGCTGCGCCGCAGCGGACTGGAGGAGACCGTGGCGACCGGCGTCGTGCTCACCGGCGGCACCGCGAAGATGGAGGGAGCGATCGAACTCGCCGAGGAAGTGTTCCACATGCCGGTGCGGCTCGGGATCCCGCAGTACGTCACCGGGCTCACCGATGTGGTCAGCAATCCGATCCACGCCACCGGCGTCGGCTTGCTGCTCTACGCCAAAAGCAACATGGATCTGCAGCGCACGGAAGGACCGCTGCTCGCGGGCGGCATGAAAAACATATTCGAACGCATGAAGAATTGGTTTCAGGGGAATTTTTGATTCAATAATGGGCTAGAAGGAGAATTGGAATGTTCGAACTCATGGATACGTTCAGCCAAAACGCCGTCATCAAGGTGCTCGGCGTCGGCGGCGGCGGCGGCAACGCCGTCTCGCACATGGTCCAGGCCGGTCTCGAAGGCGTGGACTTCATCTGCATCAACACCGATGCGCAGGCGCTGAAGCACTCGAAGGTGCGCACCAGCTTGCAGATCGGCTGCAACATCACCAAGGGCCTCGGTGCGGGCGCCGATCCGGAGGTCGGCCGGCAGGCGGCGATGGAGGATCGCGACCGGATCATCGAGTTGATCGAGGGCTGCGACATGCTCTTCATCACCGCCGGCATGGGCGGCGGCACCGGCACGGGCGCGGCGCCGGTCGTCGCCCAGGTGGCCAAGGAACTCGGCATCCTCACCGTCGCGGTCGTCACGAAGCCGTTCGAGATGGAAGGCAACAAGCGCTCGCGCATCGCCGACAACGGCATGCTCGAGCTGTCGAAATACGTCGACTCGCTGATCACGATTCCGAATCAGAAGCTGCTGTCGGTGCTCGGCAGCGAAACGACGCTGCTCGACGCGTTCAAGGCGGCCAACACCGTGCTGCAGGGCGCGGTGCAGGGCATCGCCGAACTGATCACCCGGCCGGGCCTGATCAACGTCGACTTCGCCGACGTGCGCACCGTGATGTCCGAGACCGGCATGGCGATGATGGGGTCGGGCACCGCCTCGGGCGACGATCGCGCGCGCGAAGCGGCCGAATCGGCGATCTCCAGCCCGCTGCTCGAGGACATCAACCTGGCCGGCGCCCAGGGCATCCTGGTCAACGTCACGGCCGGCATGGACCTGTCGATCGGCGAGTTCCAGGAAGTCGGCAACGTCATCAAACAGTTCGCCTCGGACGACGCCACGGTCGTCGTCGGCACGGTCATCGATCCGGAAATGACGAATCAAATCCGGGTCACGGTGGTCGCGACGGGCCTCGGGCGGCCGGTCGCGAAGCCGGTGCGCGAAGCGGTCGCGATCGCCGCGCCGCCGCCGCCGACGATCCGGGCCGCGCGCCGCGCGGCGGCGCCTGGCATGGCGGACTATGCGGCGCTCGACAAGCCGACCGTGCAGCGTCAGCGGGCCGTGGGCGACGGCCTGCACGCCGATGCCGAATCGGAGGACATGCTGGATATTCCGGCTTTCCTGCGCCGCCAG
>JAJXYR010000266.1 GCA_021780475.1 Pseudomonadota bacterium
CGACGTACACCGAGGCGGGCAGCGCGGGCGGGACGCTGTGCCCGTCCGGCTCCCACAGCACGGCGCCGGCGCCGCGGCCGACCGCATCCGCCGCATGCGCGAGGCCGTGCGAGCCGCGGCCGCGCAGCGCGAGGAACAGGCTTCCGGGTCGCGCCTCGCGGCTGTCCAGCGTCAAATCGGAGATGGTCGCCGGCGTCGGCGCGATGGGGGCAATGCCGTCGAGCAGCCACGTCAAGCTCACTGGCGCGGCGGGGCGCGCGGCGCCGTTCATGGGTTTTCTCCGACGCGCACGAGCGTCGCCGCCGGCACGTCCTCCAGATCGTCGGGCGGCACGTCGAGCAGCCGCATCGCGCCCGTCATCACGTTCGAGAACACCGGCGCCGCGACCTCGCCGCCGTAGTACTGCGTGCCGCTCGGCTCGTCGATGACGACGACCGTCGCGAGGCGCGGGCGCGATGCCGGCACGAGCCCGGCGAACACGGCCATGTACTTGTTGGTCGAATAGCCGCCCGCATAGGATTTCCACGCGGTGCCGGTCTTGCCGGCGACCTTGTAGCCGACGACGGCGGCGCGCGTGCCGGTGCCGCCGGAGGCGATCACCTGCTCCATCAGGCGGATCAGCGAGTGCGCGACGCCGGCGCGCATGACGCGCACGCCGCCGACCGGCCCCGCGACGCGCAGGAAGGTCACCGGCCGCGCGATCCCGTACGCGCCGATCGTCGCGTAGGCGTGGGCGAGCTGCAGCGGCGTCACCGACAGGCCGTAGCCGTGCGACAGGGTCGCGATTCCGATCGGGCGCCAATGCGTGTAGTTGGTCAGGATGCCGGCCGATTCGCCCGGAAAGTCGCTGCCCGTGGCCTGCCCGAAGCCGAGATTCGTCAGCGTCTGCCAGATGATCTGCGGCGGCAGGGACAGGGCGACTTTCGCGGCACCGACGTTGCTCGACTTGGCGAGCAGCGTCGCCAGGTCGATCGGGCCGAGATCATGCTCGTCCTCGAACACCTTGTCGGCGACCTTGATGAACCCCGGCGACGTGTCGACGATGCTGTCGGCGCGGTACTGTCCCGACGCGAGCGCCGCGGCGATGATGAAGGGCTTGACGCTCGATCCCGGCTCGAAGATGTCGGTGGCCGCGCGGTTGCGGTAGTCCGACGGATTGAACTGGTTGCGGTCGTTCGGATTGAAGGACGGCTGATCCACCATCGCCAGCACTTCGCCGGTCTGGCAGTCGATCACGGTCACGGAACCGGCGCGGGCGTGGTACTGCTGGATCGCGGCCTTCAGCTCCCGGTAGGCCAGGTACTGGATCCGCAGATCGATGCTGGTCACGAGGTCGCGGCCGGGACGCGGCGCGCGGATGCTGTCGACGTCCTGCACGTAGTGGCCGTACATGTCCTGTAAAACGCGCTTCGCCCCGTCCTCGCCGTTCAACACCTGGTCGTAGCTGAGCTCCAGTCCCTCCTGACCGCGGTCGTCGATCGTCGTGAAGCCCACGACGTGGCCCGCCACCTCGCCCGCCGGATAGAATCGCTGGTACTGGCGCATCAAATAGACGCCCGGAATATCGAGGTCCTTGATCGCCGCGGCCTGCGGCGGGGGCATCTGGCGCACGAGATACAGGAACTGCCGGTCGAGGTTGCCCGTGATGCGCCGCGCGAGCGCCTGCTCGCCGACGCCAAGGGCGTGCGCGAGCGCCGGCAGCTGGTCCAGATTCTCGTGGATCTGCTGCGGATTGACCCAGACGCTGTCGACCGGCGTGCTGATCGCGAGCGGCTCGCCGTTGCGGTCCGTGATCTCGCCGCGATGCGCCGCGATCGTCACGACGCGCAGCGCGCGGTCGTCGCCCTGCTTGAGCAGGAAGCGGTGATCGACCAGCTGCAGCTCGACCGCGCGCGCGGCGAGCAGCGCCGCCCCGGCCAGCACCAGCACGAGCACCAGCGCGGAGCGCCAGCGATACGTCTTGAAGCGCCCGTCGTGCTCGGTGGGGCGTGCTTTCACGGCCGCACGATCCGCACGTCGGCGGGCTGCGGAATGGACATGCGCAGCTTGGTGCCCGCCATCTTCTCGACGAAGCCGTTCGACGACCAGGTGCTCTGCTCGAGCTCGAGGCGCCCGAGATCGGTGTCCAGCGAATCGCGCTCGGCGTTCTGCTGTTCCAGACGCGCGAACAGCACGCGCGCCTGGTAGCGCTCGTAGATCACCGCGGTCGCGCTGATCAGCACCGCGAACCACAGGACCGGCAGGAGCACGACGAAGTACCGGCGCCCGCTCATGCGGCGAGCCCTCCGTCCAGCAGTTCGGCGACGCGCAGGCGGGCGCTGCGGGCGCGGGGATTTCGCCCCGTCTCGGCCTCGTCCGGCACGACCGGCTTGCCGACGAGCCTGAGCCGCGGGCGCGCGTGCGCGGGAATCTGCGGCAATCCGGAATACATCGGGTCCGTGGACGCATGGCGCTTCATGAAGCGCTTGACGATGCGGTCTTCGAGCGAGTGGAAGCTGATCACGGCCAGGCGGCCCTGCGGCCGCAGCCGCTCGAGCGCCGCCGCGAGGCCCGCCTCGAGTTCGCCGAGTTCGTCGTTGACGTGAATCCGCAGCGCCTGGAACACGCGCGTCGCCGGATGTTTGTGGCGTTCGCGCACGGGGCTGACGCGCGCGATCATCTGCGCGAGCTGCAGCGTGCGCGTGAACGGCGTCGCCTGGCGGTCGGCGACGATCGCGCGGGCGATGCGCATAGCGAAGCGCTCCTCGCCGTAGTCCCGGAAGATTCGCGCGAGTTCACGCTCGCTCGCGCCGTTGACGACGTCCGCGGCGCTCGGACCCTGATTGCCGCTCATGCGCATGTCGAGCGGCCCGTCCTGCATGAAACTGAAGCCGCGGGCAGGGTCGTCGAGCTGGGGCGAGGAGACGCCGAGATCGAACAGGATGCCGTCCATCCGCAATCCGGGGCTCACCCGGTCGGCGCAGGCGGCCAGCGCCGAGAACGGCGCCAGAAAAATCGCGACGCGCACATCCTCGCCGAACAGCGCGCGCGCCTCCTCGATGGCGGCCGGGTCGCGATCCAGGCACAGGAGCCTCCCGCCCGCGGCGAGACGCTCGAGTATGGCCGCGGCGTGCCCGCCGCGTCCGAACGTGGCGTCCAGATACACGCCGTCCGGCCGGATCGCGAGGGCGGCGACCGCCTCGACGAGCAGCACCGGCGCATGCGTCCCCACCGCTTCACTTGAGCTCGTCATTCAACCCCGCGCTCCACAGTCGATCGAGACCGGTCAGAGCGTCAGCGATTCGAGTTCGGCGGGCAGATCGCCCGCGGCCTCGTCGCCGGCGAGCCATTCATCCCGTCGCGCGTCCCAACTTGCCTCGTCCCACAATTCGAACCGCTGGCCCTGGCCGATCAGCATCGCGTCGCGCGTCAACATGCCGAATTCGCGCAGCTTCGGCGGCAACAGCAGGCGGCCATGGCTGTCGAGATCGATTTCCGTCGCATGACCGACCATCAAGCGCTGCAAACGGCGCGCCTGCGGATTCAAGGTCGGCAGCCGCATCAACTTGCGTTCGATTTCTTCCCAATCGGGCAGCGGATAGATCAACAGGCAACGATCCTTGTCGACGGTGACGACCAAATTCCCACCGCAAATTTCTTGCAGCCGCTCGCGATACCGGGTCGGCATGACCATGCGGCCCTTGGCATCGAGAGTCAGTTTGTTGGCGCCGCGAAACATTGGTGAATGGGTCGGTGAAACCCATTATCTCCCACTTTTTCCCACTTCCCGCCACTATAGGGATCGGCGCGCCGGACTGTCAACGTCTTAAGTTAAAAAAAAACAGCACGGACAGTGACTTAGGTCTCATTCGACGAGACAGGCGCAGCACCACGCGCGAGGAGTTGTTCTTTTTCAACTCGTTAGGAGATTTATCTGAATTGCGCCGTAGAAGTGCGGCGCGCGCGGGCCGGAAAAAAGAGTCGGCCGTTAAGCCGGGTTCTGTCTAGGACAGTCATTCCTCTGGGATGCACGTCGCCGTGCACCTCAAGCGACCTACCCGGAAGCCCATGTGGGCCACATGTCGCGGCTCATGGCGCCGCTCGCTTCCCTATTTGGCCTTGCTCCAGGTGGGGTTTGCCGTGCCGAAGATGTTGCCATCCACGCGGTGCGCTCTTACCGCACCATTTCACCCTTACCGGCGCCTTGCGGCGCTTAGGCGGTATCTTTCTGTTGCACTTTCCGTGGGCTCGCGCCCCCCAGGTGTTACCTGGCACCTCGCCCGATGGAGCCCGGACTTTCCTCCATGCGCAAAAAAGCGCACAGCGACTGTCTGGCCGACTCTAGACAACGAGAGTACCAAAAGCGCGGGTCAATCGGGGACCGATGCATCGCGCAGTGCGAGCGCGCGCCGATACGCGTCATTGTCGCGCGCGCCCGCGATGCGCGCCGCGAGCCGCGCGGCCTGCGCGAGCGGCAATTCCGCGAGCAGCGCGCCGAGCACACGATCGAGTTCGCCGGAATCGGCCGCATCGGCCGGCGCCGCCGCCCCTTCGATGACGACGACGATTTCGCCGCGGGACAATTCGGCGGCCTCGGCGGCGCGCGCTCGCAAAGCCGCCAGACTGTCCCGGTAGACCTGCTCGTGCAGCTTCGTCAATTCGCGTGCGACCACCGCGGCGCGGGCGCCGCCGAAGGCCGCGGCGCAATCCTCGAGCATCTCGGCGATGCGGTGCGGGGACTCGTAAAACACCAGCGTGCGTGGATCGGCCGCGAGCGCCGCGAGACGCCGGCGGCGCGCGGCGGGGCGGGACGGCAGGAATCCTTCGAATGCGAAATTCGCCGTCGGCAGGCCGGCGATCGACAGCGCGGCGATCGCCGCGCACGGCCCCGGCACCGCCCGCACCTCGATGCCGGCGGCCGCGGCGGCGCGCACCACTTCGAAGCCGGGATCGCTGATCGCCGGGGTGCCCGCGTCGCTCACCAGCGCCACGTCGTCTCCGGCCTGCAGGCGCGCGAGCAGCTCCGGCGTGCGGCGCCGCTCGTTGTGATCGTGCAGCGACAGCAGCGGCACCGAGATTTGAAAATGGCGCAGCAGCGCGCCGCTGTGCCGGGTGTCCTCCGCCGCCACCAAGGCGCAGGCCTTGAGCACCTCGCAGGCCCTGGGACTCAGGTCGCCCAGGTTGCCGATCGGCGTCGCAACCACATAGAGTCTGCCCGGGGGCGCATTTGCCACTATAATTCCCGCCTCGATTCCACTGTTCCGGCAATAGAGGGCCGAAGCGTATGGCAGCGACCCGCCGCCGTCCATCGACGATGTTTTGCCTGGCGCTGTCCTTGTACCTCGCCGCCGCCGGCTGCACGCTGGTCGCACCGGTGCAAACGCCCGGCGGCCCCGGGAGCGAGGCGGGCCGGCCGGCTCGAGTCGCCCCATCCGGCGAGGCCGTGGCCGCCCCGTCGCAGCCGCTGCCGGGCGCCGTCAGCGCGTTCCCCCAGGAGCTCGCGCTGCTGCTGCCGCTGTCGGGGCCCGCCGAAGAGGTCGGCGAGGCCGTGCGCGACGGCTTTCTGTCGGCGTATTTTCAATCCGACGCCGCCTCGCGCCCGCGTTTGAGAATTTACGACGTCGCGGCGATGCCGGTCGCGGCCGCGGTTGCGAAGGCGCTCGGCGACGGCGCGCAGTTCATCGTCGGGCCGTTGACGAAGGATCAGGTTGCGGCGATGGCGCCGCTCGCGGGACGCGTGCCGGTGCTCGCGCTCAATTATCTGGGCGATGCCGGAAAGGCCCCCGACGGCTTTTATCAGTTCGCGCTGCAACCCGAGGAGGAGGCGCGAATCGTCGCGCGCCGCCTCGTCGCCGATGGCCACCTGCGCGGCGTCTGCATCGTACCGGATGACGAATGGGGCAGCCGGGTGGAGAACGCGTTCTCGACCGAGTTGCAGCGCCTGGGCGGCGCCGTCCTCGACGCGCAGGGCTACACCCGGGCCCAGATCGACTTCACCGACATCATCGACTCCGAGCTGCAAATTCACGACGTCAGGGGCGAGCCGGCCACGCATCGGCCGGACGCCGCGTTCGTCTTCGTCGCCGGACCGCCCGGCATCGTGCGCTTGATCATGCCGCAGCTGAAATTTCATTTTGCCGGAGACATCCCGGTTTACTCGATGCCGGACGGCTTCGCGCCCGACCCGGGCGCCAATGCCGACATCGACGGACTGCGCTTCGCGGACATGCCTTGGATGGTCTCGGGCGACCCGGCGACGGCGGCCATCCGCGATGCGGTGCGCGCCGCATGGCCCGCGGCCACGACACGGCGCGACCGCTTGTATGCCTTCGGCTACGACGCCTACCACCTGGTGCCGGCGCTGCGCTCGGGCTATTTCAATAACGGCGCGCAGCTTTCCGGCATGACCGGCCGGCTGCGGCTCGACGACCACGGCCGGATACGCCGCGGGCTCGACTGGGCCGTGATCAAGGACGGCGTGCCGCAGCCGCTATAGCCGGACATCGCCGCCGGACTTCGCCGATTTCTCGCGCTTCACGGCGCTTATTGCGCCCCGGTTCCTCGCGCCCCGGGGCATGCTGCGCGGATGAAGGAATCGCGATCAGCCGCCGCGCGGCGCGGCGTGGAATCCGAGCGCCTCGCCGCCGCCTTCCTCGAGGCGCGCGGACTTGCGGTGCTCGAGCGCAATTTCCGCTGCCGTCTGGGCGAACTCGATCTGGTCTGCGCCGACCGCGGCGTGCTGGTCTGCGTCGAAGTGCGGCAGCGCTCCGGCGTCGAGTTCGGCGGCGCGCTCGCATCGATCACGGCCGCCAAACGTCGCCGCATCGTCCGCGCCGCGGCGGTGTTCCTCGCGGGCTCGCGCCGCTGGCGGCACAGCGCGCTGCGCTTCGATGTGATCGCCGTGCAGGGCCGCCCGGAGGCGGCGCACGAAATCATCTGGGTTCGGGATGCGTTTCAGGCGGGCTGAGCGGCGCGCTCACTTGACCACCTGCAGCTTGGGGCGCTTCGCCTTGGACGCCGCGCCCGCGCCGGCGGCCGCGCCCGCGGCCGCGGGCGGCGGATTCTTCGGCGCATCGCCCGGATCGGGATCGGCATCGCCTTCGGGAAAAATCATGCCCTGGCCGGTTTCGCGCGAATAGATGCCGAGCACCGCGCGCAACGGCACGTGCACCGCGAAACTCGCGCCGCCGAAGCGCGCCTCGAAACTCAGGGCGTCGTTGCCGAGTTTCAGGACCTGCGTCGCGTTGAAGCTCACGTTGAGCACGATCTTGCCGTCCTTGACGTAAGGCCGCGGCACCACGACGCCCTCGACGCTCGCGTCGACGACGACATGCGGGGTCTCACCGCTGTCGGTGATCCACTCGTGCAGCGCGCGCAACAGGTAGGGTCGCCGCGGCTTCAATAGCGCATGCTCCGTTCGGCCTCGGTCAGGGACGCGCGAAAGGCCGGACGCGAGAACACCGTGTTCATGTACTTGACGATCGGCGCCGCCTGCGGCGGCAGCTCGATGCCATAGTGGCGCAGGCGCCAGAGGATGGGCGCGATGCTCGCGTCGACCAGCGAGAATTCGTCGCTGAGAAAGAACGGCTTGGCCTTGAACACCTCGGCGCTCGCCGCGATCGCCTCGCCGAGAACCCGGCGCGACTGCGCCGCCGTCTTGCCGTGCGGATCGGCCTGGATGTCGTGCGCCATCCCGTACCAATCGCGCTCCACCCGATACAGGGCGACGCGGAACTGGGCCCGCGTCACCGGATCGATGGGCATGAGCGGCGGATGGGGGAAGCGCTCGTCCAGGTAGTCGATGATCACGCGCGAGTCGTACAGCACCAGATCGCGGTCGACCAGCGTCGGCAGGCTGTGATACGGATTGAGGTCGAGCAGATCCTCCGGCAATTTTCCGGCATCCGCGCTGACGACGTCGATGGCGATGCCCTTCTCGGCGAGCACCAGCCGCGCCCGGTGGCTCCACGGGTCGGTGGGCGCCGAGAACAACGTCATCACCGCCCGCCGGGCCACTAGCGCTGTCTCCTGATCGCGATGACACCTGCTCCGATTGGTGCGGACACGGCGGCTTCGATCAGCCGCCGCGGAGGGACGCTCAGTGCACGTCCTTCCAATATTCCTTTTTCAACAAGTACGCGAATGCGAAGAACACCAACAGGAACAGCGTGACGAAAATGCCCATCGATTCGCGCTGCGCCTTGATCGGTTCAGCCGTGTAATCGAGGAAGTTGGCGATGTCCCGCACGAACCGGTCGTATTGCGCCGGCGTCATCGAGCCGGGCGACATCGGCGCGACGCCGATCAGCTCCAGGTGCGCCTGGCCGCTCGAATCGGTCACGCTCTTGTACACCGGCTTCTGTACGCCGGCGAGCGGCGCGAGCACGAACGGCATGCCGACATTCGGAAAATAGAGGTTGTTGACGCCCCAGACGCGGGTCTTGTCGGCGTAGAAGCCCTTCAGGAACGAATAGATGAAGTCCACGCTCTGGTAGCGGGACTCGAGCGTCAGATCCGGCGGCTGTTTCCCGAACCACGTCACCGCGTCGGCCGCCGGCATCGCCGAGACGATGTGGTCGAACGGCTTGTGCGACGTGAACATCAGATCCGAGGCCATCGTCGCGGGCGGAATCCGCAGATCCTTCGCGACGCGGTTGTAGCGCAGGTACTGCAGCGAATGGCAGCCGGAACAATAGTTCATGAAGTCGCGGGCGCCGCGCTGCAGCGACTGGATGTCGTTGATGTTCGTGTCCGCGTGCTGCAGCGGGAAGCCGGCGTCCTGCGCCATCGCGGCGCCGCCCGGCAGGATGAACGCCGTTATCAACAATAATCGCTTAAGCATGTCCCGTCACCCTCTCCGGCACTGGCTTCACGCTGTCGATCTTCGTGTACCAGGGCATCAGCAAAAAGAACGCGAAATACACCGCCGTCCCGATTCTGGCGAGCAGCGGATAGATCCCCGCGGGCGGGTGCATGCCGCAGACGCCGAGCGTGACGAACGCCACGACGAACAGCGCGAGCGCGATCTTGTAGATCGGACCCTTGTAGCGCATGGACTTGACCGGCGAACGATCCAGCCACGGAACGAAGAACAGCACGACGACGGCCGAGCCCATCACGAGCACGCCCCAGACCTGCGTGCCGGCGAACGACGGCACGGCGCGCAGCATCGCGTAGAACGGCGTGAAGTACCAGACCGGCGTGATGTCCGGCGGCGTCTGCAGGGCGTTCGCGGGCACGTAGTTCGCGGCCTCCAGGAACAGCCCCCCGAAGTTCGGCTCGAAGAAGATCACGCCGCAAAACAGCAACAGGAAGCCCGCGACGCCGACGAGATCCTTGACCGTGTAGTACGGATGAAACGGGATGCCGTCGAGCGGATGGCCGTCCGGCCCCTTCAGCTTCTTGATTTCGATGCCGTCGGGGTTGTTCGACCCGACCTCGTGCAGCGCCATCACGTGCGCTATGACGAGGAACACGAGCGCCAGCGGCAGCGCGGCGACGTGCAGCGCGAAGAAGCGGTTCAGTGTGGCGTCGGCGATCACGTAGTCGCCGCGGATCCACTCGACCAGGGTCCCGCCGATGACCGGCAGGCTGCCGAACAGCGAGGTGATGACCTGGGCGCCCCAGAAGCTCATGTTGCCCCAGGGCAGCACGTAACCCATGAACGCCTCGGCCATCAGCAGCACGAAGATCACGCAGCCGAAGATCCACAGCAGTTCGCGCGGCTTGCGCGCCGATCCGTACATCAAGGCCCGGAACATGTGCAGGTAAACGACGATGAAGAAGGCCGAGGCGCCGGTCGTGTGCATGTACCGGATCAGCCAGCCCCATTTCACGTCGTTCATGATGTATTCGATGGAACCGAACGCCTCGGCGGCCGAGGGCTTGTAGTTCATCGTCAGGAAGATGCCGGTGACGATCTGGTTCACGAGAACCAGCAGCGCGAGCGAACCGAAGAAATACCAGAAATTGAAATTCTTCGGCGCGTAATACTCGGCGAGATGTTCCTTCCACAGACTCGTCAGCGGGAAGCGCTGGTCGATCCAGTGGATGAGACCCCGGCTCTTGCCGGCGTCGGCGGAATCAGGTGATGCGGCCATCGGTCAAGCTCTCCTGCGTCTGTTAAGCGGACTCTGCGGCATCGTCGACGCCGACGACGATCACCGCGTCTTTGCTGAACGTGTAACTCGGAATCGTCAGATTCTTCGGCGCCGGCATCCCCTTGAACACCCGGCCGGAGGCGTCGTATTTCGAACCATGGCAGGGGCAGTAGAACCCGCCCGGCCAGCCCTTGCCTAGATCGACTCCGGACAGCTGGAACTCGTCGGCCGGCTTGAAAGCGCCGAGCGGCGCGCAGCCGAGATGCGTGCACACGCCGAGCCCGAC
>JAJXYR010000249.1 GCA_021780475.1 Pseudomonadota bacterium
ACGAAGCGCCAATGGCTCGCAGCGCTGCCCGATTGGCGCAGCGCAGCGTGCCTTCCGAATCGAGCAGGCCAGCGAAGACCGATGGACTCAGTCGATCCAGCACCTCCTGCAGCGCGCGTTCAGGACCCGCTGGCGCGCAAGCCATCGTCGGCGCCGTGCTGCTCAGACAGACCGGGTTATCGTTCAGCTGGCATGCCAGGTCGCCAGCCATTCAACACCTCCCGGCGTAGCACGAACTCGACTCCGATCGCGCGCCACGCATGCCATCGCTCTCCAGATCCTCAATCAGATTGCGCAGCAGCAAGGCCCGTTCTTTAGCACCGTAGTAATTCGCGTACGACACGCGCAGCAGGCCCACCAGGCCGACCGCGCTCTTGAGATCCGCGTCGTCACGAAGGTACTGCAGTGAAGCGTGCGACCAACGCCACAACAGCCGGATTTCAGATCGCGGCAAGTCGTTCGATTGAAACGACGGCTCCAGCTGTTCACCAATCCTCACGCTCAGTGACGAAAAGCCATACAGGCCAGCCGATCTCGCCTGGCACGCCACCTCATGCAACTGTGCGCGCCATGCCCGGCAGGGCGCGGCGCATTGCTCGAGACCGGGAGGCATTGCAAGCCATTCACTCAAACTCGAGTGCATCCGCGCCAGCAGCGCGGTTGCGCTGGCCTTGCCTTCGGGCGGGCCGCTCTTCGTCATCGTGCGCATCGCTGCCATCCATGATCCAGTGTGTGCACGTAGGCGGCAGCAGCCATCATTTCGCCGTGCTTGTTGTAGATCTTGATCTTCAGCACGGGCTTCTTTCGCTCACGCGCCAGCTCCAGAGATGGCGCCGCGGCAACGAACCAGAAGCGATGACCGTCGGTCCAAGAGCACCAGACTGACTCATCGGTATTGAAACGACCCGCCAGACAACGAAGAGGTTCGCTGAGTTCGTTGACCGCCTGGATCCGCCAAGCCTTGGCCGGAATGACGTCTTGGGTCGAGGCCCACGATTCCAATAGAGCCGAGGCACGGTTGGGGTGCTGAATTGCGCGAAGCCGTTGGGTTTCCATATTCCGGTCCGCGCGGCCGCGGAAGCGTTCCGCAAAAGCCGCCTTGTTCGAACTTGGAGGGCGGGAGCCCGGCCCCAGACTGGTCTGCCGCGTGGATTGGGCGGTGGAGTGCCGCAGATGACACGCGGCCGGTCCATGAACGAAGGCGAGGTTCATGAGTCCACGGTCGATACTAACGCTCTGCCGCACGACTGGAGTGAGGGGCGTCACGATTTGCTAACCTCACTGGATAAGGGAGGCATTGCACCGACGCAGCCGTTGAGGCACTCCACGGAAGCCAAGAATTGCTCCGCGACGTCGCTCAGCCGGCGTCGTTGTGTGCGGGCGAGGCCGCGCAAACTCTCGAATGCCTGTTGTCGGCTCAGGCGCGATCGCTCCATCATCACCCCCGTGGCGGTGCTGACGGCGCGTGTTTGTTCCAACGCCTTGGAAAGCTGTGCTTCACGCCGGCGCAATTCTCTAAGCTCCTCGGAGCGCGCCAGGGCGGTGTGAATCGCGGGCACGTACTGGTCAAGATCGCCGGTCTTCGCCAAATAAGCGATGGCGCCGACCTGCGCCGCCTGCTGCCCAATCTCCAGACCATTGATACCGGAGAGAATGACGAAGGCCACGTCGAACTGCGAGTGCAGCGCTGCGCCCAGCATCAGACCGGACTCACCCGGCAGGCGAGCATCGATGAGCGCCAGATCGGGCGCAGAAACCGCCACGGCACTGATGGCTTCCCGGGCGGTGTGTGTTGCCGAGACATCATGTCCCGCACGGGACATTAGCTCGACCAGCATTCGCGTATAGCTTACGTCATCGTTTACCACGAGAATTCGGCGTTTCCGGATCGGAGTGTTCATTGGTGCGTCCATATGTGCTTGCGTGGGACTAGGTTTGGGAACAGCATCGGACTATCAAGGGCGCGCGGTGAAGCCCAGCGGACTCCGAGGTATCTGTTATGGAGTCGACTGACCACTTCTGTACCGCTGCCGGTACTTCGGCCGCGGCGGCGGCGCCGCGCATGGCGCTCTACGCGCAGCTCGCCGAGGACATTGCCGCCTCCATTCGTCGCGGCGCATGGGAGAAGGGCGATCGAATTCCTTCGGTGCGACAGCTTTCCCGCGAGCGTGGGGTCAGTGCGGCCACCGTCATTCGCGCGCACGAATTACTCGAAGAGCAGGGCTACATCGAATCAGTGCCGCGCTCGGGTCGGTACGTAAGTGATTCCTGGCGCCAGCAGACCGGCGCCACCACCCGGACCGCGCCGACCGCAGATCCTCTCACACCGCTCGACCCAGGCGAGATTGTGTTCCATTTGCTCGATTCGATTCGCGACAACAAGTTGGTGCGCTTCGGTTCGCCGTTTCCCAGCCCGGAATTGTTTCCGCTCGCCGCGCTCGGACGTACCCTTGGTTTGGCCGCGCAGCGCACAAACCCGTGGCGGACGGTCGAATACTTGGCGGACGGCAGCTTGGAACTGCGGCAACGGATCGCGCAACGCTATGTGCATCGTGGGGCAAACGTCGCGCCCGATGAGATCATCATCACGTCCGGCGCTCTGGAGGGGCTGAATTTGTGCCTTCAGGTCGTGACCCGCCCCGGCGATATGGTGGCGATCGAAGCGCCCACGTTTTACGGCTGCCTGCACGCCATCAAAACGTTGGGGTTACGGGCATTGGAGATACCCACCCATGCGCGCGACGGCGTCGATCTAACAGCGCTGGCGCAGGCGCTCGCCACCGCGCCGATTCGAGCCTGCTGGTTCATGACCACCTACCAGAATCCCCTCGGTGCGTGCATGCCGTCTGCTGCAAAGCGAAATTTGGTTCGATTGCTCGAGGCTCACGACGTGCCGCTGATCGAGGACAACGTCTACGCCGAGCTCTACCACGGCGCGAAGTCCCCGAATTTGACCAAGGCGTATGATCGGCGCGGCATCGTGCTCGAGTGCGGCTCATTTTCCAAATGCCTGTCGCCGGGTTATCGCGTGGGCTGGGTCGCGGCAGGCCGCTACGCTCGGGCCGTGAGGCGATGCAAGCTCATGAGCAGCCTGGAAACCAACATTTCAGCGCAAGATGCGATCGCTGCCTTTCTGCGCACCGGCGCCTACGAGCGACACCTTCGGCGCGTACGGCGCGTCTTGGCCAACCGGCTGGCGGCCGCTCTGAAGTCGCTGGATCGGCACTTTCCCGCAGGATTCCGGGTGGTTCGCCCGGAGGGTGGATACTTTCTTTGGATCGAACTACCCGGCTCGGTCAGGGCCGTCGACCTCTATCGAATCGCGCTTTCCCGTGGCATCTGCATTGCACCTGGACCAATCTTCTCGCAGCGTCGCGAGTTCGATCATTTCATACGCTTGAACTACGGGTATCCGTGGACAGCGGTGACGGACGCTGCGGTGGCAACATTGGCGGACATCATGCGTGCTCTCATGGTCAAAGCAGCCGCATAGGCGCCATCGTTGCGCCGATTCGTGAGCTCGGTCACGCTGATAGTTTGGCCTTGCGCTAAAGTCGCTCCCGGCCTTTCGAAACCCTGACATCGTTCGTGGGCCCGCCGCGAAATCCGCGCGGCAGCACCGCCTAGTCCGCGCGGCCAACACTTTCGGGGCCCGGCTCTCGCCCTTCCACCTTGAACGGCACGTGATTTTCGCGCTTCGGCGCGCTGCACGGCGTGTGGGCATATGGTAGCGAGTCGAGGACCGGCAGTTGGGCCGCCGCTTGGCGAATTCGATCCCGAAGAATGTACCCGCGAGTTCATGCCGCTGGTCCAGCGCATCGCGCATGGTATGAAACGCCGGCTGCCGCACATGGTCGATCAGGATGACCTGGTGCAACAGGGGCTGCTGGGTTTGCTTCAGGCGGCCCGTCGTTACAACGGTCCACGCGAGCAATTTCGGTATTTCGCCCGGCTCAGGATTCGCGGCGCGATGATCGACGGACTTCGCGAGACGGATACGGCTCCGCGCCGGCTGCGGCGCAGCGCTCGGCATCTCCTGCGATGCGTCTGCCGCCTAGAGCAAGCGCTGGCCAGGGCGCCCACCGGCCCAGAGATCGCCGCAGAGATGCAGCTGACACTCGCACAATATCATCGCCTCGTCCAAGAACAGGACGCGCACACGCCGGTGGAGCTGACTTGCGTGGAGCACCTGGAGTTGCCCTGCCAGGATTCGGCCGCGCAGGCCGACCCATTGAATTCGTTGCTCGAAAGTTGCAGCCGGCGGCAACTGCGGGCGGCAGTGTCCGGACTACCGAAACGCGAGCGCAGAATGCTGAGGCTACGACTCGACCGCAACCTCGAGCTGCGGCGCATCGCCGTGCTCTTTGGCGTCACCGAGTCGCGGGTTTGCCAGTTGCTCGGACAGGCCGCCGAGCGAGTCCGCTCTCGCCTATCCGACGCCTAACCGCTTTACCCGTGTTCGCGGACAGCGACGATCGGTGGTGAAAGGTCTTTTCGCTGGATAGGGAGGTCTTTTTGATCGATGGCGAACGATGCCGATCGATCTCTTCCGGTCGTAGGCAATAGAGGGTAATCGACCGCGATAGATGGCGAAAGGTCGCTCACTCCCACTCGATCGTCGCCGGCGGCTTTCCCGAGATGTCGTACACGACGCGCGAGATGCCGCGCACCTCGTTGATGATCCGCAGCGCGACCCGATCGAGGAACTCGTAGGGCAGCCGCGCCCAGCGCGCCGTCATGAAATCGATCGTCTCGACCGCGCGCAGGCTCACGACGTGGTCGTAGCGCCGCCCGTCGCCCATGACGCCGACCGATCGAACCGGCAGAAACACCGCGAACGCCTGGCTCACCTTGTCGTAGAGGTCGTGGCGGCGCAGCTCCTCGATGAAGATCGCATCCGCCCGGCGCAGCAGGTCGGCATACGGCTTCTTGATCTCGCCGAGGATGCGCACGCCGAGTCCCGGCCCCGGGAACGGGTGGCGGTAGACCATCTCGGACGGTAGGTCGAGCTGTACGCCGAGCCGGCGCACCTCATCCTTGAACAGCTCGCGCAGCGGCTCGAGCAGCTTGAGCTTCATGCGCTCCGGCAGCCCGCCGACGTTATGGTGCGACTTGATCACGTGCGCCTTGCCGGTCGCCGCGCCGGCCGACTCGATGACGTCCGGGTAGATCGTGCCCTGGGCGAGCCACTTCACGCCCTCGAGCTTCGCCGCCTCCTCGTCGAACACCTCGACGAATACCCGGCCGATGATCTTGCGCTTCTTCTCCGGGTCGGTCTCGCCGCCGAGCGCCCCGAGAAAGCGCGCCTCCGCGTCGACGCGGATGACATGGATCCCCATGTGCTGCGCGAAGGTCGCCATGACCTGGTCGCCCTCCCCGAGGCGCAACAGGCCGTGGTCGACGAACACCGCGATCAGCTGCGCGCCGATCGCCCGGTGCAGCAGCGCCGCGAGTACCGAGGAGTCGACACCGCCCGACAGGCCGAGCAGCACGCGGTCGGCGCCAACCTGGGCCTTGATGCGCGCGATACTGTCCTCGATGATCGACGGCGTCGACCAACGGGCCGCGCAGCCCGCGATTTCACGCACGAAGCGGCGCAACATCTCCCCGCCCTGCAGCGTGTGCGTCACCTCGGGATGGAACTGCAGGCCGTACAGGCCGCGATCCTCGTCGGCCATCGCAGCGAGCGGCGCATTGTCGCTGGCGGCGATCACGTGAAAGCCGGGCGGCGCGGCGACGACGCGGTCGCCGTGGCTCATCCACACGTCGAGCAGGCGCGCGCCCGACTCGTCGCGCGCATCCTCGAGGCCCTCGAACAGGCGCGACCCCGGCGCCGGCCTCACCTGGGCGAAGCCGAATTCGCGATGGCTGGACGATTCGACCTGCCCGCCGAGTTGCGCCGCCATCGTCTGCATGCCGTAACAGATGCCGAGAACCGGCACACCGAGCGAGAACACCGCAGCCGGCGCCGCCGGGCCGCCGGCGTCGTAGACGGATTCCGGGCCGCCCGAGAGAATGATGCCCTTGGGCGCGAACCGCAGCATCGCGGCCGGGTCGGCATCCCAGGCGTAGATCTCGCAATAGACGCCGAGCTCGCGCACGCGGCGCGCGATCAACTGCGTGTACTGGGAGCCGAAATCTAGGATCAGAATGCGGTCGGCATGTATGTCCGTCATCAACCGATCCGGTAGTTTGGCGCTTCTTTGGTGATCTGCACGTCGTGCACATGGCTCTCGCGCACGCCCGCGCTCGTGATGCGCACGAACTGCGGCCGCGTGCGCATCTCGTCGATGCTGCCGCTGCCCGTATAGCCCATGGCGGCGCGCAGGCCGCCGGACAGCTGATGCAGGATCGCCACCAGGCTCCCCTTGTAGGCGACACGGCCCTCGATGCCCTCGGGCACGAGTTTCTCCAGCTCGGAGGTGGTGTCCTGGAAATAGCGGTCGCTCGAACCATGCGTCTGCGCCATGGCGCCGATCGACCCCATGCCGCGATAGGCCTTGTACGAGGCGCCCTGGTAGAGTTCGACGTCGCCCGGCGACTCCTCCGTGCCCGCGAACAGTCCGCCGATCATCACCGTGTTCGCGCCGGCGGCGAGCGCCTTGGCGATGTCGCCCGAATAGCGGATTCCCCCGTCGCCGATCACCGGCACGCCGCTGCCCTCGAGGGCCTCGGTCACGCGCGCGATGGCGCTGATTTGAGGCACGCCGACGCCCGCGACGATGCGGGTCGTGCAGATCGAACCCGGCCCTATCCCGACCTTGACCGCGTCCGCGCCGCGCTTGACGAGGTCAAGCGCGGCCTCCGCGGTCACGATGTTTCCGCCGATGACCTGCAATTCGCCGTATTTCGCCTTGATCTTCTCGACCATGTCGAGCACGCCGCGCGAGTGGCCGTGCGAGGTGTCGACGACGATGACGTCGACGCCGGCGTCGTGCAGCGCCGCCACCCGGGCGAGCGTGTCGGGGGCGGTGCCGACCGCTGCGCCGACCCTGAGGCTGCCGTCGGCATCCTTGCATGCATTCGGAAATTCGGTGGCCTTCTGGAAGTCCTTGACCGTGATCATGCCCTTGAGTTCATGCCGGTCATCGACCACCAGCACCTTCTCGATCCGGTGCTTGTGCAGCAGCGCGAGCACCTCTTCCTTCGGCGCATTTTCCCGCACGGTGATGAGTCGCGCCTGCGGGGTCATCACCGAAGAGACCGGGGCATCGAGCTTGGTCTCGAAACGCAGGTCGCGGTGGGTGACGATGCCGACGACCGTGGAGCCGACGACGACCGGCACGCCGGAGATGTTCTTGGCGCGGGTCAGCTCGAGGACCTCGCGTATCGTCATGTCGGGCTTGACGCTGATCGGATCGGTGATCACGCCGCTCTCGAATTTCTTCACGCGGCTGACCTGGCGCGCCTGTTCGTCGATCGGCATGTTCTTGTGGATGATGCCGATGCCGCCCTCTTGTGCGATCGTGATCGCCAGGCGCGCCTCGGTCACCGTGTCCATCGCCGCCGATACGATCGGCAGATTGACCCGGATCCGGCGGGTCAGCTGACTGGCCAGCGACACTTCGCGCGGCAGTATTTCCGAATATGCCGGGACCAGCAGGACGTCGTCGAAAGTGAGTGCCTCTTCGAGAATACGCATAGGGACCGCGTTCACAAGGATTGGTGAGAGGCGCGGCATTCTACCCTAGCCCCCGCGGGCGGGTAAACCACAGTATCATGGGACGATGAACGAAGCGGCCAGCGACGTCCCGGGCGCGCAACGCGACCGCGACGTCTACACGGTTTCCCGGCTCAACCGAGCCGCGCGCATGATGCTGGAGCGCGGGTTCGGCAGCCTGTGGCTCGAGGGCGAGATCTCGAATTTCGCACGTCCAAGCTCCGGCCACTGGTATTTCTCGCTGAAAGACGCCGCCGCACAGGTGCGCTGCGCCATGTTCCGCCAGCGCAACCTCCTCGCCCGCTTCGCCCCTCGCGACGGCCAGAAGGTGCTCGTGCGGGCCCGGGTGGGTCTGTATGAGCCGCGCGGCGAGTACCAACTGTTGATCGAGCACATTGAAGACGCGGGCGTCGGCGCGCTGAAGCGCCAGTTCGAAGAACTGAGCGCGCGGCTCGCCGCCGAGGGCTTGTTCGCCGCCGAGCGCAAACGGCCGCTGCCGCCGCTGCCCCGGCGCATCGGCATCATCACGTCGCCGACGGGCGCCGCGGTTCGCGACATATTGCATGTCTTGGCCCGCCGCTTCGCCGCCGCCGCGGTGCTCATCTATCCGGTGCCGGTGCAGGGCGCGGAGGCCGCCGCCGCGATCGTCGCGGCCCTCGCCCTGGCGGGTGCGCGGGCCGAATGCGATGTGCTGATCCTTGCCCGCGGCGGCGGCTCGCTCGAGGATCTGTGGGCGTTCAACGACGAGGCGCTGGCGCGGGCGATCGTCGCCTGTCCCATACCGGTCGTCAGCGGTGTCGGCCACGAGGTGGATTTCACGATCGCCGATTTCGCGGCGGACGTGCGCGCCCCGACCCCGTCGGCCGCCGCCGAGATCGTCGTCCCCGACGCCGCGGAGTGGGTGAAGGCGCTTCGCGGCTTCGCGGCCCGCCTGACGCAGGGCATAGGGCGCCAGCTGCGCGACCGGCGGGAGAGGTTGCGGTGGCTCGGCGGACGCGCGGCGCAGGCGGGCCCGGCGGCGCGCCTCGCCGAACAAATGCAGCGGCTGGACGAGCTGGAACGGCGGCTGCGCGATTTCTTGGGCCGTCGCCTCATGGAGCTTCGCTCCGATCTGGCCGAACGGCGGGTCCGCCTGTGGGGCGCGAGCCCGGCGGTGCGCCTGCGCGCCGCCGCGGCCCGCCACGCCGACCTCTACGCGCGCTTGTGCGCCGCCGAGAACCGGGAACTACGGCGCGCGAGCGAACGGCTGCTGCCGTTGGTGCGCACCTTGAATGCCGTCAGTCCGCTCGCGACGCTGGAGCGCGGCTACGCGATCGTTTCGACGGCGGACGGCGGCATCCTGCGCGATGCGGCCGCGGCACCGCCCGGCACGCGCATCGAGGCGCGCCTTGCCCGGGGTCGGATCAAGGCGACCGTCACTTCAAGCTGAGCTGGAGACGCACCGCGCCGTCGTGCGCATCGACCTTGCCGTTCACGACCAGGAACACGCGCGCGGGGTCGACCCCGGTGCCGCCGAGCAGGGCTTTTTCCACCGCCACTGCGCGCCGCTCGGCCAGCGCCTTCAAGTCCGCGTCGACGACCCGGATGCGCGCCAGCAGCCGCGCGTCGAGCTCGTCGATCCGCTGCTGTTCGGCCTGAGCGGGTGATTTCGGCGGGACGGCCGGCTTCGCGAACCGCGGCGGCGCGCCGAAGATTTTCCGGTACAGCGCGTCCAGCACCGCGAGGCGCGCCGGCGGCTTCTTCGTCGCCCGACCGAGCGCGGCCTGCTCGGCGGCGAACTCCCGGTCGAACCGCGCCTGCACGAGCGCGGGCCGATCGAGCGCCGCGAGCGCGCCGATCGGCACGTCGACTTTAAGCTGCGGGCGCGCGTCGAGCGCCTTCGCGAGCGACTGCATGCGCGCCAGATCGGTTGCGTCGAGCACCGCGTCGCCGGGACGGAAATGCACGTATTGCATCTGCGGTCCCGCGCCGAACAGCGCGCCGAGCAGTTTGAACGGGGCGGTCACCGCTTTTTCCAGCACATTCACCAGGACCTTCCAGATCAACGGACCCAGCCGGAACTTCGGATCGTCGAGAGAACCGGTGACCGGAAGATTCAGGTCGATGACGCCGTTGCGATCCTTCAGCAGCGCGACGGCGAGTTTCACCGGCAGCGACACCGCGTCCTTACTCGCGGTCTTCGCGCCGAACTCGAGTTGATCGATCGTCACGTGGTGCGTGGCGTCGAGCTTGCGGCCCACGATGCGGTAATGCAGCTCGGTCGTGAGCTTGCCCTTGGTGATGTTGTAGCCGGCGAACTTGCCCGCATAGGGATTGAACACCGTCAGATCCATGTTGCGGAAGCTCATTGCGACATCGGCGTAGAGCGCCGGCCCGAACAGGTTCACTTCGCCGCCGATCGATACCGGCGCATAGGGGCCGACGTCGCCGTGCAGGTCGATCTTCGCGCGGGAGCCGGGCCGCGAATCGAGTCCCGACAGCGTACCGGACAGGTCCTCGATGCCGGATGAGAAATTGGGGCTGATCGACAGGTCGGAGAAATTCGCCCGGCCCTTGCGGATGTCGATCAAAGCGACCGTGACCCGCATCGGCACCGGCCGCGGCTGCGCGATGCTCGCCCGCGCCGCGCTGGCCGGCGCCGCAGCCGGCGCG
>JAJXYR010000190.1 GCA_021780475.1 Pseudomonadota bacterium
GCCCGGACACGATGATCAGAACGCTGTCGATGTCGGTTCGTTTCGGCACGCGCTAACTCTCGGTGGACTTTTGCTTGATGGTATTTTTTACTCGAGAATTATCTTGTAAGCGCTTGATCATAAGGTAAATAAAGTGCTCGAATAGGATTCTCAGATCATGCGGACCCGGGCTCGCTTCGGGATGCCCTTGAAAGCTGAAGGCAGGGCGGTCGGTATGCGCAAGTCCCTGCAGCGTCCCGTCGAACAAGGATCGGTGCGTCGGTCGCAGGTTCTCGGGCAAGCCCGTCTCGTCGACCGCAAAACCGTGATTTTGGCTGGAGATGAACACGCGCCCGGACGCGAGTTCCACGACGGGATGGTTCGCTCCATGGTGCCCGAACTTCATTTTGACGGTCTTCGCGCCGCTCGCGAGCGCGAGCAACTGATGCCCGAGACAGATGCCGAATACCGGGATGTCGGTTTCCAAGAACCGCGCAATGGCGGTAATGGCGTAATCACAAGGCTCCGGATCGCCCGGACCATTGGATAAGAAAATACCGTCAGGATTCATCGCAAGCACTTGATCTGCCGGCGTTTGTGCTGGCACAACCGTCATCCGACAGCCGTGATCCGCAAGCAGCCGCAACAGATTGCGCTTGATGCCGAAATCGTAGGCGACGACGTGCAGACGGCTTTGCGGGCGCGGCGGCCTGTGCTCCGCCTTCCACAGCGCGCCATCATTCCACTGATAGCCGCGCTTCGTGCTCACGACCTTCGCTAGGTCCATTCCCTTCAAGCCGGGAAATTTCTTCGCGGCCCGAATCGCATTGGCCTCATCGATGTGTTCGCCGGTCATGATGCAACCGGACTGCGCGCCTTTTTCACGCAACAGCCGCGTGAGCTTGCGGGTGTCGATCTCGGCGATCGCCACCACTTTGCAGCGCGTCAGGAATTGACCGAGCGACTCGGTCGCCCGCCAGTTCGAATGCACCAGAGGCAGGTCGCGGATCACGAGGCCGGCGGCATAAATCGCCGCGGACTCCAAGTCCTCCGGCGTCGTGCCCGTGTTGCCGATATGCGGATACGTCAGCGTGACGATCTGCCGGCAGTACGACGGGTCGGTCAGGATCTCCTGATACCCCGTCATTGCCGTGTTGAATACCACCTCGCCGGTCGTGTTGCCCTTGGCGCCGGCCGAGACGCCATGGAACACGGTGCCATCCTCGAGAGCAAGCACGGCAGGTGTCGACACTCCGGTTCCTCGCTTTGCGCCACGCTTCCGCAGATGCGCAAAGCGGGAGGCGTTCGTTCGGAACGGCCCCCCGCTTGGGTTGATTCAGCTGTTAGATTCCGGGCGCGAATGTTACCGATCGGCGCCGCGCCTGTCTATGGTTCCGGCTCACACGCCGAGGATATCGTGCATCCGCAAAAGCCCGGCCGACCGACCCACCAGCGCGGCCGCCGCACGCAGCGCACCGCGCGCGAAAATCATCCGGTCGCCCGCTCTGTGAGTGATCTCGATGCGCTCGCCGTCCGCGGCGAATATCACGGTGTGTTCGCCGACGATGTCGCCGCCGCGCACGACCGAGAAGCCGATGCTCTGCGGCCGTCGCACGCCGATGTCGCCGTGCCGGTCGAACACGGCGAGCTCCGCGAGCGTCGCGCCGCGGGCCGCGGCGATCGCCTCGCCGAGCGCGATGGCGGTGCCCGACGGAGCGTCCCGCTTCATGCGGTGGTGCGCCTCCAGGATCTCGGTGTCGAAGTCCGCGCCCAGCGCGCGCGCCGCGGTCGTCACCAGGCGCTCCATCACACTGACGCCGACGCTCGTGTTGGGAGCGATCAATACCGGGATACGGCGCGCCGCGGCGCACAGCGCCTCGTGAGTCGCCAGGTCCAGCCCCGTCGACCCGACCAGCAGCGGCACCGACGCCGCGGCACAGGCCGCGGCATGCGCGGCCACCGCCTGCGGCAGGCTGAAATCCACTGCCACGTCCGCATCCGCCAGCGCCGCGGCTGCGTCCGCGGTCACCGGGATGCCGCAGGGGCTGCCCTGCAGCACGGCATCCTTGCCGAGGCTGGGGCTTGCGGCCGAGGCCACGGCCGCGCTCAAGCGCAGACCGTCGTCAGCGGCGAGCGCGCGCAGCAGCGACTGACCCATGCGCCCGGTGATTCCGAAGATGACGAGCCGGTGCATGATGCTGCCCCCCCGCCGTTGTCAGGGCAGCGCGCCGGTGAAAAACTTCTTCACGCCGTCGAAGAACGACTTTTCGCGCGGCTTGTGGCTGCCGCTCTGCTGCAGGGATGCTTCGAACTTGCGCAGCAATTCCTTCTGTTCGGCATTGAGGTCGACCGGAGTCTCGACGACGACGCGGCAGTACAGGTCGCCGGCCGAGCCGCCGCGCACCGGCACGACGCCCTTGCCACGGACCCGGAAAACGCGGCCGGACTGCGTCTCGGACGGTATTTTCAACACCACTTCGCCGTCGAGCGTCGGCACCTCGACCGTGCCGCCCAGGGCGGCGACCGCGAGGCTGATCGGCACCTCGCAGGACAAATTGCTGGCTTCGCGCTCGAAGATCGCATGCTCGCGCACTTGAATCTCGACGTACAGGTCGCCGGCCGGGCCCCCGTTGCGGCCGGCCTCGCCCTCGCCGCTCAAGCGGATGCGGTCGCCGGTATCGACGCCCGCCGGCACCGTCACCGCGAGCGTCTTCTCCTGCCGCACCCGGCCCTGTCCGAGACAGGTGTCGCAGGGGTTGGAGATGATCTTGCCGCGACCCTTGCAGCGCGGACAGGGCTGCTGAATCGTAAAAATCGATTGCTGAACGCGCACCTGCCCGTGTCCGCCGCAGGTGTCGCAGGTCTTCGGGGAGGATCCCTTGGCGGCTCCCGACCCGCCGCAGGTGCGGCATTCGGCGAGCGAGGGAATCTGGATCGAGGTCTCGGTGCCGAACACGGCCTGCTCGAGATCCAGCTCGAGCTCGTAGCGCAGGTCGGCGCCTCGAAAGACCTGCGAGCGCCCGCGTTGGCCGCCGGAAAATATGTCGCCGAACATCTCGCCGAAAATGTCGCCGAACGCATCGCCGGCGCCGAAGCCGCCGCCGCGCCCGCCCTGCAAGCCCGCATGCCCGAATTGATCGTAGGCCGCGCGCTTCTGCGGGTCGGTCAGGACTTCATACGCTTCCTTGGCTTCCTTGAAGCGATGCTCGGCATCCGGATCGCCCGGATTTCGATCGGGATGAAATTTCATCGCCAGGCGCCGATACGCCTTCTTGATCTCCGCCTCGGTCGCCGTGCGGGGCAGATCGAGGAGTTTGTAGTAATCCTGCTTCGACATTTTTACCCACGAATGAACGGACCGCCGGCACTAGAGTACCGGCGGTTCGCGCTTCTGCCTACCAGCGCCCGATATCAGGCCTTCTTGCGGTCGCTTTCCTTGACCTCTTCGAATTCCGCGTCGAGCACGTCGTCCTGCTTGGCGTCCGCGCCGGGCGCCGCGCCGGCTGTGCCTGCGCCGCCGGCCTGGTCGAAGCTCTTCTGCAGAATCGGGGCGGCCGCCTGCTCCAGGGCCTGGGTCTTGCGCTCGATGTCGTCGCGATCGTCGCCCGCCATCGCGGTCTTGACCGCGGCGATGGCATCGACCGCCGGCCGCTTCTCCTCGTCCGAAAGCTTGTCGCCGAGATCCTTCAGCGACTTCTCGATCGTGTGCACGGTCGCATCCGCCTTGTTGCGGGCACCCACCAGCTCGCGGAATTTCCGGTCTTCCTCGGCGTGCGCCTCGGCGTCGCTGACCATGCGCTTGATCTCGCTCTCCGACAGGCCGCTCGAGGCCTTGATCACGATCCGCTGTTCCTTGCCCGTTTTCACGTCCTTGGCCGAAACGTTCAAGATGCCGTTCGCATCGATGTCGAAGGTCACCTCGATCTGCGGCAGGCCGCGCGGCTGCGCGGGAATGTCGGTCAGGTCGAACCGGCCCAGCGACTTGTTGTCGACCGACCGCTCGCGCTCGCCCTGCAGCACATGGATCGTCACGCCCGTCTGGTTGTCGTCGGCCGTGGAGAACGTCTGCGCCGCTTTCGTCGGGATGGTCGTGTTCTTTTCGATGACCTTGGTCATCACGCCGCCCAAGGTCTCGATCCCGAGCGACAAGGGCGTCACGTCGAGGAGCAGGACGTCCTTGACGTCGCCTGCGAGCACGCCGCCCTGGATTGCGGCGCCCACCGCGACCGCCTCGTCCGGATTGACGTCCTTGCGCGGCTCCTTGCCGAACAGATCCTTGACCGTCTTTTGCACGAGCGGCATGCGGGTCTGGCCGCCGACCAGGATCACCTCGCTGATGTCCTGCATCGACAGACCGGCGTCCTTCAACGCGGTGCGGCAAGGCTCGATCGTCTTCTGCACGAGTTCCTCGACCAGCGACTCGAGCTTGGCTCGCGTCAGCTTCATGTTGAGGTGCTTCGGCCCCGCCTGGTCCGCGGTGATGTACGGCAGGTTGACCTCGGTCTGCTGGCTCGAGGACAGCTCGATCTTGGCCTTTTCGGCCGCCTCTTTCAGGCGCTGCATCGCCAGCGGATCGCGGCGCACGTCGATGCCGCTCTCCTTCTTGAATTCGTCCGCGAGGTAGTTGATCACCCGCAGGTCGAAGTCCTCGCCGCCGAGGAAGGTGTCCCCGTTCGTCGACAGCACTTCGAACTGCCGCTCATCGTCGACCGCCGCGATCTCGATCACCGAGATGTCGAACGTGCCGCCGCCGAGGTCGTAGACCGCGATTTTGCGGTCCCCGCCCGACTTGTCGAGGCCATAGGCGAGCGCCGCCGCGGTCGGCTCGTTGATGATGCGCTTGACGTCGAGGCCGGCGATGCGGCCTGCATCCTTGGTGGCCTGGCGCTGCGAGTCGTTGAAGTACGCGGGCACCGTGATGACCGCCTCGGTGACCGGCTCGCCGAGATAATCCTCGGCCGTCTTCTTCATTTTCATCAGCACGCGCGCGGAAACCTCGGGCGGCGCCATCTTCTTGCCCTGGACCTCGACCCAGGCATCGCCGTTGTCGGCCTTGGCGATCTTGTAGGACACCATGCTCATGTCCTTCTTGACCACGTCGTCGCCGAACTTGCGGCCGATGAGTCGTTTGACGGCCGCGACCGTGTTCTGGGGGTTGGTGACCGCCTGACGCTTGGCCGACTGCCCGACCAGCACCTCGCCGTCCTTCGTGAACGCAACGATCGACGGGGTCGTGCGGTCGCCCTCGCTGTTCTCGATGACTTTCGGCTTCCCGCCTTCCATGATCGCGACGCAGGAATTCGTGGTGCCGAGATCGATGCCAATCATTTTAGCCATATGTGAAATCCTCTGAAGATTCGTAAGATCCTGTGGTCCTTCAATGGGGGGCGGATCGTGTTTTTCAATCGGCGCCGTTCGCAGGCGCGCGGCTGACGACGACCCTGGCCGGGCGCAGCAGGCGCCCGTTCAGCGTGTACCCCTTCTGCACGACATCGACCACGGTGTTCGGCGGCACGTCGCCGCGATCCACCGCGACCATCGCCTCGTGCCAGGCCGGGTCGAACGGCTTGCCGGCCGGATCGAGCAGCGTGATGCCCGCCTTGTCGAATGCCCGGTGCAACTGGCGCAGCGTCGCCTGGGCCCCTTCGAGGTGGGCCGCTTCCGGGCCGGCGCCGGCCGACGCACTGACGGCCGCCTCGAGCGCATCGGCGACCGTCACGACGTCCTGCGCGAACCGCTCCACGGCGAATTTGCGGGCATTGTCGATTTCACGGTCGGTTCTCTTGCGGAAATTCTCGAATTCGGCGACGGCACGCAGATAGTTGTTCCAGTTCTCGTCGGCCTTGGCGAGCGCCGCCGCTAGTGCCGGGTCGGCCTCCGGGGGAGCCGCCGTGCCGGCGGACTGGGTGTCGGTCTGATTGGTTTCGTTCACGTTGGCAAATTCCTGTGCATGACGGGCGCCGCGCCCGGGGTCGGGCCGCGGCCGCTGCCCTTCCTTGGGGTCATTTACGGGAGTTCAAGGCCGAGCCCAGGAGTTTTGCGGTCACTTCGACGATCGGGATGACCCGCTCATAGGCCATGCGGGTCGGCCCGATGATGCCGAGCACGCCGATCACCTGGTTGTCGACCATGTAGGGGGCCGTGACCACGCTCACGTCATCGAGGATCCGGTAGCCCGACTCCTGGCCGATGAAGATCTGTATTCCTTCGGCATGCAGGCAGCTGTCGAGCAGCCGCAGGATGTCGTGCTTTTCGTTGAAGGCCTCGAACAGGCGGCGCAGCCGCTCCACATTGGACAGTTCCGCGAAGCCCATGAGGTTGGTCTCGCCGGCGATCACGTACTCGACGCCGGCGCCCTCCGGCCGGTCGAACACCTTTTGGGCGACCTGGATGGCATCCTGCATCACGTGGTTCATGTGCTGCTGGGTGTCCTTCAACTGCGCGACAAGCATCTCCCGCACCTCCGGCAACGAATGCCCGGCGAACGCCTCGTTCAGATAGTTGGCGGCGCGGCGCAACTCGTCCGGCGAACAGTAGCGGTCCAGCTGGATGATCCGGTTCTGCACCTCGCGGTTGCTCATGACCATGATCGCGAGCGCCCGGTTGTCCGACAGCGCAATGAACTCGATCTGCGTCAAGGAGACATAATTGGCGTTCGGCAGCGTCACGAGACCGGCCATCTGCGTGACGCTGGAGAGCATGTGCGACACCGATTGGACCAGCGAACGGCCGGCCGCGCCCTCGTTCTCCAGACGCCGTTCGATCTCCTCGACCTCTCCGCTCGCCAGGGGCTTGAGCTTCAACAGGGTGTCGACGAAGAAACGGTAGCCCTTCTGGGTCGGTATGCGTCCGGCCGAGGTGTGCGGAGAGCACACGAATCCCAGCGCCTCGAGATCGGACATGACGTTTCTGATCGTGGCGGACGACAGGCTGAGGCCGGAGTCGCGCGACAAGGTGCGCGAGCCGACGGGCTGCCCCTCGCGGATGTAATTCTCGATCAGCGCCTTCAGCAGCAGCTGCGCGCGCTCGTTCAGCGCCTCGTCCGCACCGTCTGTGTTGGTTCGAGCCATAACTTTGTTCTCTGAACGTAACTAGCGCATCGACCCGAAGTCAAGTCCGCCCGATCGCCGCCTCGAGGAGTCGTTTTGGCGCGTGACCGCCACGGTCCCGGCGTGCTAAAACGAAGCCCGCCCATGCCCCACCCGTTCCACTCCATCGCGCTCGTCGGCAACGCCAGGGATTCGCGCGTCGCCGAGTGCATGCTGAATCTCGCCGCCCACCTGCGGCGGCGCGGGGTGGGTCTGCTCGTCGAATCGGAGATCGCGATCCCGCTGCCCGCCGAACAGGTCACCCGATGCCCCGCGGCCGCCCTCGCGGCGCGGGCGGACCTTATCATAGCGATTGGCGGCGACGGCACACTGCTTTATGCGGCGAGCCTGGTGGCCGGGCGGAGCGTGCCGCTTCTCGGCGTCAATCGCGGCCGCCTGGGCTTCTTGACGGATATCGGGCCGCGCTCGCTGATGGAGGACGTCGATTCGGTGCTCGAAGGCCGCTATACGGAGGACCGGCGGTCGCTGGCCGCGGCCCGCCTGGAGCGCGAGGGGGCGCCGACCGTGCGGGCGCTCGCGTTGAACGACGTGGTGGTCAACAAGCGGGAAACCGGCCGCCTGTTGGACTTCGAGACCTCGATCAACGGGCGCTTCGTCAACTCGCACGGCGGTGACGGCATCGTGATCGCGACCGCCACGGGTTCGACCGCCTACGCCCTGTCCTGCGGCGGACCGATCGTCGAACCGGACCTGGCCGTGTGGGTGCTTGCCCCGATCAGCCCCCACACCCTGAGCGACCGGCCGATCGTGGTGCGCGCCGGCAGCCGGATCCAGATCAAATTGTCCGACCGCTTCGACTCCCATGCGCAGGTCACCTGCGACGGCACGGCGATCGGGGACCTGCGGGATGGCGACAGCCTGTACGTGGAAGGCTCTGACGCCGCGATCACGCTGCTGCACCCGCCGGGCTACGACTATTACCGCTTGCTGCGCTCGAAGCTGCATTGGGGCCGCGGCGGCTTCGATGGCGATCCGCGCGAATAGGCGCCCATCGTGCTCACACACCTCCAATTGCGGGATTTCGTGATCGTCGATGAGGCGGAACTGGAGTTCGCGTCGGGGCTCACCGCGCTCACCGGCGAGACCGGCGCCGGTAAATCGCTGCTCGTCGACGCCCTGTCGATGATCGCCGGCGGACGCGCCTCCGGCGACGTGGTGCGCCAGGGCGCGCAGCGCGCGGAAGTGGCCGCGAGCTTCTCGCCGCTGCCGCCGGCGGCGCTCGCCTGGCTGGAGGAACAGTCGATCGAGCATGACGGCGAGGTGCTGGTGCGGCGCGTCGTCGGCGCCGACGGGCGCTCACGCAACTATTTGAACGGCCAGGCCGTGCCGCTGCAGTCGCTGCGCGAACTGCTGGAATCGCTGGTCGAGATTCACGGCCAGCAGGAATTTCAGCGTCTGGTGACGCGCGAAGCGCAGCGGGCGCTGCTCGATGAGCATGGCGCCGCGCGGGATCTGGCGCAGCGGGTCGCCGCAGCCTACCAACAGCATCGGGACTCGGCCCGGGAGCTCGCCGGGCGGCGCGCGGCGGCGGCCGATCTCGACGGACGGCGCGACCTCCTGCGCCATCAGCTGGGCGAACTGCAGGCGTCCGTGACGTCGGCGGCCGAAATCACCGCGTTGTTCATCGAGCGCAAACGGGTGGCAGATCGCGGCAGGCTGGTCGACGGGGCTCGGACGGCGCTCGCGCTGAGTTATGAGTCGGACGGCGACAACGCCCACGATCTTCTCGGCAAGGCCCGTGCGGCGTTACGCAACCTGGGCGATGCCGATCCCGGACTGCGGCCGATCACGGCGCTGCTCGACGAGGCGGCGATCAACGTCCGCGAGGCGGGCGACGCGCTGCGACGCTATCTCGAATCACTCGACATGGATCCGGCACGCCAGGACGAGATCGAACGGCGCGCGGCGGCGCTCGAATCGCTCGCGCGCAAGCACCACCTGCGCGCGGAGGAGTTGCCGGAGCGCGCCGCTGAAATCGAGCGCGAACTCGCCGCGCTGGACAACGCCCGGGTCGACATCGCGGAACTCGAACGGCGCGTCGCCGCGCTGGACAGCGCCTATGGGGACGCCGCGGCCCGGCTCAGCGCGGCGCGCAAGGCCGCGGCGGCGACGCTCGGCGGGCAGGTCACCGGCTTGATGCAGTCGCTCGGCATGCCGGGCGGCCGCTTCGAAGTGGACGTTGCGACGACACCCGGACAGATCGCCGAACATGGCGCCGACACGGTCGAGTTCCTGGTCAGCGCCAATGCCGGACAGATGCCGAAGAGCCTCGCGCGCGTCGCCTCCGGCGGCGAACTGTCGCGCATCAGCCTCGCGATCCAGGTGGCCGCGGCGGCCCGCAATGGCGCCGGATGCATGGTCTTCGACGAAGTCGACGCGGGCGTCGGCGGCGCCACCGCGGAAATCGTCGGCCGCGAATTGCGCGCGCTCGGGGAACGCTGTCAGGTGCTGTGCGTGACCCATCTGGCGCAGGTGGCGAGCCAGGCGCAAAGCCAGATGCGCGTCACCAAGCATCGCGACGGGGATGCGACGCGCACGCGCATCGAACCCCTGAATGGGACGGACCGGGTCGAGGAGATCGCGCGCATGCTCGGCGGAATTGCGGTCAGCGATCAGGCGCGCGCGCACGCCCGGGAAATGCTCGCGCGCGGCGCGCCGGCCGGCGCCGCGAAGGTCAAGCGATCGCGCGGCGGTTAACCGCCCTTCTGGTTCGGGCAGTTGGCGCGGCGGCAATGCCCGTAGAGGATCAACGAATGATCGCTGATCTCGAAACCCAGCCGCTTGGCCACCGCCTGTTGCCGCTCCTCGATGCCGCCGTCGACGAACTCTTCGACGCGGCCGCAGTCGACACACAGGATATGGTCGTGATGATTGCCCTGGTTCAGTTCGAACACCGCCGTGCCGCCCTCGAAATGATGGCGCGTCACCAGGCCCGCGGCTTCGAACTGGGTCAGTACACGGTAAACGGTCGCGAGGCCGATGTCCTCGTTCAATTCGAGCAGCTTTTTATAGATGTCCTCGGCGCTCAAATGGCGCGCCGCACCGTCGGCGAGGATATCGAGTATTTTTAGCCGCGGAACGGTGACCTTGAGCCCGGCGTTGCGCAGGTCGTCGCTCTCGGAGGTCGTGGAAGTCTTCTGGCGCTGCGCCATGCTGTACCATCCGG
>JAJXYR010000093.1 GCA_021780475.1 Pseudomonadota bacterium
GAACTCGCGCTGCGGCTGCTGCCGCGACGGCGGCGCGAACTCGCGCTGCGGCTGCTGCCTCGACGGCGGCGCGAACTGCCGCGGCGGCACCACGGCGCCGCGTGCGCGCTCGACCTGGGGCGAATCGAACGCGCGCGGTCGCGGCGTGGCCGCCACCGGCGGTCGGCCGCGGTTATAGCGCACGAATTGCGCGCGATCGACGCTCGCCGCCCGGATTTGCGCCCTCTGCATCGGTGTCACTGCGATATGCGGGTCGCGCGCCGCCATGCGCTGCTCGCGCGTCGGCGCCACCTGTCTGCCGCCCGGTCCGCCGTTGTAGCTCACACGGTTGACGGTCACGTTGTTGATGGTCACGTTGTTGTTGATGATCGTGCGGTTGTAGGTGTTGTGCACGACCGTGACGTTGACGTTGGTAACCGCGCGATTGTAGGCGAAGCGCTCGCCTTCCCACCGCCCCCCGACGAAGCCGTCGCCGACGTAGCCGCCGCCGTAGTTGATCCCGCCATAGAAGCCGACGCGCGGCCCCCAATAACCGGCGTGGAATACGAACACGCCGCCACCCCACCCCCAGTAGCCCGGCGTCCACAGCAAACCGACGCGCGGCGGTTCGACCCAGGTACCCGGCACCCAGAAATAGCCTTCCGGCCCATAGGCCCAATAACCCGGAGTCCACAGGTAGCCCTCGGCCGGGCACGGCGGTTGTTCGTAGACCGGCAACGGCGGCGGCGCGATCGTCGCGCGCACGTAAACCTGCGGGTCGGCATAGCCGCCGGCATCGCCATTACCGTCGCCATTACCGTCGCCATAGCCGCCATATTGATCCGCGGGCGCCTGATCCTCGGGCGCCGGCGCATACGCGGGCTGCGACGGCGGATAGAGCGGCTGGACCACACAGGCGCCGACGAGCGAGGCTGCCAGCGCGAGTGCCGCGCCGCGGGCCGCGACTCCGAACTCATGACGTTTCCACATCGAAGCCACCGTTGTCTTGTTGAGTACCCTGAACATGTAACGCTCCGGGCCCGCCGCCGGCCCTCCCATTAAGCAATCGTAACCGGACCGGGCCGCGGCGGCCGCGGCCGATCGGTTCAGTGCGGCGGCGGCGCCGCCGTCAGCGCGGCGCGCAATTCCGCGAGCTTTCCCTTGATCACCGCGGCGTTCTGCGGCCCCATGCGGATCAGCAGTTTCTGACCGGCCGGCAGCGCCTCGAGCGCGGGGTCCGCAAATTCGTACATCACGTTGGGCTGAACGAGTGCGATCGGCTGACGCGGCTGGGGCGTCGCGAGGAGTTCGTCGATCACGGCGATCAGCCGATCGTTGAAGTACCCTTCCGGGTAGCCGAGATTTTGATACGCGCTTTGGAACAGCGGGTAGAAATGAAAATACAGGTTGGCGAGCGCCTGCATGTCGAGATTGCGGACGACGTCGACCACCGGCGCATAGCGCGCGAAGTTGCGTTGATCGAGCGTCGCGTGCTGCTCATCGCCCTGGGCGAGAAAGGCGCCGGGAACCGCGACCACCGGCCGCTTGTCGACCGGCACCTTGCGCCTCGGCAGATTGTCCACCGTGACCACGATGCGGCGGATCAGGTCCTCCGGGGCGAGGAACTGCTGAACGGCGGCGGCGCCGATCAGCCCGGTCAGCGCGCCGCGGATCGCGGGATCGCTGTCCGCAAGCGCCGGTAGCGCGACCTGCTTGGCGCCGCCGGACTCGGCGGGAACCGGGAAACGCGTCGCCGGCAGCGTCGGCGGAGCCGGTGCCGGCGGTACCGCGGACACCGACGGCGCCGGCGTCGGCACGGCCGGCGGCTTGCGGTGCGCGAGGAAATACCACAGCCCGAGAGCCGCGGCGGCGATTATGACGATCAGGGGAATGACCGGCTTTTTCATCTGCGAATTCTCCGCGCCATCGATGCTCAGCATCATAGACCGTGAAATGGGGCGATGGGTATCGCGGCGCGCACGCACGGCCGTTCGCGGGGATGTTGTACACTGGCCGCATGCGCTATCGACTGCTGGGCCAGACCGGCCTCTACGTTTCCGAAATCTGCCTGGGCACGATGACCTACGGCGCCGGCAAGGGCATCTGGGAGGCGATTGGCGGCCTCGGCCAGGACGCGGTCAACGACCAGGTGAAGGCCGCGGTGGATGCGGGCGTGAACTTCATCGACACGGCCAACGTGTATTCCTTCGGAGAATCCGAACGGCACGTGGGCGTCGCGCTCAAACAGCTCGGCTTGCCGCGCCACGATCTCGTGATCGCGACCAAGGCGACCGGCATCATGAGCGACGAGCCGAACTCGCGCGGTCAATCGCGTCATCATCTGTTCAACGCGGTCGACGCCAGCCTGCGGCGCCTGCAGCTCGACCACATCGATTTGTACCAATTGCACGGCTTCGATCCCCTGACCCCGCTCGAGGAGTCGCTGTCCGCGCTCGATGACCTGGTGCGCTCCGGCAAGGTCCGCTACATCGGCCTGTGCAATTTCGCGGCGTGGCAGGTCATGAAAGCGCTCGCGATCTCCGAGCGCCGGGGCTTCGCCAAATTCGTCAGCGTGCAAGCGTATTACACGGTTGCGGGGCGGGATCTGGAGCGGGAGATCGTGCCGCTGATCGACGATCAGAAGCTCGGATTGATGGTCTGGAGTCCGCTGGCCGGCGGCTTGCTGAGCGGCAAGTTCAAACCCGATGAGCCCGGACCGGCCGGCGCACGGCGTACCGGCTTCGACTTTCCGGTCGTCGACAAGACGCGCGCGTTCCACTGCGTGGATGTCATGCGCGGCATTGCGCAACGTCACGGCGTGTCGGTGGCCCAGGTCGCGCTTGCGTGGATACTGTGCAAGCCGTTCGTGACCAGCGTGATCATCGGCGCCAAGTCCGCCGCCCAATTGACCGACAATCTGGCCGCGACGCGCGTGCGCCTAGACTTGGAGGACGTCGCGGCGCTCGACCAGGCCGGCGCCTTGCCGACGGAATATCCGGGTTGGATGCTCGCGCTGCAGGGCGCCTACCGCGCCAAACCCCCGGCCAAACCTTGAGTTCGAGGGCCCGACGGAGCCGCGTTCACCCCATGGGCGCACGCATCTGGATGACGTGCAGCTTGTAATCGATGACCAGGGTGTCGAGCAGCCCGAGCGCGTCCATGCCGACGAGGATCGCGGGCCGGTGCATCAAGTGCCAATGCTCGAAAATCATCAGATCCGCATAGGTGACCCCGGAGTCGCGAATTTGCAGCGAGCCGAAGTCGATCGACGGCGTCGCCAGGATCTCGCCGTCCTGGACCGCCTTGGTCGCACCTTCGATGCGGTCGGGCTTGCCTGTGCGCCGACCATGGTGCCGGCGCAGCGCATCGCGCAACGCCAGATTCGCGATCGTCATCTGCCCGCCGGTATCGATGATCACCTTGGTCCGAACACCGCCCACCACGGCGTCGACGATGATCGGCGTCCCAGGGTCCGGCTGGAAATGCATCGTCTCGAAACCGCGCCACGCGAGCTTCCCGCGGGATAGCGTGATCGTGATCCGATCGTGGTGGAAGTCGATGAATACACGTTTGTCCGCGAGGCCGGCGGTGCCGAGTATGCCGTCCGCGCCGCCCAGCGCGTCCGGCACGATCGGCAGCAGCGCATCGTTGACGCTCAAATCGCCGAACGAGAGCGTGTCGACCCGCACCGTGGGCACCTCGGCGATGCCGGTAACGCCCCGCAACAGCACCGGCGGCGAGCAGTCGAGCGCGAGGCCCAGAATCGAGGCCACGGTGGCCGACAATCCGGATTGCGTGGCGCCGGTGTCGAGCACCAGGCGAAACGGTCCCTTGCCGTCGATATACACCGGCGCCCAGATCCGGCCGATGCTGTCGCGCCGTGTCGGTGCGACGAAACGGGGTCCGCTGGTTTGAATCACGATCGGTGACAGCGAGTCGGTCGGTGGCCCAACGGCCACCGGCGCAACGGCCACCGGCGCAACGGCCCCCGGCGCGATGGTCGCGGCGGCGGTCGACGCGGCCGCTCCAGCGGCAGCCGCGCCGGAAAACCACGCGAACGGCAGCGTCATGCAGAGCACGCGCGCCGCCGCCCGGCAACTGAAGCGAAGCACCGTCGGCACGTGAATCTCACGCAAGTTCCGCCCCCGGGGCCGCGACGCAGCCAAAGCCGCAGCCTCATGCAGAATAGCACGCACGAGCGCCCCGCAAGCCGCGTCCGCTGCCGCGGCGCGGACGACCCCAGATCGGCCGTTTCGCGGTATCATCCAAGGCTGGCACAACCTGCCGCCGACCTCATGGACACTCCGAGCCCGTCATGACCAGTCAATCGCCGCGACGCGTCATTCCGATACATCCCGAAGCCCCGCCGCGACTGACCGCAGCCGAGCTCGCGGCGACGCAAAAGGCCTGCGCCGCGCTGAAAGAGCTGCCCGGCGCGCTGCTGCCGATCCTGCACGCGGTGCAGGACGAATTGCGCTATGTGCCCAAGGATGCGGTCCCGCTGATCGCCGACGCCTTGAACCTGACTCGGGCCGAGGTCCACGGCGTCGTCAGTTTCTATCACTATTTTCGCACCGAGAAGCCGGGACGCTGCGTGCTGCGGATTTGCCGCGCGGAAGCATGCCAGGCCGTCGGCGCGAACGCGCTCGAGGAACACGCCAAGCGCAGCCTGAACGTCGATTTTCACGGGACGACCGCCGATGGGGCGATCACGCTCGAGCCGGTCTACTGCCTCGGAAATTGCGCGCTCGGCCCGTCGGTGCTGGTGGAAGATCGATTGGTCGGCCGCGTCGATGCGCAACACTTCGATGAACTCGTCGCCGCCGTCAGGGGCGCGAAATGACCGGCGTCACCGTCTTCGTGCCCGGTGATGCCGCGGCCGTCGCGGTGGGCGCCGACGCGACCGCCGCCGCGATCGCCGCGGAGGCCGCGCGCCGCGGCACCGCCGTCACGATCGTGCGCAATGGTTCACGCGGATTACTCTGGCTCGAACCGCTGGTCGAGGTCGACACGCCGGCGGGACGCATCGCCTACGGGCCGGTCGACGCCGCCAGCGTGCCCGGCCTTTTCGCCGCCGGATTCACCACCGGCGCGGCGCATCCGCTGCGCCACGGCCCGACGACGGATATCCCGTATTTGAAGCGCCAGGAGCGCTTGACCTTCGCACGCGTCGGACTCATCGATCCGCGCGACCTCGAGGCCTACAAGCGCCACGATGGCTACCGCGGACTCGCCGCGGCCCTGGGCATGACGCCGGCGGCCATCGTCGAAAGCGTCACCGCGTCGGGCCTGCGCGGCCGCGGCGGGGCCGCGTTCCCGGCCGGCATCAAATGGAAAACCGCGCTCGGCGCCGCCGCCGACCGGAAATACGTCGTCTGCAACGCCGACGAAGGCGATTCCGGCACGTTCTCCGACCGCATGCTGATGGAAGGCGACCCGTTCGTGCTCATCGAGGGAATGACGATCGCCGGCCTCGCGACCGGCGCGACCCAAGGCTACATTTATCTGCGTTTCGAATATCCGCTCGCGAAGCGGGTGCTTCAGGACGCGATCCGCAGCGCTTACGCCGCGGGTTATCTCGGCGGGGACGTGATGGGCAGCGGCCGCCGCTTCGACCTGGAAGTGCGCATGGGCGCGGGCGCCTACATCTGCGGCGAGGAGACCTCCCTGCTCGAGTCGCTCGAAGGCAAGCGCGGTCAGGTGCGCTTCAAGCCGCCGCTGCCGGCGATACAAGGTCTGTTCGGCAAGCCGACCGTCATCAACAACGTGATCACGCTCGCCTCGGTGCCGATCATCCTGGATCGGGGGGCGGAACATTATCGCGACTTCGGCATGGGGCGCTCCCGAGGCACGCTGCCGGTCCAACTCACCGGCAACATCAAGCGCGGCGGCCTCGTGGAAGCGCCTTTCGGGATGACCCTGCGGGAATTATTGTACGACTTCGGCGGCGGCACCCTGAGCGGCAGGCCCATCAGGGCCGTCCAGGTCGGCGGGCCGCTCGGCGCCTACCTGCCGGAGAGCCGGTTCGACACGAAGCTCGATTATGAAGCCTTCGCCGACGTCGGGGGCATGCTGGGTCACGGCGGCATCGTCGTCTTCGACGACCGGGTCGACATGGCGGCCCAGGCCCGTTATGCGATGGAATTCTGCGCGATAGAATCCTGCGGGAAATGCACGCCATGCCGCCTGGGTTCGACCCGCGGCGTCGAGGTCATCGACCGCCTGATCGCCGGCGACGAGCCGGTCAAACAAGAGGCGCTGCTGCGCGACCTGTGCGAGACCATGACCCACGGGTCGCTGTGCGCGCTCGGCGGACTCACCGCTTATCCGGTGCGTAGCGCGCTGGATCACTTTCCCGAAGACTTCCGCAAGGCCGTGGCGGCGCGCGCCGGCGGATAGACACAGAAGAGGACGAGCGTATGTTATCCATCGTCGAAGAGGATTTTGGAACGCCGGCGCGCAGCGCCGCCAAGGCGGTCACGCTCAGCATCGACGGCATCGAGGTGAGCGTGCCCGAGGGCACCTCGGTGATGCGCGCGGCCGCTCTCGCCGGCATCCAGGTGCCGAAGCTGTGCGCGACCGATCAGCTCGAGGCCTTCGGCTCCTGCCGCCTGTGCCTCGTGCAGATCGACGGCATGAAGGGGCTGCCGGCGTCGTGCACCACCCCGGTCGCCGCGGGCATGAAGGTGTCCACGCAGAACGAGCGGCTCGCGAACGTGCGCCGCGGCGTGATGGAGCTGTACATCTCCGACCATCCGCTCGACTGCCTCACCTGTCCCGCGAACGGCCACTGTGAACTGCAGGACATGGCGGGCGCGGTCGGCCTGCGCGAAGTCCGCTACGGCTATTCCGGCGCCAATCACCTGGCCGCGACGAAGGACACTTCCAACCCGTATTTCACGTTCGATCCGGCCAAGTGCATCGTCTGTTCGCGCTGCGTCCGCGCCTGCGATGAACAGCAGGGCACACTCGCGCTGACGATCCAGGGACGCGGCTTCGACTCGGTGGTCTCCGCCGGTCAGGCCGAGACCTTCTTCGACTCCGAGTGCGTCTCCTGCGGCGCGTGCGTACAAGCCTGCCCCACGGCGACGCTGTCGGAGAACAGCCTCATCGAAATGGGTCAGGCCGAGCACAGCGTCGTGACCACCTGCGCCTACTGCGGCGTCGGCTGCTCGTTCCGCGCGGAAATGAAGGGCGAGGAAATCGTTCGGATGGTGCCCAACAAGGACGGCCGGGCGAACCACGGCCACTCCTGCGTGAAGGGGCGCTTCGCGATCGGCTACGCGTCGCACCCGGACCGCATCGTCAAGCCGATGATCCGCGCCCGGATCACGGACCCGTGGCGCGAAGTGTCCTGGGAGGAGGCCATCGCCTACGCCGCGGGCGAACTGAAGCGCATTCAGGCCGCCCACGGACGCGACTCGATCGGCGGCATCACCTCGTCACGCTGCACGAACGAAGAGACCTACCTCGTGCAGAAGCTCGTCCGCGCCGGCTTCGGCAACAACAACGTCGATACCTGCGCGCGCGTCTGCCACTCGCCGACCGGCTACGGCCTGAAACAGACCATGGGTGAATCGGCCGGCACGCAGAATTTCGACTCGGTGATGCAGGCGGACGTGATTCTCGTGATCGGCGCAAATCCGACCGACGGGCATCCAGTGTTCGCGTCGCAGATGAAGCGCCGCCTGCGCCAGGGCGCGCAGTTGATCGTCGCCGATCCGCGCCGCATCGACCTCGTGCGCACGCCGCACATCGAGGCCGCGCACCACCTGAAACTGCGCCCGGGGACGAACGTCGCGCTGATCAACAGCATCGCGCACGTCATCGTCACCGAGGGCCTGGTCGACGAGAAATTCGTCGAGGCGCGCTGCGAGGCGGCCTCCTTCGACAAATGGCGCGCATTCGTGGCTTCGGAACGCAACTCGCCGGAGGCGATGGAGCCGGTCACCGGCGTCCCGGCCGCCACCGTGCGCGCGGCGGCACGGCTGTACGCGAACGCCGGAAACGGCGCGATCTATTACGGCCTCGGGGTCACGGAACACAGCCAGGGATCGACCGCGGTCATGGGGATCGCGAACCTGGCGATGGCGACCGGCAACATCGGCCGCGAGGGCGTGGGCGTCAACCCGCTGCGCGGCCAGAACAATGTCCAGGGATCCTGCGACATGGGGTCCTTCCCGCACGAATTTCCCGGCTACCGTCACGTCGGCGACGATGCGGTGCGCGCGTCGTTCGAGCGCGCCTGGGGCGTTGCGCTGCAGAACGACCCGGGACTCAGGATCCCGAACATGTTCGAAGCGGCGCTCGACGGTGAGTTCAAGGGCCTGTACATCGAGGGCGAGGACATCGCCCAGTCCGACCCGAACACCCAGCACGTGACCGCGGCGCTGACCGCGATGGAGTGCATCATCGTTCAGGACCTGTTCCTCAACGAGACCGCGAAATTCGCGCATGTATTCCTGCCGGGCTCGTCCTTTCTGGAGAAGGACGGCACGTTCACGAACGCCGAGCGGCGCGTCTCCCGGGTTCGCAAGGTCATGCGGCCGAAGTCGGGCTATGCGGACTGGGAGATCACGCAGCTCCTCGCCAATGCGATGGGCTACCCGATGCACTATGCGCACCCGTCCGAAATCATGGACGAGATCGCGCGCCTCACGCCCACGTTCTCGGGCATGAGCTTCGATGCCATCGACCGGGCGGGCAGCATCCAATGGCCCTGCGACGCGTCCCACCCGGAGGGCACGCCGACGATGCACGTCGGCGAGTTCGTGCGCGGCAAGGGAAAGTTCATGGTCACCGAGTACGTGCCGACCGCGGAGAAGGTCACGCAGCGCTTCCCGCTGCTTCTGACCACCGGGAGGATACTCAGCCAGTACAACGTCGGCGCGCAGACCCGGCGCACGATGAACAACCTCTGGCACGAGGAGGACCGGCTGGAGATCCATCCGCACGATGCCGAGGAACGCGGCATCGCCGACGGCGATTGGGTCGGCATCGCGAGCCGCGCCGGTGAAACGGTGCTGCGCGCGACCGTCACCCCGCGCGTGCAGCCGGGCGTCGTCTACACGACCTTTCACTTCCCGGAGTCCGGCGCGAACGTGATCACGACCGACAATTCCGACTGGGCGACGAATTGCCCGGAATACAAGGTCACGGCGGTGCAGGCCACCCGGGTCAATCAGCCGTCGGAATGGCAGAAGCGGTTCCGCGAGTTCAGCGAAGGCCAGGATGCGCTGCTGCGCGGGGCCGACGTGTTCATGGCCAAGTAGGCGGCGGGAATGAACGACGATCACCTGGTCAAGATGGTGAACGACATAGGCGCGTTCTTCCACGCCGAGCCGGACCGCGACCAGGCGCTGGCCGGCATCGTCAATCACATCGTCAAGTTCTGGACGCGGCGGATGCGCGAGAAGCTGATCGCGCGCTGGCGAGCCGGCGAGGCGGGATTCGACGAACTGCCGCTCGAGGCGGTGCGCCGCCTGGCGGCTCAAAGCCCCGTTTGAGCGGCGCCCGTGTCCGGGCCGCGCTGCTCGCGGCGGCCGCACTGCTCCCAGCCCAACCGCGACCGGCGTTCGCGTGGGGCAGCGAGGGCCACCGGATCGTCGGTCTCATCGCCCTGCATTATCTCCAACCGGCGGTGCGGCGACGGGTCGAGGCGATCCTCGCGACCGACGACAGCGGCCTCGTCCGCGGCTCAGGGATCGCGGCCGAGTCCACCTGGGCGGACCGTTACCGCGACTCCGACCGGGATCGCGGCGGCGCGCGCTACCGCCGCACGCGGCAGTGGCACTACGCCGACATCGAACGGCGGGCGCCGGATCTGCGCCGCGCCTGTTTCGGTGAACGCCCGCTGCCGCCCGGCGAACCGGCATCCCGGGGTCCGGCCGACGACTGCGTGATCGACAAGGTGCGGCAATTCAACCTGGAGCTCGCGCAGCCGACGACGACGCCCGCCGAGCGTCTGCGCGCGCTGCAATTCCTGCTGCATTTCGTCGGCGACCTGCATCAGCCTCTGCATTGCGGCGACGACCACGACCGCGGCGGCAACGACGAGCGCACCGTGGTTCCGGGCGCGCGCGCCGGCAGCCTGCATCACGACTGGGACACGACCTTCGTCGCCGCGCTCGGCCGATCGCCCGAACGGGTCGCCGCGCGCCTGGTGCGGTCGATATCGCCGGCCGAGCGGCGCGCCTGGAGCGGCGGCACCGTCGCCGACTGGGCGATGCAAAGCCATCGCCTGGC
>JAJXYR010000004.1 GCA_021780475.1 Pseudomonadota bacterium
GCGTCGGCCTGCCGGCGCAAGCCCCTGCGGCGGCGCCCCCGACGGGTGCCCCGACGGTGCCCGCATCCAAGGAGCCCACATGAAGCTCACCCCTGGTTCGATTGCGACGGCCTTGATCGCCGCCCTTGCGGCGGCCCAGCCCGCGCTGGCCGCCAAACCCGCGCCGGCACCCAAGCCGGCGCCGGCCGCCAAATCCACCGGAGCCGCCAAACCGGGCGCCCATCCGAAGAGCGACTTCATCGCGCTCGGCACGACCACGGTCACCGGCAACCGCGAGCTGCCGAAAGTGATGTACATCGTGCCGTGGAAGAAATCCGATATCGGGGACATGAGCGGCAAGCCGGTCAACAGCCTGCTCGACGAGGTGCTGGCGCCCGTCGACCGCGACGTCTTTCGACGGGAGGTCGCCTATTACCACGTGCTGTCCACCGCAGCGCCGCAAAATGGCGGCGCGACGGCGAAGCAGGGTGAGAAGTGAGTCATAGCCGATTTTACGGAATCTGGTTGAATTTGCCGGTCATGGCGCTTGGATAATTCTTTAGGAGCACGCAGATGAATTTCTTGAATTCGTTCGTCAATTTCTTCAAGGATGGGGGCGTGTTCCTGTACCCGCTCGCGATCATTTTCGTCGTGGGCGTCGCGATCGCGATAGAGCGTTTCGTGTACCTGACGCGCGAAACCATCCGCAACCGGGCGCTGTGGGAGGAATTGGTCCCGGCCCTCGGCGCGGGCAACTTCAAGCAGGTCGTCGCGCTCACGCAGAATTCGAAGGCCTCGATCGCGACGATCTTGAGCTACGGCGTCGCACGGGTCGCGAGCGCGCGCCGCCGCGACGACGTCGAGAAGGCGATGGACGAGAGCCTGCTCGAGGTCATCCCGCGGATCGAGAAGCGCACGCATTTCCTGTCGTCGCTCGCCAACGTCGGCCTGTTGATCGGCCTGCTCGGCACGATCACGGGCCTCATCGAGGCCTTCGGCGCAGTGGCGACGGCGAACCCGGCCGACAAGGCGAGCCTCCTGGCCGCCTCGATCTCGGTGGCCATGAACAACACCGCCTCGGGCCTCGCGGTGGCGATCACATTGTTGTTGTCGCACATGTTTCTCGAGGCGAAGACCACCGCGCTGATGGACAGCCTGGAGATCGCCTCGGTGAAGTTCCTGAATTCCATTACCGAGCGGCAGACCGCGGAATCGCCGGCCGCGGCGCCGCCGGCTCCGCGGGCGCCCGCGGCCGCGCGCGGCACGGTCTGAAGGGCGGGAAAACCAAGAAGGCGCTTCGTTCATGAAGTCAAAATCCGCCCGTCTCGTCCGCCGCAATCACGACCGCTATCACCGCGGCCGGGACGACCTGAACATCGTGCCGATGATCGACATGATGGTGATTCTCGTGTTCTTCCTGATATTCACCGCAGTGTTCTCGAAGACGAACGTGCTGAGCCTGAATCTGCCGTCGAACAACACGGCCGCGGTGCCGCTGCCGAAGGGCCTCAAGCTCGAGGTGATCGTCCGGCCCGACGACATCCTGGTGAACGACCGCAATTCCGGCCCGCTGAAGGACATCGCGACCAAGAACGGCGCATACGACTATGACGGCCTGTCGGTGTTCATGCGCACCGTCAAGGCTCAGTTCCCCGACATGACCGACGCGAGCGTGCTGCTCGGGCCGAACGTGCCGTACGACGTGCTCGTGCAGGTCATGGACGCGGTGCGCGTCTACCAGCTTCCGGTCGCGCCGTTCTCGAAAGCCGAACTCTTCCCGAACATTTCCGTCGGGGACGCGCCGAAATGACGCCCTACCGGATCAAGCGGCATCGAAAGCGCCGGCACGGTGCGAGTCACTTCGCGCTGGTGCCGTTCATCGACATGATGACGATACTCGTGGTGTTCCTGCTCGCGCACACCGCCGACGTCGACATCCTGCCCAACACGAAGAGCATCGCGATACCGCAATCGATCTCCGAGCAGAAGCCGCACCCGACGGTCGTCGTCATGGTGACCAAGGACTCGATGTTCGTCGACGGCCGCCTGATCGGCAAGGTGGCCGATCTGGTCGGCGGCTCCGGTCCGGTGATCGAGCCGCTGAAAGCCGCGCTGACCGCGCAGGACGACAGCGTGCTGATCGCGGCCGCGAAGACGGACCCGGCGAAGCGCGAGGTGACGATCATGGGCGACAAGCACATGCCGTACAGCGTGCTGAAAAAGGTGATGATGACGTGCACCGAGGCCGATTTCGCCAAGGTGTCGCTCGCGGTCGTCCAGCGCGAACGGGCGGCGACGTAAATGGCCGAGGCAAACGTGATGCATTCCCCCGCCAAGCTCGGCATCAATCCGTACTACCGGCGCTTCGATCTGCCGTGGTCGCCGAGCGAGGAGATGGAGCGGCGGTTTCGCCGGATCCTGCGCAATCTGGCGATCGTGGCCGGGATCATCGCGGTGGTGATTCCGTTCCTGCCGCGGCATGCCGTGGTGATCAACACCAATGCGCTGCCGGAACGGGTGGTGCGCCTGGTCATGACGCCGCCGCCGCCGCCTCCCCCTCCGCCTAAGAAGGTGGAGAAGAAGCCCGAGGCGGCGAAGCCGCGGCCCGTCCCGAAGCCGGTCAATCCGCGGGCCCGGGCCGCGAAGAGCGGCCTGCTCGCCGATCTCGACGAGCTCGCGGCGCTGCGCGATCAGACCGATTTGAATAAATTCGAGAAGGATCAAGCGCGGACCCACGATCCCGGCGACGTGACCACGGTGCAGCGCTCGATGATCACGGCCAAGGCGGGCGGCACCAGCGGCGGCATTTCCGCGCCAACCAGCTCCGGGCTCGCGTCGGGCTCGGGCTCGCTGCGCCGCTACCAGGCGGGCAAGGTGAGCGATCTGAAGCTTGCGTCGGGCGGAGACCGCTCCACCCGGCGCGGCGGCAGCGGCATGGCATCGCGCAGCGCCGACGAGGTGGCGCTGGTGTTCGACAAGAACAAGGGCGCGATCTACGCGCTGTACACGCGGGCGCTGCGCCAGAATCCGGCGCTCCAGGGCAAGGTCGTCGTCGAGTTGACGATCGCACCCTCCGGCGTGGTGACGGCGGTGCGGATCGTCTCGAGTGACCTGAAGGATCCCGAGTTCGAGGCCGAACTCATCGCCCGCATCCGCCTGTTCCGCTTCAAGGCCAAGGACGTGGCGCCGCTGACGACGACCAAACCGATCGACTTCTTCCCGGCGTAACATGAACATTCAATCCGAAGTGGAGTTTTTCGCCGATCTCGGCCTCGTCGACAAGGCGCGGTTCATCGTCCGGCTGATGTGCGAGATCGCCGAGGAGGGCAAGGCCGGGGGTCCCGGAGGCGGGGAGGCGAGGCTCAAGTTCGTCAACGAGATCAACTCCCGGCTTGCCCGCTTCACCTATCAGATGTTGAGCGAGGACCCCGCCCGGCCGCAGGACGACGTGGTGATCCGCATGCTGCTGGCGACGCGCGCCGACAAGGACGCCGAGCGCATCGTCCAAAACGCGTACCGGCGCGTGCTCAACACCTTCGAGAGTTTCGACACGACGGTGCTGCTGAACACCCATTGAAATCGGCGCGGCGCGGCCGCCGGATGGTGTGATTCACGTCAACCAGGTCATAATCGGCCTCGGAACCCAAGCCGAGAGCCGCCCATGTATCGTCAGGACATCCAATTTCCGGTCAAGGACACCGCCCTGCGCGAGGACGTGCACGCGCTCGGCCTGACGATCGGCGAGATGTTGCGCGAACAGGGGGGGAGCGAGTTCTTCAACCTGGTCGAGGGGGACCGGCTCGCCGCGATCGCGCTGCGCGACGGCGACGCCGCCGGCGCGGCGCGGCTCCAGGGGCGCGTCCAGGGGCGTTCGGCCGCGGCCGCGACGGACCTGACGCGCGCCTTTTCGCTGTGGTTTCAGGCGGTCAACACCGCCGAGAAGGTCCACCGCGTGCGCAGGCGGCGCGAATACCTCAATGACAGCGCCGTCGCCCAACCGGGTGGAATCGCCGATTGCGTGTGGCGCCTGCGCGGCGAGGGCCTGACGCTCGAGGACATGCTCGATTTGATCGGCTCGCTCAGCATCGAGCCGGTGTTCACCGCGCACCCCACCGAATCGACGCGGCGCACGATCCTGCGCAAGCAACAACGGATCGCGCAGGACTTGTTGCGACGCCAGAACCCGGCGTCGACGCCGGCGGAACTCGCGACCTTGTGGGCGCGCGTGCGCATGGAGCTGACGACGATCTGGCAGACCGAGGAGCACCCGCGGCAGCGGCTTACGGTGGCCGACGAGCGCGAGCACGTGCTGTTCTACTTGATCGACATCCTGTACCGCGTCGTGCCCTTGTTCTACGAAGAAATCGCCGATGCGCTCGGCCGCGCCTACGGCGTCGCCGCCGAGTCGATCGAGCTGCCCGACATCCTGCGTTTCGGCTCCTGGGTCGGCGGCGACATGGACGGCAATGAGGATATTCATCGCAAGACCATCCGTGAAACCCTGCAGCGCCATCGCCAGATCCTCGTGTCGACCTATTTCGACGAATGCCGGCGCATTGCGCAGACCTTGAGCCAGAGCGGCAATCGTGTCGCGGTCAGCCCGGCGCTGACCGAGCGCATCGCCATCTACGGCGTGATGCTGCCGGGCGCGCCGGCGCTGTCGCCGACACGCCATGACCGCATGCCGTACCGCGTGTTCTTCGGCCAGATCGGCGAGCGACTGAAGGCGACCTACGAGGCGAAGCCCAACGGCTACCAGGCGCCGGACGAGCTGCTCGCCGACGTCTGCCTCGCGGCCGACAGCCTGCGCGAGCACCACGGCCGCAATGCCGGATATTTCCTGGTGCGGCGGCTGATGCGGCGCGTGCGCACGTTCGGCTTTCATCTGGCCGCGCTCGACATCCTGCAGGCCGCCCGGATTCATGACGAGGTCATCGCCCAGGGGCTCGCCCGGCCGGAGTACCTGTCGCTGTCGCCCGCCGAACGCCTGGTCGAACTGCGCGCGCTGCTCGCGCGCGATCAAGGCCCGCTGGCGCCGTTCGACGCGATGGGCCGGCGCAGCCTGTCGGTGTTCGAGGCGATCGGCCAGGCGCGGCACAAATTCGGACCGCGCTCGATCGGCGCGTACATCGTCACCGGGGTCCAGGGTCCCGAAGACGTGCTCGCGGTGCTGCTGCTCGCCCGCTGGGCCGACATGACCGACCGGCGCAACGGGGAGTGCCCGCTCGACGTCGCGCCGCTGCTGGAGTCGATCGCCGCGCTGCAGAACGCCGGCGGGATCCTCGGGGCGCTGCACGCCGAGGACGCCTATCGCAGCCATCTGGCCGCGCGCGACAACCGTCAGACCGTGTTGATCGGCTATTCGGACTCGAACAAGCAGGGCGGGATCGCCGCCTCGCGTTGGGCGCTGCAGACGGCGCAGATTCAACTGGTGGACGCGGCGCGCGCGTCCGGCATGCGGCTCGCGATATTCCACAACCGCGGCGGCACGCCGGCGCGCGGCGGCGGCCGCACCGAACACCTGGTCGAAGGGGCGCCGCCGGGCGCGATCCGCGGCGTGCTGCGCGTGACCGAACAGGGCGAGATCGTCAACAGCAGCTACGGATTGCGGCCGCTCGCGATGCGCACGCTGGAACGTGCGTTCGCCGCGGCGGCGCTGGCGACGGCGCATGCGGACGGTGCCCGAAGCGTCGCGGCGCGGCACGAAGAAGCGATGCGGATCGTCGCCGCGCGCAGCCTCGAGGTGTACCGGTCGCTCGCGTTCGACGATCCGGCGTTCTATGACTACTTTCGGGCGGCTACGCCGCTCGACGTGATCGAACGCATGCATATCGGCACGCGCGAGCCGGCCTCCGGCGACGGCCTGCGGCTCGGCGCGCTGCGGCCGATCCCCTGGGTGTTCGCATGGACTCAAAGCCGCCATCTACTGCCGGGATGGTTCGGCTTCGGCAGCGGCCTGGAAGCCGCGATCGGCGCCCATGGCGAGACCGAGATTCGCGAGATGCTTGCGGCCTGGCCGTTTTTCGCGCATCTGTTCGACGACGTGGAGGCGATGCTCGCGCGCACGGATCTCGCGATCGCGGCGCGCTACGACGAACTCGCCGGCGAGGCGGCGCCCGCGCAGGTGCGCGCAATCCACGGCGAGTTCGAGCGGACGCTGGCCCTCGTGCTGCGATTACGCGGCTATGAACACCTGCTCGACGGGGAACCGACGCTGCAGCGGGCGATCCGCCTGCGCAATCCCTACATCGACCCGATGCACCTGATGCAGGTGGATCTGTTGCGCCGCTGGCGCGCGTCTCTGCGCCGCGACGATGAGTTGTTCGGGGCGCTGCGCGCGACCGTCATCGGCATCGCCCAGGGCATGCAGGCGACAGGCTGAGGAACGGCGCGCCTCAGCACTCCGGCACGTTGACGGCGAGCCCCCCCTGGGAGGTCTCCTTGTAGATCGTCGACATGTCGTTGCCGGTCTGCCGCATCGTCGTGATGACCTGGTCGAGCGAGACCTTGTGCGATCCGTCGCCGCGCAGCGCCAGGCGCGCCGCGTTGATCGCCTTGACCGAGCCCATCGCATTGCGTTCGATGCACGGAATCTGCACGAGGCCGGCAACCGGGTCGCAGGTCAGTCCGAGGTTGTGTTCCATGCCGATTTCCGCGGCATTCTCGATTTGTTCGTTGCTGCCGTTGAGTGCCGACACCAGTCCGGCGGCGGCCATCGAGCAGGCGACGCCGACCTCGCCCTGACAGCCCATTTCGGCGCCGGAAATCGACGCGTTCTGCTTGTACAGCATGCCGATCGCCGCCGCCGTCAGCAGGAAGCGAATCACGCCCTCGTCGTCGGCGCCCGGCTCGAAGCGCCGGTAGTAGTGCAGCACCGCGGGCACGATGCCGGCTGCGCCGTTGGTCGGCGCCGTGACGACCTGGCCTCCGGCGGCGTTCTCCTCGTTGACCGCGAGCGCGTACACGTTCACCCAGTCGAGCGCGTGCATCGGGTTCGCCGGATCGCCGCACATCAGCTGGCGGTGCAGCTTCGGGGCGCGGCGGCGCACGCCGAGGACGCCCGGCAGCAAGCCTTGCGCCTGGAAGCCGCGCTGCACGCAGTCCTGCATCACCTGCCAGATGCGCAGCAGCCCGGCGCGGATTTCGGCCGGCGTGCGCCAGGTGCGCTCGCGCGCCAACATCAGTTCGTGCAATTCCAAGCCGTGCTTGCGGCCGTGTTCGAGCAGCGCCGCCCCGGAGTCGAAATCGTAGGGCGCCGGCGCCCGCGCCGTCGCGGCGCCGCCCGCTTCCGCGCCGGCCTGGATTACGAATCCGCCGCCGATGCTGTAGTACTCCTCGCGCGCGAGCACGTTCTGGCCCGCATCCTGCGCGGTGAAGCGCATGCCGTTAGAGTGGCCGGGCAGCACCTGGTCGTAGTGGAACAGCAGATTCAAGGCCTCGTCGAACGCAATCTCGCGCTGCCCGCCGAGCCGGATCCGACCGCTCGAGCGGATGCGCTGCAGCGACGGCTCGATGATCGATGGATCGATCGAGTCGGGACTGTGGCCTTCGAGGCCCAGGAGCACGGCCCGATCGGTGCAGTGGCCGCGTCCGGTCAGCGCGAGCGATCCGTAGAGCTGCGCCGAGACCGTGTCCGTGGCATCGAGCAATCCGCGCGCCCGCAGCACGTCGACGAAACCGCGGGCCGCATTCATCGGTCCCATCGTGTGAGAACTCGAGGGGCCGATGCCGATCTTGAAAATGTCGAAAACGCTCAAACTCATGGGTTTGGATCCACATCCGCGACGACTGGGCGCGCATGATACGCTGCCGGCGGGCGGTGCAGCGCAGAACTCTCGCGGGTGGGCGCAGTCAACTGATGCATGCAATCGACGTTATCGGCACCCAGGAGTTCACGGATCATGACAGTCACGATGATGCATCGCAACAATATTAAACGGCGCTGGGCCGCGGCGCCGTTGGTGGTGCTCGCCGTGGCGATACTCGGCGGTTGCGTCGTTCAGCCGCCGGTGCGCACCGTCGCCGTACGGCGGCCCCAGCCCCAGCGCCTGTTCGTCTACCCGTCGCGAGGCCAGAGCCCCGACCAATTGGAGCGCGACCGTTATGCCTGCCACGTGTGGGCCGTCAAGCAAACGGGCGTCGATCCGACTTCGAACTATGCCGGACCTTATGACCGGGTCGTGGTCCAGCCGGCGCCCGGTTCGGCGACGGTCGCGGGTGCGGTTGGCGGTGCGATCGTGGGTTCGATACTCGGCGGCGACGATAACTCCGGAATCGGCGCATTGATCGGCGGGGCGACCGGCGCGATGATCGGCAGCGCCGCGGACGCCAATGCCCAAGCGCAAGCGCAGGCCGCGCAGCGTGAGATCGCGTCGGAGCGGGCCGGCGCCGACGCGTACCGCCGCGCGATCAGCGCCTGTCTGGATGCGCGAGGCTACACGGTGCGTTGAGGCGTCGGCGCGCCGAGGCGTTCCGGGTGGGCGTAGATGTTGCATTGCTGCTCGCGCAGGAACCCGACCAAGGTCAGTCCGGTCGTGGCGGCGAGCTGCACCGCGAGGCTCGACGGAGCCCCGATCGCGGCGAGCATCGACACGCCGGCGCGTAACGCCTTTTGGACCAATTCGAAGCTCGCCCGGCCGCTCAGCAGCACGATTCGATCGCGCAGCGGCAATCGGCGGTCGAACAGCGCCGCGCCGACCAGTTTGTCGAACGCATTGTGGCGCCCGACGTCCTCGGCGATCCCAAGGAGCGCGCCGGCATGGTCGAACAGCGCCGCGGCGTGAATCCCGCCGGTGTCGCCGAAACGGGATTGCGCGGCACGCATCCGCTCGGGCAGCGCGAGCAATCGCTCCAACGGCAGGGTCTCGCCGGCCGCAATCCGCAAGCTGGCGGCGCGCGCGATCGCCTGGTCGAGTCCGGTGGTGCCGCAGACGCCGCAGGCGGCGCCCGCCGAAAATCGACGGGCCGCGAACGAGGACTCGATAGGCACCCCGGCGCGCAGGCGCAGATAGACGACGTTCGGCCGGCGGGTGCCCGCCTCGATCGCCTCGATGTCGTCGGCAGACTCGATGACCCCTTCGCCGAACAGCAAGCCGGCGGCGAGCGCCTCGTCGTCGCCGGGCGTGCGCATCGTCGCCCCGAACGACTGGGGGTCCGGTCCGAGCGCCTCATGCTGGATCTGGATTTCCAGCGGTGCCTCCACCGCGACCAGGTCATCGTCGGGGCGGCGCCCGCCGATCGCGGCGCGCACGACCGGCACCGCGCGCACACCGCTTCGCGGTGCGCTCGCGCCGACGGGGACATCGCTCGGTTTGCTCGGCATTTGCGCCGATGATACCGTCGTCGGGGCCGATTGCATCAACCAGAGGGGAGTTTCGATGACCAAGTCCGCCGAATTGAAAACGCGCCAGGCCGCCGCGGTTCCCGCCGGCGTCGCGACCAAATCGATCTATGTCGTCCGCGCCGAGAACTCGGAGCTGTGGGACGTGGACGGCCGCCGGTTCATCGACTTCGCGGCCGGCATCGCCGTCGTCAACACCGGCCACCGCCATCCGCGCGTGATGGCGGCGGTCGCGCGCCAGGCCGAGGCCTTTACGCACACCTGTTTTCACGTCGCGCCGTACGAGTCCTACATCGGCCTCGCCGAGCGCCTGAATGCGCTCGCCCCCGGCGACTTCGCGAAGAAGACCTTGTTCCTGAATTCCGGCGCCGAAGCCGTCGAGAACGCGATCAAGATCGCGCGCATCGCGACCAAGCGCTCCGCGATCATCGCCTTCGCGGGCGGTTTCCACGGCCGCACGCTGCTTGCGATGGGCCTGACCGGCAAGGTCATGCCCTACAAGCGCGGTTTCGGGCCTTTCCCGGCCGGGATCTACCACGCGGCCTTTCCGACCCCGTATCACGGCATCACGACGGCGGATGCGCTCGCCGACCTCGACCGCCTGTTCCATGCCGACGTCGACCCGAAATCCGTCGCGGCGATCATCGTCGAGCCGGTCCAGGGGGAGGGCGGATTCAACGTCGCGCCGGTGGAATTCTTGCACGCATTGCGGCGCCTCTGCGACGAACACGGCATCGTCCTGATCGCCGACGAGGTCCAGGGCGGCATGGCGCGTACCGGTCGGATGTTCTCGATCGAGCACGCCGGCGTCGTGCCGGATCTGATCACGCTCGCCAAGGGTCTAGGCGGCGGCTTTCCGATCTCGGCCGTGACCGGCCGGG
>JAJXYR010000206.1 GCA_021780475.1 Pseudomonadota bacterium
GAGCCCGAGAACCTCGAGCCGCCGCCCGGCCGCGGCGCGCAGCGCGAGCGCGTCCGCGGAATGCGATTGCATCAGCGCCGCGTATTCGTCGATCGCGCTGCTCCAGGCCGGCGCGAGCAGCGCCGCGAGCGGCTGGCCCGCTCGCACGGCGGTGTAGGGCGCTCGCACGTCGAGGCGCGTGACGATGCCGGCGGCGCGCGCGCTGACCGTGCGCGCCTCGCGCAGGTCCCAGCTCACCGTCGCCGGCACCGCGAGGTCCCGCGCGAGCGCGCGCGATTCGACCGGCGCGGTGCGGATGCCGAGGTTCTGGACGGTGCGCGGATCGATCCGGACGCCGGTCCCGGTCGCGGCCTCGTCCGCGTACTTCGGCACGAGCTGCATCCCCATCGGCGACCGACCGGGCCGGTCGAAATGTTGCGTCGGCAGCATCGGGTCGTACCAATAGAGCACGCGCTTCGACGACGTCGCCGCTGCGCTCAGCGCGGTGCGTTGCGCCTCAGGACCGGCGGCGCGACGGCCGGCGAAGAATCCGAGCGCGAGTAAGGCCGGCGCCGCGAGCGCGGCGATCACTATCCAGAGGGAACGTTTCATGGCAGATCTCCGGTCGACGGGAGCAGATAGGCGAGCGCCGCCCACTGTTCGGCCTCGGCGGCGCGCGCATCGACGTAGCTCATGCGCAGCTCGATCTCGGCGCGCCGCGCCTCGATCCAGGGCTGCAGCTCGGCGCCGCCGCGGAACGCAGCGAGCGCGGTGCGCGTGCGGTCGCGCGCGAGCGGCAGGAGCGCATCGCGATCGCGCGCAATCTGCCGTTGCCAACCGCGCCAGGCCGCGAGCGCGCGCGCGACCGCCTCGCGTTGGTCGCGGCGCGCGTCCTCGTGCTCGGCCTGCACCGCGCGCCAGGCATCATGCTCGGCGCTGATGCCGGCGTCCTGCCGGTAGCGCGTGAACAGCGGCAGGCTGACGCCGAACTCCAGATTGACCATGTCGGAAAGCCCGGGCGCGCGGTTGCCGTACGAGAGGCTCACGCGGAAGTCCGGACGCTTCGCGGCGCGGGCCGCAGCGAGCGCCGCGCGCGCGGCGTCTTCGCGGGCCTGCCAGACCTGCATCGGCGCCTGCCGATCCACCGCGCTCTCGAGCCGCGCGGGATTCTGCGGCAGGTGCGCGAAATCGGGCGCCGCGGCGAGCGGCGGCAGCGGATCGCCGAGCCAGCGGCCGAGACCGGCCCGTGCAGCGCGCAGCTCGGCGTCGATCGCATCGAGCCGGTTCTCGAGCGTGAGCGCCTCGGCCTGCGCGGCGAGCGCATCGGTGGCGCTGCCGCCACCGCCGCGCAGGCGCGCCTTGGCGATCGCGACCGCGACCGCGCTCTCGTCGCGAAGCGCGGCGAGTTGTTCGCGGCGCTGCTCGGCGGCCCACACCCCGATCCAAGCATCCGCGACGCGCTGCCGCACGCTCTGCACGGTCGCGGCACGATTCGCGCTCGCGACGCCGATGCGCGCATCGGCCACGCGCCGCTCGGCGGTTCGCGCCGCGCGCGAGGGAATCGCCTGCGTGACGCCGACCGTGCGCATCGTCATCGAGTCGCTCGCGGCACTCAGAGCCCCGGGCTGGGTCACCGGGAAATTCGCGAGCCCAACGGACAGCGACGGATCGGGCAGGCGACCTGCGCGCACCGCATCCTCGCGCATCGCATCGACGGAATCGGCGCGCGCGGCGACGAGCGGTGCGCGCTCGACGCCGCGCCGCACGGCGTCCTGTAGGGAGAGCGGCGCAGCGGCGCCGTCGGCCGCCGCCGCGGACGCCGCGGCGCACAGAGCGATCAGGCCCCACGCGCTTGCGCGACGGCTGATCGAATGAATATTCATGCGGACTCACTCCCGATGACCCGAACAATCGTGCGCGCGGGCGCACGCGAGCTGCCGCGCCGCGGGCCGAGGAGCCCGGAGCGCGTCGGTTCAGTCGTGAGCTAGATCAACAGGGAGCAGAACAGCAGGGCGTGGGGTCTGGGAGGCGCGCGCGGCGAGCCGCTCGGATCGTCGAACCTGTGGAACCGTCGTGGCAGCGGCACCGCGGCGGGCACGGCGGTCCGCACTATCCACTGTCCGGACGGAGCGGGCGCGGCCTGAGGCGGATTCGAAACGGCCGCCTGGGCTGCGCAATGCGATGCACAGGAGAGCGCGACGAGCGCGCGGGCCCCGGCCGGAGCGCGCATCGGCATGGACATCACCATGTCGCAGCCCGGCATCGGCGCGGTCATCGCGCGCACCGGCGCCACGAGCGCGAGTTGGTTGGCGAGCAGGCAGGCCGCGGCCACCACCCATGCGTGGATCGTGCGGCGGCGGCGCGATGCCGGAACCCTATCCATAGGGGCGAAGGATACCACGGTCGCGAAGCGAGGCCGATCCGCGGATGTGCGCGATCTCACGCATTCAGATACGTGCGAGCCGCAACCGCAGCGCGTTGCCGATCACCGAAACCGAACTGAGACTCATCGCCGCGGCCGCCACGACCGGGCTCAGCAGCAGGCCGAACACCGGGTACAACGCGCCCGCGGCGAGCGGAATCCCAAGCACGTTGTAGACGAACGCGAGCGCGAGGTTCTGCCGGATGTTGCGCATCGTCGCGCGGCTCAGGCGCAGGCTGCGCGCGATCCCGGCGAGATCCCCTTTGACGAGCGTGACGCCGGCACTTTGCATCGCGACATCGGTTCCCGTGCCCATCGCGATGCCGACGTCGGCCTCGGCGAGCGCGGGCGCGTCGTTCACGCCGTCCCCCGCCATGGCGACCACACGGCCCTCGGCGCGCAAGCGCCGCACGATCGCGTTCTTCTGATCGGGCAGCACCTCGGCCTCGAGCTCGTCGATCCCGAGCTTCGCCGCGACCGCCTGCGCAGTCGTGCGATTGTCGCCGGTCAACATCACGAGCCGGATGCCCTCGCGCCGCAACAACTCGAGCGCTCCCGGAGTCGAGTCCTTGATCGGATCGGCGATCGCGATCAGTCCCGCGGAGCGCCCGTCGACCGCGACGAACATCACGGTCGCACCGTCGCGGCGCAGCTCACCGGCGCGCGCCTCGAGCGCATCGTTCGCGATCGCGAGCCCCGCGAACAGGCGCGCATTGCCGACCGCGACGCGCCGGCCGGCGACCGTCCCGGTGATGCCTTGGCCGGTCACGGAGCCGACGTCCGCGGCGGGCGAGATCGCGACGCCGCGCTCCCCGGCGGCCGCGACGATCGCGGCCGCGAGCGGGTGCTCGCTCGCGCGCTCGAGGCCCGCCGCCGCTGCGAGCAACGCGGACTCCTCGAATCCGCTTGCCGGCACGATCGCGACGACGCGCGGCTTGCCCAGGGTCAAAGTCCCGGTCTTGTCGGCGACGAGCGTGTCGACCTTCTCGAGACGCTCGAGCGCCTCGGCGTTCTTGATCAGCACGCCCGCCGTGGCGCCCTTGCCGACGCCGACCATGATCGACATCGGCGTCGCGAGGCCGAGAGCGCACGGACAGGCGATGATCAGCACCGACACCGCGGCCACGAGCGCGTAGGCGAGCGCGGGCGGCGGCCCCAAGAGCATCCACACGACGAACGCCGCGACGGAGACCCCGATCACGGCCGGCACGAACCAGCTGGAAACGAGGTCCGCGAGACGCTGGATCGGCGCGCGGCTGCGCTGCGCCTCGGCGACCATCTGCACGATCCGCGCGAGCACGGTGTCCGCTCCGATCTTCTCGGCCGCCATGGTCAACGCGCCGGTGCCGTTGATCGTGCCGCCGATCAGCGGGGCGCCGGCCGTTTTCTCGACCGGCATTGACTCGCCGGTCACCATGGATTCGTCGACCGCGCTGCGGCCGTCGGTCACCGAGCCGTCCACCGGCACCGCTTCGCCGGGCCGCACGCGCAGGCGATCGCCGATCCGCACCTGCTCGATCGGAATCTCCTCGTCGGTGCCGTCCGCGCGCAGGCGCCGTGCGGTCTTCGGGGCGAGCTTGAGCAGCGCGCGGATTGCGCTGCCCGTGTGCTCGCGCGCACGCAGCTCCAGTACCTGGCCGAGCAGCACGAGCACGGTGATCACCGCGGCTGCCTCGAAATAGACGGGAGTCGAGCCGTGCGGATCGCGCAGCCCGGCCGGAAAGATGCCGGGCGCAAAGCTCGCCGCGAGACTGTACCCGTACGCGGCGGTCACGCCGAGCCCGATCAGGCTGAACATGTTCAGCGAGCGATTGCGGATCGAGGCCCAGGCGCGCTCGAGCAGCGGCCAGCCGCACCACAACACGACGGGCGTGCCGAGCAGGAACTGAATCCACGTCGACGAGCTCGCGGACACGCCGCCGTGGAGAGCGCCCAGGCGCAGGTGCGGCCCCATCTCGAGAAGCAGCATCGGCGCGGCGAGCGCCGCGCCGATCCAGAAGCGCCGGGTCATGTCGCGCAGCTCCGGATTCTCCGCAGGGTTCGCCGTAACGACGAGCGGTTCGAGCGCCATTCCGCAGATCGAGCAACTGCCGGGCGCGTTGCGCCGGATCTCCGGGTGCATCGGGCAGGTATAGATCGTGCCGGGTGCCGCCGCGGCCGGAACCGCCGGCGGCGCGTTCGGCGCCGCTCCCGCGGATGGCTGCAGATACCGCTCGGGATCGGCGAGAAATTTCGTCTTGCAGCCCTCGCAGCAGAAGTACAGCGTCCGGCCGGCGTGCAGGGCACGGTGCTTGGCGGTCGCGGGATCCACGGTCATGCCGCAGACCGGATCCTTCGCACCCGCGGCAGAACCACCGCAACAAGTGCTTGCATGACTGGATTGCATGGTCCACCTCGAAGGATTGGATTCGGTCCGGACCTCAATTTACGCTCCGGACCCGGGTACGGAGTCAAGTCATGCCCGCAACTTGACCTTCGAGCAAGCGCCGTGCCGACGGCCCGGCTCGTGCCGCACGCGCGCTTACGATCGGCCGGCTCGCGCGCGCCGCCGAGGTCAGCGTCGAGACGGTGCGCTACTACCAGCGGCGGCGCCTGCTGCCTGTGGCGTGCGAATTACAAAATATTAGCGTGAGCCTTTGCATCGGCAACCTCCATGCCGCCGAACTTGCTACGCCAGATTCTGCGGCAACTCCATAGATTCTCATCGCGCCAGAAGCACGTCGAAGTCTCTGCGCGAATCCGATATTCTGCCCTGGGGAGAGCCGCTTCGACGTCGCCACGCAGGCGCCCCGGATGGCAGCGCTCTTGGGTACGCGAGGGAACGAGTGCGGATCCAGATAAAGACGGCATTGAGATATTTGCTGCGAGCGTTCGGCGTGCTGGTCGCGGTATTCATCGCGCTCGCGTTGCTGATGGTTATCGTGAACGGTTTCGATCGACGTGAATCGGCGCAGGCGCGACTGCTGTCGAAATCGCCACCGAATCGCCTGGCGGACGGGTTGAACATCTACGTCTCGCTGGCGCAATTCTACGCCCCGCCGGATGGGTCGGATGCCGCAAGAGCCCCCTTGCCGTGGCGGGGAGACACTGCGTTCTGCGATTTGGGCAAGCCGAGCTTCTGGCATCGAGCCGCCTCCCACCGGGACGAGATCCGACGGCTCAGCGCCGACAACCGCGAGTTGCTGCGGCGTTACGCGGCCCTGCAACTCGACACCGGCTATACCGTGACGGCTCGACTCGGCGCGCCGCTGTCGATACTCGCCTGGCCCGTCGCGGCGCGATGCGTCTATCTCGCAAACCTTGCTCTCGAAGCCCAGCGTGGCGGCGTCGAGGCGGCCAGCGCAGCCTTGACCGGGCTGTCCGCCGACATGGCGATTTGGCGTCACGTGCGCGACGGCGATGGGACGCTGATGGCCAGCATGATGGCGCTCGCCTGGCTGCGCGAGGATTACCTGCTAATGGCCGACCTCGTCGCGGATCGAAACACGGTATTGCCGAGTTCCGACGTCGTGGACCGGATGCTGGCGGCCGGAGATCGCGATTGGGACATCTCGAACGCGTTCGCCGCTGAGTTTCGTTTTCAGTCGGCGTTCACGCGTCGCACGATCGCCGAATCCCCGAGAAGGTCGTGGTCCGATGCCCTCGGACTGCATTTCTTCAAGGTACAGGCGACGATCAACCTCGAAGCTACGACGATGAGCGAGCTGCAGACGCTCGCCCGTACGCCGCCGGCTAGGTTTGAGGAGTCGATGAAACGCTTCGATGCCGCGCATCCGAATCCGTCGCTTGCTCGCTCGCCCGTGTACAACCCGATCGGCAAGATCTTGGCGCAGATCGCGGCGCCGGCCTATACCTCCTATGTGATTCAATCGCACGAGCTCGCCGCAAACGAGCGCATGTGCGCGCTCGCCTGGCAGATACGCCGGCAGCAAATCAAGGCGGAGAACATTCCCGCGTTCATGCGCGCTCATCCAGAATTGGCGACCGACCCGAACGACGGTCACGTGTTCGTGTGGCTGCCGAACAAGGGCGAACTCGCGCTGCACCCCAAATATCGAGGAGTGAGGGAGTTCTTCGTGCCGGTCGGCCGCTCCTGAGGATCCAGCGCTCGCATCCGATTCTCGTGCGATCGCGCGGCTCGCGATCGACCGGGGCAATCGAGCTGCACAGATTCCCACAATACTCACGCGGCGCGTAAGTCGGGTTAAAATTATCGCTCAAATTCGCACCCCGGTGGTATTGGTTGCGTGCCAATTCCCTCATTTGATTGGCTATGTTCGGCTCCATCGAGCACCAGGTCATTTTCCGGATGCTTGTTTGGCGGCTCGCTGCCGCGGTTCGCATCGCGCGAATTCATTGGACCTCTCATGCCCTTTCGGGCAGATGGGTGACTGACATGATTTGGTGGTGACGGAGGGACTCGAACCCTCGACCTCGGCATTAGCAGGCTGTTGAAAAATTCTGGGATACGTCGGTCATGAACGCTTCCGTCATCGATTTTTCATACGGACAGCCGAGCAGGCGGCTCGATCTCGGTCTGCGGCGGTCGATTTCGATGAGTTCCAAATGTTCATGGCTCTGATTTACCCGTTTTCGCGCGCACCGACGCTATGCAGGCGCCATCGGCAGTGGCCGCAGCAGATTCGCAACCCGCAACAGCGCATAACAGCTCACGGTGAGCGTGGCCATGAAGCCGACCCGGGCGCGACCTGTGAGCTTCATCTTTCGCAACGGCCGCCCGTCCTTGCTCCAGCCAAATCCTTCCTCGATACGCTTGCGGATCCGTTGGCTCGCCCGGTAGCCGGCGTGACGAGTCGTGCGCCCATCGAGTGCCGAACCGCCCGAGCGGCCGTCATTGCAAGCCACGTGCGGGGTGATGTCGCGCTCGCGGCAGCCTTGCACGAAGTCGGCGGTGTCGTAGGCCTTGTCGGCCGCGACGGTGCGCCGCCCGGCGCGCTTCGGCAGCCGGTCGAGCATCTCGAGCGCCGCCTGCCGTTCGGCAAAACCATTAGCCTCGGTCACTTGCACGTCCACCGGCAAGCCGTGCCGGTGATCCATCAGCACGTGCGCCATGTACGAGAGCTTGGCCGCGACGTTGCGGCTCTTGCGATACAGCTTCGCTTCGGGGTCCGTCGGCGATACGTGCGTCTCGTTGCTGCGCTTCTCGCCGTGAAAGTCGACGCTACGATTGCGCCCGAGTCCTGGCGGCTCATCCTGGCCATCGCGCCGGCGCATGCTCTTGACCGCCGCCCACGACTCGATCAGCGTGCCATCGACGCTGAAGTGCTCGTTGGACAGCAGTCGCGCCGCCTTGGCGCTGCGAACTACGCGGCGCAGCAACTTGCGCGCCACCTTCGCCTCGATCAGTCGCTCCCGGTTCTTCGTGAACGTCGAGTGGTCCCACACCGCTTCATCGACGCTCAGGCCCACGAACCAGCGGAACAACAGGTTGTAATCGAGTTGCTCGCACAGGAGCCGTTCGCTGCGGATCGAGTACAGGATCTTCAACGTCAAAGCACGCACGAGGCGCTCCGGCGCGATCGAGGCGCGACCGCCCTCAGCGTAGACACGGTCAAATTCCCGGCTCATGCTCGAAAGCGCCTCATCCAGCAGCCTTCGCACCGCGCGCAGCGGGTGATCCACCGGCACCCGATCCTCGAGCGAGACGTAACTGAACATCCCGCCTTGCTGCACATCCACTCCGCGCATCCGCATCGCTCCAGACGTTGTCGATGGCGTACTGTGCATGATGTGAGGCGTTTTTCAACAGCCTGCTAGAGGTGCGCCGCTCGCGTTCGCAACCGGATGATTTTCGCGACGACGCGGCGATCCCTACCAGTGATTGCGGAAATTTGCGGGAATGCCGTCAACGTCTCGAGCACCTGGTTCGAAGCTCGATGCAGATTTTTGCCTATGTTTTTATCGATTGATTTTCAATGACTTACGTAGCCACCGCCGCCGGGATATCGTTGCATTTGTCACGACGGCGCATAACGAAGCAGCACTGAAGCACGCAAAACACCCGCACGGATTCCGCCGCCGACATGCTCGATCTCACAGCGAATCGGAACGGCTCGCGTCCCCGGTCACGCGGCTACATCTTCCAGTCGTGCGATGCGCGGACGGCGCTTCCGTCCCGCCTGCCACAAGTCATAACTCGCCTGCATATTCAGCCACGATTCGGCTGACCCACCGAGCGCGGCGGCAAGCCGAATCGCCAGCTCAGCACTCACGGCGGCCCGGCCGTTGACCACGCGGGAGAGCGCCACCCGCGACACGTGCAGCCGCTTGGCGAACTCGGTGACGGTGAATCCGCCATCCTTGCGCAGCACGGTGTCCGCCAGTACTTCGCCGGGGTGCGGGAGATTGTGCATACGCGTCACGGATTTTTCCATTAATGATAATTCTGATAGCTGGTCCGTCCTCAGAACCGAAAGCCCAGATCGATCCCGATTACGCGGGGTCGGATCACCGCCTGTGCCTCTATGAACTGGCCCGTTGACGTGAATACGCTCACGATTTTATTGGTTAAGTTGCTCGCATAGACCTCGGCGTGCCAAGCGCCGGTATCGATACCGGCCGACGCGTCGAACAGCGAATAGGCCGGATCCTCGAAGCGCAGGAACGTCGTGTTGATGGCTCCGGCCGCCGCCAAGCTCGGGTTGCTCCCCGCCTGTGTAAACGAATGCCCCGTATGCATCGCACTCGCTTGTACAAATGCGCGACCGCCGTCGATGGAGAACTCGTATCTCAACCGGACGTTAAACTGCATGGGTGGCGAGTTGGCGCTCGGGCTACCGACGGGCCCGTAGGGATTCTGGAATGCGGTGATCGGCTTACCGAAGTCAGCCGCGGCCGTCGGATTCTGTAACAGCGACGGATCGTTGGCGATCAGGAACGGGGAATTCGTTTGCTGGCTGCGGTTCCACGATGCGCCGGCGTAGCCAATCAACCCTCCCGCGACACGCACCGAAAGTGTCGTTTCGAGGCCGTGGATCCGATAATTTGGTCCGTTCGTGAAGAACAGCAAGTTACCGAGCTGTCCGGGATCGAAGAAGTCGACCTGAACGTTATTCCAGTTCTCCTGGTAGACCGCGCCATCCCATTGGACGCGGTGATCGAGGAATTGAGTCTTCCAGCCAAGCTCGTTGTTCGTGAGTCGGTCGGACGTGTATCGCAGCGGTGTGCAGAAATTGTTGTACGCGGTGCCGAGCGCATGACAGCTAGACGCCTGATTGAATCCACCCGGGCGAAATCCCTGCGACCAGGTGTAGTAGAGCAGCGCATCGGACCCAATATGCCACGTGATGTTCGCGCGGCTCGTGAAGCCGGAGTAACTGGAGCGCAAATGCTCCGCATCCATATTCGTCGCACCTTCGCTCGCACAGGGCGCTGGACCGGCTTCATAACAGCCGAATCCGCTGACGGACATTCCCGTCTCCCTGTTGTCGAAATGGTAATAACGAGTGCCAGCGGTCGCCGTCAGAATCTTCGGCATAAGATCGAAATCGACTGAACCGAAGAAAGCGTACTGTCGGTAGCCGCGTTGGATATCCTCGAAGAATGCCGTGCTGTCGTTGGGCGGTGGTGCGCCAGCGGTGGTGGCCCCGGGGACCGGCGCAACGTCGGTGAGGCATCCGGCGGTGACCGTTGAGGTGCACGCCGGCAGGGTCTTGAAGTACCACTGGGTTTGGTCTTGGATCGAGAAGTCCTCGTAGAACGCACCAAGGATCGCGCGGGTCCGCCAGTCGTTCGGCGTTCTCAAACGAATTTCGTCACTCTGGTGAGTGT
>JAJXYR010000273.1 GCA_021780475.1 Pseudomonadota bacterium
GGCGAATGGATCCAAAAACCTGGGTTGTCTCGTCGGCGTTCATGATGCCAAAAACGCCCCCGGACGCGAGGTACTCTTTCTCACCGGCGCTGAAAATTTTCTCAACTTGCCGGTTTGACCGACCGCTGGACGGTTCCAGTCTGCCTGCGCCGTCGCACGGCCAGATAGGCGAGGATCGCGATCGCCAAGGTCAGGCAGCTGGCGTAGAAGTCGTGCTGCATCGCCGGGGTGAGCGCCATCGCCGCCAACACCGCGGTCATCGCTCCGAGTGCCGCATAACTCAGCCACGGGAAAAGCCACATTTCGATGACCGGTCGCGGCTCGCCGCGTCGTTCCCGCCCGCGCCGCAGCTTGATTTGCGCCAGCACGATCAGCATGTATATATAGACGATCAGCGCGCCGGATGAACTGACGAGAAAATCGAAAACCGCCTGCGGTGTTTCGGTCGCCGCGATGATGCCGAGAAAGCCGGCCAGCGCTCCGATCAACACCGAGGCGGTCGGCACGCGCCGGGCGTTCAGCCGCACGAGGCCTTGCGGCGCGTCGCGCCGCTCCGCCAGCACGAACAACACCCGGGAGCTGACGTAGAACGCGGAATTCAGGCACGACAACACCGCCGTCAGGATGATGGCGCTCATCACATTTCCGGCCCAGGGGACGTGCATCGCGTTGAGTGCGAGCGTGAACGGCGACTCGCCGGAGCGCACGTCGGTCCAAGGCGCCACACTGACGATGAAAAATATCGATATCACGTAGAAGATCAGGATCCGCCAGATCACAGTCGTGCTCATCTTGGCGACCGCCCGGCCGGGTTCGGACGATTCGGCCGCCGCGATGGTCGTGATTTCGGCGCCGGTCATCGCGAAGAACACCGTCGGCACGGCGGCGATCACGGCGATCCAGCCGTGCGGAGTGAAGCCGCCGTGGCTCACGAGATTGCCGAACGTCGCGCCGTGCGGCGAGGTCCAGCCGAAAGCGTACGACGCCGCGATCGCGATGAAGGCGATGATCGCGGCGACCTTGATCGACGCGAACCAAAACTCGAACTCCGCGTACGAGCGCGCCGACATCAGGTTCACGCCGGTCATCACGGTCATCAAGCCGAGACCGATCTCGAGCGGCGACAGCGGCAGCCAGTGCTGCAGAATCTTCGCGCCCGCGATCGCCTCGACCGGCACCACGAGGACCCAGAAATACCAGTACAGCCAGCCGACGACGAAGCCGGCGCCGTCGCCGAGCCCCGCCCGCGCGAACTCCGTGAAGGAGCGCACTCGAGGCAGGGAGGTCGCCATTTCGCCGAGCATGCGCATGACCACGAGGATCAGCATGCCGGTTATCGCGTAGCTGAGGAAACTCGCCGGTCCGCCGGCGATGATCGCGGTGCTGCTGCCGACGAACAGTCCTGCGCCGATGATGCCGCCGATCGAGATCATCGTCAGGTGGCGGCCCTTCAGCGAACGGCTCAAGCCGTCGGGCGCGGAGGGTCTCTCGATTGTCATCGGCTGGTCTCCAGGTTCAGAAGATGCGCGTCGCCCGCGGGCGATTCACCATGTGCGTACGGCCGCGCGAGGATCATGTAGACCGCGCCCAGCGCCAGGACGCCGCAGGTGGTCACGAGCATCGCGTAATCGGTGTACCAAGGTTCCTGCGGACTGCGCGGCCACAGGATGTTGATGATCGCGCCGACGCCGTAACAGAGGGCGAGAATGTTGACGAGCCATCCGCGCCGGCCGAGCGTGAACGGGCCGGATGGCCGCCAGCCCTTGATGCGCGCGATCAGGGCGCCCAACACCACCATCTGGAACGCGAGATAAATGCCGATCGCCGCGAAGCTGATGATCGTCGCGATCGCGTCCTGCAGCCACATTGCCGTCAGCGCGATCGCCGCCGGGATCACCCCCATCGCGATCAGCGCGTTCGAGGGTACGTGCCGTTCCTGGGAGAAGCGGCTGAGGAAGCCGCTGCCGACGATCATCCGATCGCGCGCGTAGGCATGGACGAGGCGGCTCGCGGCCGCCTGAAGGCTCAACAGGCAGGATACGAACGAGATCAGCACCACCGCGATCACGGCGCGGAATCCGCTTTCGCCCATCGCGTTGCGAAGCAGGGTCGCTATCGGGTCCGGATCCGCGCCGGAGATCGCGGCGGCGACGTCACCGATCGACAGCACGAATGCGAGGCACACCCACGAAGCGGCCGCTCCGCCGATGTAGATGGTCATGCGCATCGCCCGCGGGATCGTGCGGCTCGCGTCCGGCGTTTCTTCGGCCACGTCGCCGCAGGCCTCGAATCCATAGTAGCAGAACATCGCGGCGAGCGAGGAGGCGAGAAACGCCGGAAGATAGCCGCCCCTGGCATGGACCAGCGAGGTGTCGAGGAGAATCGACAATGGTTGATGGCGTGCGAACAGCAGCAGGTAGCCGCCGACCACGACCGCGCCGATCAGTTCGCACACGAAACCGAACATCGCGACCCGCGCGAGCGGCCGCGTGCCGCACAGATTGAGCCCGGTGCTGGCCGCGATCAGCACGAGCGCGATGGTCGTCGTCGCGGCGGGCGTGCCGGTCATGCCGAGCGCCTGCGCGAGAAATGGCGCGGCGCCGGTCGCGACGCCTGCCATCGTGCAGCACAGCGCCCAGCCGTAAACCCAGCCGGCCATCCACGCCCAACGTTTGCCGACGAGCCGCCGCGCCCAAGGGTACAGCCCGCCCGAGATCGGGAATTGGGAAACGATCTCTCCGAAAATCAAGCATACGAGCAATTGGCCGGCTCCGACCAGCAGGTAGGTCCACCACATCGGCGGCCCGCCGGCGGCGAAGGCGCTCGCGAAAATCGTGTAGACGCCGACGACCGGCGACAGATAGGTGAAGCCCAGTGAAAAATTCTCCCACTTCGACATCGATCGGTCGAAGCGCGATTCATAGCCGAGGGCCCGCAGTTGCTCGGCGTCCCGGTCGCCCGGGGCGCTGGATTTGTCGCTTCTCAGAGCCAATCTCCCCGACAGCGGTGCCGTCTCCCCGACGAATCATACGAGATTTCGCGCGCTTGCGGGCGGCACGCGGCGCGCCTGCGCCAATTGCGACCGCGGTCACGACCCAAAACGGCCATTTCGGCGATAGTTTGCGCGTGCGGGTGCGAGTGAACGTGCCCGGCGGCAGGCGCAATTGACGCGCCGGAGCATCGAAGGAATCGAGTCATGGGTAGCGTGCGAATGGCCGCGGCGGCCGGTGCGGTGATATGGGCGGCCGCCACGGCCGCGGCGGCCACGCGGACCACGGTCTTGCCGGTGTCCGCCACGGTTGCGGCCGCCTGCACCGTCAGCGCCGCTCCGCTCGCATTCGGCGCCTACACTCCCGGGGCCGGCGCCCTCAGGGCGACGACGCGGCTGCGGGTCGCGTGCGCGCGCGGCACCGCATTCCGGGTGGCGCTCGGCGCGGGATCCAACCCGGGCGCGACGTTCGCGCAGCGCTTATTGGAAAACGGCGCCGCCTCACTGCAATACAACCTCTATACGAACGCCGCTCGCTCGGTCATCTGGGGCGACGGCAGCGCGGCGACGCGAACCGTGGCGCGGCGCGGTCGCGGTCCGGCGCGGCCGATATCGATCGCCGTCTACGGATTGTTGCCGGACAACACTTTCAACCGGTCGGCGCCCGCCGGCACGTACCGGGATACGATCGTGGTGACCGTGACCTATTGAGAGGCGCGCGCCGACGTGAATCAGGGTCGGTGCGCGAGATCCTTGGTCATGCGCAGCGCCGTCTCGACTCCCCGGTAATATCCGGGCGTTCGTCCGGTTTCGGCAAAGCCGGCGCGCTCATAGAATGCGCGGGCGCCTGAGTTGCGGTAACGCACCTCGAGGTCGACGCGGAAGACGCCCGATTCCGTCGCGGTAAGGCACAGCCAATCGAGCATGCGCAGGCCGAGCCCCTGGCGCCGGTGTTCGGGTCCGACCGCGAGCAGATTCAGGTGCGCCGAGGTGTCGCCGACGTGCAGCAGCGCGAACGCCGCGAGCCGTTCGTCGCGCCGCGCGACGACGACGGTCGAGTCCCTGTGGCTGAGGAACTGCCTGACCCGCGCCGGGGTCCACGACCAGCCCAGCCCGTGTTCGATCAAATCCCGCGACATCTCGGCGATGAGGATCGCGTCCCGGGCACGCGCGAGGCCGAGTGTCGTGGTGAGCGCCATCGCGATCAGCGGCTCCGATACCGGTCCGTGGCCAGCACGAGTTCGTGGGTGTTGCCGGGTTCGAACGCCGAATGCCCCGCGTCGGCGACGATCCGCAGGTCCGCCTCCGGCCACGCCCGGTGCAGGTCCCAGGCGCTCGTTGCCGGACAGACGACGTCGTAACGGCCCTGGACGATCGTCGCCGGGATGTGCCGGATCCTCGGCACATCGTCGATGAGCTGGGATTCGCTGCGCAGGAAGCCGCGATTCACGAAATAGTGGCATTCGATGCGGGCGACGGCGAGCGCGAACGCGGATTCGCCCCACTTGGCGATGTTGTCCGGATTACTGTGGAGGAAGCTCGTCGACGCTTCCCACAGGGACCAGGCGCGCGCCGCCGCGAGCGCCACGCGGTGATCGCTGCCGGTCAGCCGCTTGTGATAAGCCGTGAGGAAGTCGTCGCGTTCGTCCTCCGGAATGGCATCCCGGTAGTGTTCCCAACGATCCGGGAACAAGGCCGAGGCGCCTTGTTGATACATCCAGCGAATTTCCGCGTAGCGCAGCAGGAAAATTCCGCGCAGCACGAGTTCGGTCACCCGTTCCGGATGCATCTCGGCATACGCGAGCGCGAGCGTGCTGCCCCAGGAGCCGCCGAACACGAGCCACCGCTCGATGCCCAGGTGCTTGCGCAGGCGTTCGATGTCGGCGACCAGGTGCCAGGTCGTGTTCTCGGTCAGGTTGGCGCTCGGTCGGCTGCGGCCGCAGCCGCGCTGATCGAAGACGACGATGCGATAGTGTCGTGGATCGAAGAACTGGCGAGCGCGCCGATCGCCGCCGGCGCCGGGTCCGCCGTGCAGAAAGACGGCGGGTTTTCCCGCCGGATTGCCGCACTCCTCGAAATAGAGCTCGTGAACGTCCGAGACCCGCAAGTAGCCCTGCCGCAGCGGCTCGATCGGTGGATACAGCTGCCGCAGCGCGGGGGCGCCCGCCGCCGCGGCGCGCCGCGCGACAGGCCGGGCGGCAATCGATCGCGCCGCAGCCGGCTGCGCGCGCTTTTTCGTGGCGGGCCGGTTTTTCGAAGCCGCCGTCTTTTTCTTCATCATCCCCTAGATCCTCGTCACCATCGGACCGAGAGGCCGGCCGCCGAGCAGGTGCATATGCAGGTGGTAGACTTCCTGTCCTCCATGCGCGTTGCAGTTGATGATCAGCCGGTAGCCGTCGGCGGCGATTTGGTGCTGCGCGGCCAGATCGCGCGCGACCAGAACCATGTGGCCTATCAGGGCCTCATCCTCATCGGCGATGTCATTGACCGTCGCGATCGCCTTGTTGGGCACGATCAGGATATGGACCGGCGCGGCAGGCTTGATGTCGAGAAAGGCGGTGACCCGCGCATCGCGGAAAACGACCGTTGCCGGCAGTTGGCCGGCAATTATCTTCTCGAAAAGGGTAGGCATCCGAAACCTCGTCGATTGACCCTCGGCGGTCAAGATTACCAGTGGCGGTATGCGCCCCCGAATCGGTCCAGTGTATGTTCCGCGGCCGTGAAATGTCGACTACGCATGGTAATGGGAACTATTCTCATATAGAATTGTGCTTATGGATGACCGTGCGACACCATTAGCGGCCGACGCGCCCGCGTTTGCGGAAATGGCGCTGGCGGACCTGCAGCCGGGCATAACCGCGCGCGTCGTCGGCGTCTGCTCCGGCCCGCATGCGCCGATCGAGGTCGCGCAGCGGCTCGCGGAACTCGGCTTCCTGCCCGGCGAGATCGTGCGTGTGGTCGCCCGCGGCTTTCTGTCGCGCGAACCGATCGCGGTGCGCGTCGGTACCGGCACGTTCGCGCTGCGCCGTTTCGAGGCCGATTGCGTGCGCGTCGTTCCCGCACCGGGAGCGCGCGTGATCATATGAACGCCGCGCTCGATCAGGCCAACGGCCCGATGGTCGCGTTGGTCGGCAATCCGAACTGCGGCAAGACGGCGCTGTTCAATATTCTGACCGGGAGCCGGCAAAAAGTTGCGAACTACGCCGGGGTGACCGTCGAGCGCAAGGAAGGTCCCCTGACGACGCCGTCCGGCCGCCGCATCCGCATACTCGATCTGCCGGGTGCCTACAGCCTGGATCCCATGACGCCGGACGAAAGCGTGACCGCCGATGTCCTGCTCGGCCGGCGCGACGGAGAGGCGCGCCCCGATTTCGTCGTCTGCGTCACCGATGCGACCAATCTGCGACAGAACCTGCGGCTCGTGATCAGCGTGAAGCGTCTCGGCCTGCCGATGGTGGTCGCGCTCAACATGAGCGACCTGGCGCGGCGCAAGGGGATGTCGATCGATGCCGCGCGGCTCGCGCAGGAATTGGGCGTGCCGATCGTCGAGACGGTCGGCGTCCGCCCGGGCGGGGTGAAGCCGCTGCTCGAATTCCTGGACCGTGCCGGCCCCGCGGCCGCCGGCCCCGAACCGGCCGCCTGGCGCAAACAGACCCCCGAGGAGATCGCGCGCGACCAGCGGGAAGTGCTCCGGATTCTCGCGGCCGCAGGCGTCGAAGACTTCGCCGGTCCCACGTTCAGTGATCGGATCGATGCGGTGGTCCTGCACCCGCTCGCAGGGCCGGCGATTCTCGCGGTGGTCCTGTTTCTCGTCTTCCAGGCGGTGTTCGCCTGGGCGCAGCTGCCGATGGACCTGATCAAGGGGGGCATCACGACAATCGGGGGCTGGCTCGCGACCGCGCTGCCCGCGAGTCTGCTGAAGGATCTGCTGATCAACGGCGTGCTCGCCGGCGTCGGCAGCGTACTGGTGTTCCTGCCGCAGATCCTGATCCTGTTCCTGTTCATTCTGGTGCTGGAGGATGCGGGCTATCTGCCGCGCGCGGCGTTCTTGCTGGACAGAGTCATGGGCAGCGTCGGCCTGTCGGGACGCGCGTTCATCCCGCTGTTGTCGAGTTTCGCGTGCGCCATTCCCGGAATCATGGCGACGCGGACGATCCAGAGTCCGCGCGACCGCCTCGCGACGATCATGATCGCGCCGCTCATGACCTGCTCGGCCCGGCTGCCGGTCTATGCCTTGATCATCGGCGCATTCATCCCGCACGAGCTCGTCTGGGGTGGCCTGGAACTGCAGGGGCTGGTGCTGTTCGCGCTGTACGTGGCCGGGGTCGCCGGCGCGATGTCGGTGGCCTACGTGCTCAATCGCCGCGGTCGCGGCAGCCGCTTCCATGCCTTGATGCTCGAACTGCCGGCCTATCACTGGCCGAACCTGCGGAATCTCGCGATCGGCCTGTGGCAGCGGCTCGAGATATTCCTGACCCGCGTGGGCACGATCATCGTTTCGTTGATGGTGATTCTCTGGGCATTGAGCTCGGTCCCGCTGGCACCAGCGGGCGCCGCCGGGCCCGCGATCCAGTACAGCATCGCCGGCCGCATCGGGGCGGCGCTCGCGGTGGTGTTCGCCCCGATCGGCTTCAACTGGCAGATCGCGGTCGCCCTGGTGCCGGGCCTTGCCGCGCGCGAGGTGGCGGTCGGCGCGCTGGGAACCGTCTATGCCCTGTCCGCGACCGGCAAGGACGTGAGCGGCGCGCTCGCGCCGCTGATCGCGCGGTCCTGGAGTCTGCCGACCGCGCTGTCGCTGCTGGCCTGGTACGTTTTCGCGCCGCAATGCCTTTCGACCCTCGCGACCGTGAAGCGGGAAACCAATTCCTGGCGCTATCCGGTCATCATGGCGGGGTATCTGTTTGCGCTGGCCTATGCGGCCTCGTTCATCACGTACCGGATAGCCCTGGCGTTCCAATGAGCGGCTGGCTCGATCATGCGCTGGTGTTCATCGTCGTGGCCGCGAGTGGGGCGTACGCGCTATACGCTTTTGGACCGCGGGCGCTCCGTGTGCGCGTGGCGGCGCTGTTCGGGACGGCGGCCAGGCCCGCCGGCCGGTGCGGATCCTGCGACGGCTGCGGGCCGCGACGTCCGCCGCGAGCCTGATCGGCCCAGCCCCGCCGTTCAACGCCCCCGGAAGCGCGGCGCGCGCTTTTCGCGAAACGCGAGCAGTCCCTCGGCGAAGTCCTCGGTGTCGCCGAGTTCGGCCTGATACTGCGCCTCGAGCGCAAGTTGTTCGTCGAACGTGCGCACCGCCGCGTCGTTGAACACGGTCTTGATGCGTCGATACGCGGCGGTGGGACCTGCCGCCAGTTGTCCCGCGATCCGCAGGGCCTGCGCGTGCAGGTCCCCATCCTCGGTGCATGCCCAGATCAGTCCCCAGGCGGCCGCATCCGCCGCGCTCAAGGGTTCGCCGAGCAGCGCAAGCCCCTTGGCGCGGGCGCTGCCGACCAGTCGGGTCAGATGGAACGAGCCGCCCAAATCCGGCATCAGGCCCAGCTTCGGCGCGAATAATTGCGCGAAAGTCGCCGATCGAGCGGCCAGCACGAGGTCGCCGCACAGCGCGAGGCTCACGCCGGCACCGGCCGCGACGCCGTTGACCGCGACCACGAGCGGGGCGCGCAGGTGGTACCAGGCGCTCACCATCGGGTTGAAGCGCTCGCGCAGATGCGCACCCACCGCGGCTCCGCGACCGCCCGGCGGCGCCGCTGCGATCGCGCCCCCGGCCAGATCGGCGCCCGCGCAGAACGCGCGCCCGGCGCCGGTCAACAAAACCGCGCGAATCGCCGGATCGGCGTCGATCGCGGCGGCGACGGCGCTCAGTTCGTCGATCAAGGTCTCGTCCAGCGCGTTCAGCCGCTCGGGGCGGCGCAGCGTGACCTGCGCAATCCCAGCATCGCGTTCGAACGACAAGGTGTGCGGCTGCATCGTCTGTCTCTCGGGGGGGGGGCGGCCATCAAGCATAAGCCGATTCGGACCGTGTGTGCACGGGGCGACTGCGAGATACTAGGCAGACTTGCCACGCAAAACGAGCCGCCCCGATGCCGCTACCGCCGAACCTGCAGAATCGTCTGCGCCTGCCGCTGATCGCGGCGCCGATGTTCATCGTCTCGACGCCCGGGCTCGTTCTCGCCCAGTGCAAGGCCGGGATCGTGGGCTCGTTTCCGGCGTTGAATGCGCGGCCGGCCGCGCAGCTCGACGATTGGCTGGCCGAGATCACCACGGAGCTCGACACTTGGTCGCGGTCGCATCCGGGCGCGCGCGTCGCGCCGTTCGCGGTGAACCAGATCGTCCACGGCAGCAACGAGCGCCTGGATGCGGACGTGGCGGCCTGCGTCAAATATCGCGTGCCGATCGTCATCACCAGCCTGCGGCCCCCGGCCGAAGTGGTCGCGGCGGTGCACGGCTACGGCGGTGTGGTGTTGCACGACGTCATCAACATCCGTCACGCCGAGAAGGCCATTTCGCAGGGCGTCGATGGCATCATCGCCGTATGCGCGGGTGCCGGGGGGCATGCCGGCTTGCTGAGTCCGTTCGCGCTGGTCAAGGAGATCCGGGCGATTTTCGACGGCACGATCGTCCTGTCGGGCGCGATGAGCAGCGGCGGCGATCTGCTGGCGGCGCAGGCGCTAGGCGCCGATTTGGCCTACCTTGGGACGCGATTCATCGCGACGCTCGAAGCGAACGCGAGCGAGGAATACAAGCGCATGTTGGTCGACAGCCGCGCCGAGGACATCGTCTATACGGCGCTGTTCAGCGGAGTGCATGGCAATTATCTGCGTGCAAGCGTCGCAAAGGCCGGTCTCGACCCGGATAAACTGCCGGATGCCGGCAAGGAGTCCATGAACTTCGGAGCGGCCGGCGGTTCGCGCTTCAAAGCCTGGAAGGACATTTGGAGCGCGGGTCAGAGCGTCGCCGGCATCGGCGACGTTCCCAGCGTCGCCGACCTGGTGCTGCGGCTGGAGCAGGAATACGCCGCCGCGCGGGCACGGCTGCTGGGGGCGGCCGCTTGCGTTTGAACGCGGATCAACTCGCCGCCTCCTTCACCCGCGGCCTGGCCGGCGCCTACCTGGTGTCGGGCGATGAACCGCTGCTCGTGACCGAGGCGGCGGACGCCGTGCGCGCCGCCGCCAGAAGCGCCGGCTACGCGGATCGGC
>JAJXYR010000226.1 GCA_021780475.1 Pseudomonadota bacterium
CCGCGCCCGCGCGCAGCTGGCTCGGTCGACATTCCTGACGCCGGCGGCGTCGAGATTCCGCGGCTCCCCCAAGCCCGTTCGAGGTCCCGCTGGTCGGGACCTTTTTTTGTCAAAAAACCGCCAAATCAATGCACACCAATCGTCATGTTCGGGCGGCATCATGGGATCACCACCGGACCCGTGACAAGTGAGGACCGATCGATGAGCAGCCTCGATTCCGACATCGACTTGCATATGAACGTGCTCGAGCGGGAGTGGCGGCAGGCCTATGAAGCGAGCATCGCGGCGCGCGCCGACTACCAGTCGCTCGCACAACGGGCGGGCACGGACGCGGCGGCGCTCGACCGGGCGCGCGAGCGGCTTGATTGCGCGGAGGCGCACAAGGCGAAGGTGCTGCTGAAGATCGAACGCCTCGAAGAGCGGCTGTTGAGCGCCGACTGACGCGCGAGCGCGCCGAGCGCGCCGTCCGCATCCCGATTGCGGCTCTGATGCCGCTCGTTTTCCTTTCCAATCAAGCGCTTGTTCAAGCCCTGAGCTTGTTGCCGAAAGTTCATGAACGGTTCTTTGGCACGACACATCTCCCGGGCAATGTGACGCACGTCTCGGACAGTGCATTTTTTGTGTGAGGCCCATCGCACTTCGAGTGCGCCTGTCCCAGCCGCCGTCGAGAAGGCCGCGCCCGATAAGGCGCGGGACGGTGGGATCGATGTGTCATCGGCCTTTTGAATATCAACAACTCGGGAGATCTTTCATGAAATCTATCGTCAAGCCCTTGGCGGCCGCGATCAGTCTCGCGCTCGCTTCCGCCGCCGCGCACGCGCAGCTCGCGCCGCCCTCCATGGGGGCCTCTGCGCCGGCGTCCCAAAGCCAGCTGATTCTCGCCATCTGGGACAACAATTCGCCGGTCTCTGAAGTCGTCAGCCTCAACTACTCCTACGCGGACCTCACGGCCGCGAATCTGAACGTGAACTCGGCGACCTCGCCCTTCACGACGGCGGTCAATCCCCTGACCGGCAGCGGCAGCGTGTATCAGCTGAACTTCGGGATCGTGCCGCAGTTCGCCTCGACGTTCTCGAACATTTCCGGCAACGCGACGCAGTACCTCGTTGCGTCCGCGAACGGCACGTACGCGGACGTGACGGGCTCGACGCAGCAGCCGATCACGGCCGCTTATCTCACCGACATCAACAATGCGGTCACCGGCGAACTCGCGAACATGCTTTCGAGTCCCAGCACCCCAGTCAATACGGGCTACTACATCGACCCGACCGGCGCACAGACGTATTCGGTGAACAGCGCCACGTCGCTGATGCAGAGCGGCAATCTCGGCACCGTGACGTCGCAATTCGGCGGCTCCGTCGGCACGGCCCTCGGCTTCTACAACGTCGTCACGCCGAGCAGCCGCGGCTCGCAGCTGCCGGCCCCGCAGACGCAGTTCGGCAACGCGAACGGCACGGGCTTCTGGTACCTGTCGACCAGCGGCCAGCTGAGCTACAACGTGCCCGCCGGCGCCGTCTCGGCGGTGCCGCTGCCCGCCGCGTTCTGGCTCCTGGCCTCGGGTGTCGCCGGACTCGGCACGATCGGCCGCCGTCGCCGTCTCGTCGTCGCCTGAGTGCGCCGCCGGCCTAATCATCGTCATCAATCTTCAACCTAAAGGAATCCAGTCCATGTCCATCGTCACCAAGTCCATCCGCTACGCCGTCGCGACCGCGATCGCCGCGGCGGCCTGCACGACCGCGAACGCCCTGCCGATCAGCCAGTACGCGACCAGCGCCAACGTCAACGTCTATCTGAGCGGCTCGACCGCCATCGACAACACCTTGTTGAACGAGGCGACCGAGGTCGCCGCGCCGGGCGGTGTCTGTCAGGCCGGCACGCTCGACGTGTATTACGTCGGTACCGTCGGCTCGTACAGCAACCGCTTGTTCTATTGCACCGGCTCCGCCACCTCGGGCGCGGTCGGCCAGCCGCTCGCGATATTCAAGGAGTCGAACGTGGGGTCGGCGAACGGCGTCGTCCCGTTGATCGCCGCCGCCCAAGGCGCCGCGCCCGCGGTGACGTTCATCAATCCGGCCGCGATCGCCGCGGATGCGAGCTGCTCGGTCAGCGCGACGGTCGCGGCCGCCGGCAGCTACGCCACGTACAACAACCACTCCGGTTGCAACGCGGCCGACGTGATCGCCGAGACGCCGACCGGCGGTTTCGCCGACGTCGAAGCGAACATCCTGCGCACGGCCTCGGGCGGCTCGTTCAGCACGTCGCAAATCAGCCAGTACCTGAACCAGTCGACGGACCTCGATGTCGTCTGGGGCATTGCGGTCACGAAGAACCTGTACTACGCGTTGCAGGCCGCCGAGCATCTGGCCGATGGATCCGTGATCGCCACGTGCAACACGCCGAACAACGACGCCGCGGCCTGCGCGCCGTCGCTGTCGAAGGCCCAGGTCGCCGGAATATTCAGCGGTTCCCTGTACTCGTCCAGCCAGCTCGGCATCGCCACGCCGACGTCCAATGACACGAACCTCTACCTGTGCCGTCGCGACAAGGGTTCGGGCACGGAGGCTTCGTTCGAGGCGTACTTCCTCAACCAGCGTTGCAGCGTCTTCTCGAGCCAGGCGATGCAGAACGAGAGCACCTCGACACCGGCCTACGTGCTGGCGGCCGGCGGCACCAGCGGCATCCGCAAGTGCCTGCAGGCGTTCTACTCCGGCGGTTCCCTGACCGCGTACTACACGCCGACGCTCACGGTGGCGGAGCCGGGCAATCAATACGCGATCGGCATCATGAGCTCGGAAGTCAAGCCGAGCGACCTGACCGCCGCGGGCGACTCCTTCCGCCTGATCGCGATCGACGGCGTGCTGCCGACGCTCGCCAACGCGGTCAACGGTTTCGATCCGTACTGGTCGACCGGCGCCGCGTACCAGGTCAAGTCGGGTTTCCCCGGCGCCCCCACCGGTACCGCGCTGACCGTGCTCAACAACATCACCAAGCTGCTGGGTCAGCCGGCCTGGACGGCGACCAGCAACTCCGCCTACGTGGGCGTGCCCTGGGGCAATGGTGGTGACCTGGCCCCCGCGGATCGCTATTTCGCGACCAATCCGCCTACCCAGCCGGCGACGAACGCGACGGTCGCGGCGAACCCGACCAATGCATTCTCCAAGTCGGGCAGCAACTGCAACACCCCGGTGCCATTCGGCAACACGCCGGTCGAAGGCACCTTGCTGGGCACGGGCACGGTGAACCACTAAGCCGTTGATGCCGGCTCCTTAGAACAGAAGGCTTTTCTGGCTGTTCGGCGGCGTATCGGGAGATTCCCGATACGCCGCCATTTTGCGTTTCAGCGGTGGACTCAAGCGTGCTTCAAATTCTGCCTCATCGGACGTTCGTCGCCGCCGCGCTCGCCGCGCTGATCGCGGTCGCGGGCAGCCTGCGCGCTCACGAGGCCCGCGGTGCCGATGCGGCCGCAGCCGCGGATCCGGCGGCGGGTCAACAGAATCGGTTCGACATCTGGGAATTTCGCGTCCTCGGCAACCGGGTGCTCGCGCGCCGGTCGATCGAAAGCGCGGTGTACCCCTTCCTCGGCCCGAACCGCACGATCGACACGGTGAAGCAAGCCGCCGCCGCACTCGAAAAATCCTATAAGGCGGCGGGCTTCGGCGCCGTCTATGTCGATATTCCGGAACAGACGGTCGATCGCGGCATCGTCCGCCTGAAAGTGACCGAAGGGCGCATCGATCGCGTGCGGGTCCAGGGCGACCGCTATTTCTCCGACCGCCAGATTCGTGCGGCACTGCCGGCGCTCGCCGCGGGCAGGACACTCGCGCTGCCGGCGCTGCAGCGGCAATTGACCCGGCTCAACAGCCGTACCCCGGACCGCGCCGTCTCGCCGATCTTGAAGGCCGGGCCGCGCCCCGGGACACTCGACGTCGACCTCGCCGTCAAGGACACATTGCCGTTGCACGGTTCCGTGCAATACGACAACCGTCATACGGCCGACACGACCCCGAACCGTGCGACCGTCGCTCTGCACTACGACAACCTGTGGCAGCGCCAGGACAGTCTCGGCCTCGAATATCAGACCGCGCCCGCGAAGCCGGGCGATGCGCGCGTGTTCGTCGCCAATTACACCGGACACCTCGGTGCGAGCGCCGCGCTCGCAGCGCTCACGTTCATCCGTACGGACAGCAACGTCGTCGCACTGGGGACGCTCGGCGTGCTCGGCAAGGGAACGATAACCGGCGCCCATTACGTGCTGCCGCTCGCGAACTCCGCGTCGTTCTCCGATACGCTGAACGCCGGGTTGGACTACAAAGACGTGCTGACCTCGGTGCTGCCGTCGGCTCCGTCGGGCGGATCCGCCGCGGCCGTTCCGGCGGCCGTCACGGCGGCGGTGCATTACCTGAATTGGTCCGCCGCCTATCAGGCGGCGTGGCGCCAACCGACGCGGACCTACGGATTGACCGCGGCATTGAATTTCGGAGTTCGCAGCCTCGTCAACGGCCCGAGCGAATTCGAGAATGTGCGCTACAACGCGCGGCCGGACTACTTCGACCTGCGCATCGGTCTCACCGCCGCGGAGTCCCTGCCCGCGGCGTTCGCGCTCACCCAGCGCTTCAGCGCCCAGTGGGCCGATGCGCCGCTCGTCAACAATGAACAGTTTTCCGTGGGCGGCGCCGACACCGTTCGCGGTTATCTGGAAGCCGAGGCGCTCGGCGATTCGGGCGCCGCCGCCGGCATCGAGCTGCACAGCCCGCCGCTCGGCAAACGCGGCGGCGCGATACTCGGTCCTCTGTACGCGTTCGCGTTCGTCGATGCCGGTGTCGCGGCCCTCGTCGATCCGCTCCCCGGCCAGGCGCGCAATGTCGCCTTGTGGAGCAACGGGATCGGGCTGCGGCTGGAGAGTGCGCGCGGCCTCGCCGGCAGCTTCGACTACGCCGTGCCCCGGCGAGCCGGCGCGCGCACGCGGCGCGACGATTCGCGATTGGATTTCACGTTGCAGTACGCCTTCTAGCGTGGAGCGCGATCCTCATGCATGACAAGATCCGGTTGGCGGTGGCGCTCGCACTCGCGGCGCCCTTTGGTTCATGGCCCTCGCCCACCCGCGCGACCACGCTGCCCGTGCCCTGCGCGGGCGGTGCCTGCGGCGTCAGCGGCTTCGTCACAGCCGGACAAGCGACCGCCGTGCAGGCGGGTGCGACGCTGACCGTCAGCCAGGCGAGCGCGAACGCGACGCTCAACTGGCAGAGCTTCAACGTTTCGGCGGACGGCAAAGTGCAGTTCATCCAGCCGGGCAGCACCTCGGTTGCGCTCAACCGAATTTTTCAATCCGACCCGAGCCGCATTCTGGGCAGCCTGAGCGCGAACGGCCGGGTGTTCTTGATCAACCAAAACGGCATCATCTTCGGCAGCGGGGCCCAGGTGAACGTGGGCGGCCTGCTGGCCTCGACGCTCGACATCAATCCATCCGCCGTCACCAGCGGCCTGACCGCGCCGGGATCGTTCGGCCAGGCCGCGTTCCAGGCTTTCTCCAACGGGCTCGCGAGCGGCGACATCAGCATCGCGACCGGCGCCAATCTGAGCACGGCGCAGGGCGGGCAGGTGCTGATCTTCGCCCCCAACGTCACCAACCAAGGCACGGTAAGCACGCCGGGCGGGCAGACGATGCTCGCCGCCGGCAATGCGATCTACCTCGCGAGCAGTACCGACAAGGGTCTGCGCGGCTTGTTGGTCGAAATCGGCGGCAAGGGCGGGACGGTCACCAACGGCGTTGCCGCCAACCCCGGCGCGGCGTCGCCCGACCAGCTGGTCGGGCAAATTCTCGCCGCCGACGGCAACGTCACACTCGCCGGCCTCGCGATCAACCAGCAAGGCCGGGTGTCGGCGACCACGAGCATCAACGAGAACGGTTCGATCCGGCTCCAGGCGGGCGACGAAGGATCGATCCAGGGATCGCAGTCGATCGGCGGCGTCAACACGCTGGTTCCGGGCGAGGGCGGCACGCTGACCTTGGGCCCCGGCAGTTCGACCCAGGTGACGCTGGACAGCGCCGATCCGTCGACGACCATCGACGCCAACGTCCAATTGAAATCCGACATCAGCCTCTCTGGCGACCAGATCGACGTGATGAGCGGGGCGACCCTGCGCGCGACCAGCGGGACGATGGAGTTGAGCGCTCAGAAAGCCGCCGGCGCGACGCTGGCCCCATCGCAGTCGGACGGCAGCCGGGTTTACGTCGCACCGGGCGCCGTGCTCGACGTGTCCGGCGCGAGCACCACGTTGTCCGTCGCGTCGAACGTGATCGCCGCGCAGCTGCGCGGCACGGAACTCGCAAACAGCCCGCTGCAGCAGAACGGCGCGCTGCGCGGCCAGACGGTCTATGTCGACATCCGCCAGCATGGCACGCGCGCCGACGGCAGCACCTGGCAGGGAACGCCGCTCGCGGACGTCAGCGGCGAAATCGCCGCGATCGGCCACAATGTCGTCGAACGCAATCTGACCGGCGGGGCGATCACGATCCAGTCGCATGGCGACGCGATCTTGGCGCCCGGCGCTTCCGTCGATCTGGCGGGCGGCCGGATCCAATATACGGGCGGCGTCATCGACACGACGAAATTGCTGACCGCCGGCGGGAAGACGGTCGACATCGGCGCCGCCAATCCGAACGTCTTGTACATCGGCATCGCCAACTCGGCCACGGCCGGCGATCCGAAGTGGGGCACCACCGGCAGCAACAACGTCGCGGGCGGCGGCTATGTCCCGGGGTACGTGCAGGGCCAGGATGCCGGCTCGTTGAACATCGCCGCGCCGGCCTTCGTGTTCGATGCCGCCGTCAACGCCGCGACGGTCGCCGGCATCTACCAGCGGCTGCCGGATCAGCCCATTCCGACGGGAACGCTGTGGCGCAACTATGACCAGGTTCCGGCCGCCGCGAGCCTGCTGATCGGCACGCCGGGCGCGGATTTCATCACCGGCAATGTGACGGTCGCACCGCTCACGGTGCTGCCGACGCTCGTGAACGCGGACGGCAGCGCGTTCGATCCGTTGACGAATCCGCTGCCGGCGGGCTACACCGCCTCGGTGCTGCGTCCGTCGCTGCTCGGCGGCGGCCAGGGCTTCGGCAACGTGCAAATCTTCACGAACGGCCGCTTCGTCGAACCGGCGGGCCTTGCGCTGTCGCTGCCGGACGGCGGCAGCTTCGGCGTCACCGCCAATGTGATCGATATCGGCGGCAGCGTGGACGCGCCCGGCGGGTCGATCTCGCTGCTCGCCGAGCCGACCGCGGTCGCGACCTCGGCGACCGACGTGTCGCTGACCCTGGGAGCCCAGGCTGCGTTGACCGCACGCGGCACCTGGGTCAACGATAATCCGCGCCTGTACCCGGACGGCAACGCGGCGCCTCTCTTCCTCGACGGCGGCAGCGTATCGCTTCGTTCCTTGTCCGCGAATCAAAATTTCTCCGCGGCGCTCGATCTCGCGGCGGGCAGCCTGATCGATGTCTCCGGCGGCGCGAACTTGACCGCGGACGGCAAGCTCACGGCCGGCGCCGGCGGCAGCATCGACATCGTCGCCGGCACCACGTCCGGCACGCTCGCGGGGGCGCCCGCGACGCTCGCACTCGGTTCGACGCTGCGAGGATTCGGGCTCTATCACGGCGGCAGCCTGTCGCTCGCGGCTAGCGGCATCTGCATCGCGGCAACCGATTGCAGCGGCGGCGCGGCGGCGCTGACCTGGCTTGCGCCGGACTTCTTCTCGAGCAGCGGGTTCGGCTCGTTCCAGATCACCGCGGATCAGGGCGGGATGAGCGTGCTGCCGAACACGCTGGTCACGCTGCGTCAACAGAATCTGCAGCTCGATCCCGGCTACCAAGGCCTCGCCGATGCCCAGAGCCTGGCCGGGTTGACGACGACGACCACGCTGATCGACCGTCTGCGCGCGCCGGTGTCGCTCGCGCTGACGCAGGACCATCCGGCGACCGAACTGCAGCAGGCAACGAGCACGAACACGCTGACGACGACGGCACTTCCCTCGTTCACCGTCGGCACCGGCGCCGCAATCCTCGCCGATCCGCAGGCGACGATTTCGCTGGCGTCCAATGTCCGTCTTTTCATGGACGGCACGTTGAGCGCGCCGGGCGGCGCCATTTCGCTGAGCCTGCTCGCGAATCAGGAACAGCAGACCTACGATCCGACCCAGGCGATCTGGATCGGAGGCCACGGCGTGATCAACGCCGCCGGCACGCCGCAAATCTACGTCAACGGCGCCGGCGAGCGCGCCGGCACGGTGTTCGCCGGCGGACAGGTCAAGCTGAGTGCGCAGCGCGGCTATGTCGAAATTCTGCCCGGCAGCCTGATCGACGTCGCCGGCGCGAGCGGCACGATCGATGCCGCCACCGCCGGCAGCGGACTCGCGCGGACCCTGCAGGTCGGATCGGCGGGCGGTTCGATCGCCGTGACGGCCGCGGAGGGAGTTGTGCTCGGCGGTGAGCTGCAAGCCGGCGCGGGCGCGTCCGGCGCCGGCGTGCCGCAGCCGGCCGGCGGTAGTTTCAGCCTGACGCTCGATCCTTCGCGGCGCAACGATTACGCGCTGAGCAATGGCGGCGTCTCGTCGTTTCCAGGGGCCGCGCGGCAAATCGACGTGGCGACGACGCAACCGTCGATCGTGATCGCGCCCGGCCACGCCGTGCCGGCGCAATTCGCCGGTCAAGCCTTTGTGTCCACCGCTCTGTTGAGCGGGGCGGGCTTCGACACGATCAATCTCAAGGCGGCGCCGCTGCTGACATCGCTCGGCGCCAATGCGGGCGCGGTCGCGGGAGTCATCGCGTTCGGCGGCAACGTCGCGCTCGATGCCGGCCGCTCGATATCGCTCGATGCCGCGAGTTTCACGATCGCCGCGCAGACCACGGCGAGCATCGCCGCCCCCTATGTCGAATTCGGCAATTCGGATCAGAGCTACACGCCGGCGTATTTGCCGACGCTGCTCGCCGCACTCGGCGGTCAAACCGGATCCGGCGGCGGCACCCTGGACGTGACCGGGCGGTTCATCGAACTCTACGGCACCGTGGCGCTCGAGGGTGTCGGCAACGCGAACTTCACGTCGAGCGGGGATTTGCGCCTGCGCGGCTTGCAGGATCTGTCGACCCAGAATCTCTCCTTGCCTAGCCCCTCCGGGGCGCTCGGCGGCGCGCTGTACCTGGCGGGAGACCTCGGGCTCGGCGCCGCCCAGATTTATCCGTCCACGCTGTCGCAGTTCGTGTTTTCGACCGATCCGGCGAGCGTCACGAATCCGACGCGGGGATCGATCCAGGTGTCCGGCGCGGCGGATGCAAACCAAGCCCTGTTGTCGGCCGGCGGCACGCTCACGCTGAGCGCCGGCACCGTCCGGCAGGACGGCGTCTTGCGCGCGCCCTTGGGCGCCATCACCATCGATGCGCAATCGATCGATCTGGGTGCGGGAAGCATCACCTCGACGTCGGCCCAAGGACTCACAATCCCGTTCGGCACGACCCAGGGCGGCCTGTCCTGGGTTTACCCGCTTGCCGACGGATTGAACGCGCTGTACGGGGTCGGTGGCGCCGCGCCGCCCGCGCAGCGCGTCACGCTGCAGGGCTCTAACGTGGTGCTCGCGCCGGGGTCGGTGGTCGACGTTTCCGGCGGCGGCGACTTGTTGGCGTATGAATGGATACCCGGAGTGGGCGGCACCAACGATGTGCTGTCCGCGGCTTATCGCCCGGGCCAGTTCGCGATCCTGCCGGGTTTGAATGCGAACGTCGCGCCGTACGATCCGAATATTTCCGGCGGTTCGACGCTGCAGGTCGGCGACTCGGTCTACCTTGCCGGCATGCCGGGCTTGCCGGCCGGCGTGTATCAACTGTTGCCGGCACGTTATGCGCTGCTGCCCGGGGCCTACTTGGTCACCCAGACACCCGGCTACCAGGACATTCAGGCGGGTCAATCCTTCAACGTGGTCGGCGGCGGCACGATCGTCGCCGGCTACCGCACCGTCGCCGGCACGACGTTCGGCGACGCACGCACCAGCGGCTTCGATGTCGTGCCCGCCGGCATCGTGCTGCAGCAGGCCGAGTACACCACGGCTGGTGCGAACCAGTTCTTCGCCGCGCAGGCCGCGGCGGCC